>DATEZO010000026.1:0-53080 GCA_035255485.1 Burkholderiaceae bacterium
GCCCCGGCCTGCGCATCCCATTCCCCGCGCAGCAGCGAGTAGCAATGCAGATCGTGGAAATGTCCCCCCCAGTATGCCTGGGCGCGATGGATCCCTTCAAAACGGAACCCAAGCCGCGTTGCCAGCCCTATTGATGCAGTAATTGGGCGGGCTCAGGCCGCCATTCGACAGGGGCGGGAGTATGAGTCCTACGTCCCAGGCATTCGGGCATCCGTATCCGAGCCCGATGCGCGTGCCGAATTCAAATTGGGTGGATAGCTGTCGTCCATGCCCATCATAATGCTCTGATAGCCAATGTGCGGCAATTCGGTCTTGTTGTCGCCGCCTGCCATCACAAAAGCGGCGTCCAGCGCAGCGCACGGAATAGCGGGGCCCAAAGTGCAATGGCAATCATCGGAAGCGGGAAGAATTTATTGATGCGCACGAGAGCCGATAATTGATCTTGAACAGGCAAACTGACATCTATCAAATAACGCTCAATGATGTAGCGTGCTGTTTCCCACTGCGATGACAGTTGCGTTTTTCAATGGGATTGAGTCATTATGCAATGAAATATCAATAGAAAGATTTATTATGAGTCAATTGACTTCGATTCCTGCAATAGCATTTCTTGGCATCGGCCTGATGGGAAAGCCAATGGCTACCCGTTTATTGCAAGCCGGTTATCCCTTGATTGCCTGGAATCGGACGCACGGCAAGGCGCAAGCCATTGTTGAATTCGGTGCGCGAATTGCCGCCAACCCGGCTGATGCCGCGCAGCAAGCGGATATCGTCATTACAATGCTGGAAGACGGCCCCGCTGTTGCCGATGTCATTTGTCAAGCCATCCCTGGCCTTCGGCCTGGCTCGCTTGTGATCGACATGAGTTCGACCCGTCAATCAGAAGCATGCGACATGCATGCGCGGCTTGTTGCTCATGGCGTGGATTTTATGGACGCGCCGGTGTCTGGCGGCGTGGCGGGAGCCGAGTCGGGTTCATTGGCAATCATGGCTGGCGGAAGCACAAAGAATTTTGCACGTGCGGAAACGATATTGCAGGCCATGGGCCGGCCGGCATGGGTGGGTGATACCGGATGCGGACAACTTGCGAAACTATGCAATCAGCTTATCGTCGGTGGTACGCTCAATATCATTGCCGAGGCACTGCTTCTCGCGCAAGCCGGTGGAGCCAGCCCGGCTGCCGTGCGCGCCGCTATCCGTGGAGGATTTGCGGAAAGCCGCATACTGGAAGTGCATGGGCAGCGCATGCTGGAACGCAACTTCGCGCCTGGCGGACAGGTCAAGAGCCAGTTGAAAGATATGGAAAACATACTGGATGCAGCTGCGGCTGCGAACATCAAGTTGCCGTTGGCGGAAATGGTGACCCAGTCTTATCGGAGCATTACACCGGCATTGGCAACGGCAGACCAGTCCGCGATATTGGTTGCGTTAGAGCACCTCAATGGCGGCACAAGGCTCGGGAATGGTCCAGACAGACTGGCAGAGTGACGCAGCTATCCACGCAATGAATGTGCAGTTTTGCATTCATTGCATTTCGTTTTCCATCATGGTGCTGTCCTGCGAGATGTAGTGACGCACAGTAATAATATGAACCGGATCATTCTTTTCATCGCCATCGTTCTTTCAATCACGGGTTGCGCCCCATTACCCAATAAACCCGGGGGTGATGCAGCCTCTGCGGCAATGCATCAACACGGGCACATTACGGTTTTTTCCGAGAATAGCGCGAGCGGTTTGCCAGATCAGTGGACGCCACTGGTGATCCTGCGCACAAAAAAGCCGACGCAATACCAACTGGTCGAAGAGAGCGGTAAAACTGTATTGCATGCCTATGCACGCGAGGCGTCTTCCGGATTGATGCAATATCTTGACGTCGACCCCTTGGCGCAACCATGGCTGAATTGGGAATGGAAAATCGGCATGGTGGCCGGAACCGACGCCAGTAAGCCACAGGTCGTGGAAGATTCTCCTGTACGGATCATTCTCGGCTTCGATGGTGATAAGGACAGCCTGCCCTTTGCCGATCAGATTCTTTTCGAAACAGCCAAGCTTATTACCGGTCACGATTTCCCTTATGCGACATTAATGTACATATGGGATAAGAATGCGGCTGTCGGCACCATCATGCCAAGCCATCGTAGTGGACGCATCAAGATGCTGGTGGTCGCCAATACGGCTGAAGGCGTGGGCAAATGGCAAAGCTTCAATCGCAATATCGCGACGGATTTTGAAGCGGCATTCGGCGAAAAACCGGGCCAGCTGATTGGGGTGGGCGTGTTGACCGATACCGATAACCTGGGTGGAATCTCTGAAGCCTGGTATGGAGATATCCGTTTACGTCCGGAGCGCAAATAATACGACGCGAAGCTCGCATGCCGGCTACCGATTTTTATCGGCGAGTAATATGCCGGACGATGCCATCGTCAGCCTGCGCCGAGCCAGGCTTCCACCAGCCGCACCCAATACGTAGCGCCAAGCGGTAGTAATTCGTCATTGAAATCGTAGCAGGGGTTATGCAGATTGCATGGTCCGAGGCCATGCCCCGTTTCACGGTGCTCGCCATCGCCGTTGCCGATGAATACATAGCAGCCGGGCTTTTGCTGCAGCATGAAGGCAAAATCTTCTGCGCCCATGGTCGGTTCCACGTTTGCATCGACATTTTGCATGCCCACCATCGAGCGCATGACATCCACCGCGAATTGCGTTTCTTTCGGGTGATTGATGAGCGGTGGATAGTTGCGCTTGAAATGAAATTCTACCTGCGCATCAAAAGCGGCTACGGTATGTTCGGCAATGCTGCGCATGCGTCGTTCAATCAGATCCAGCACTTCGACGCTGAAGGTCCGTACCGTGCCGATCAGGACGGCCTCATCCGGAATGACATTGGTTGCACTGCCGGAGTGAATTTGCGTGATCGACAGCACCGCGGTGTCGACAGGGTTCTTGTCGCGCGTAATGACTGTCTGCCAGCTCTGCACGATCTGGATGGCAATCATGATCGGATCGATGCCCTTGTGCGGTTGCGCCGCATGCGCGCCCTTGCCTTTCACGATGACTTCAAACTCATTGCTTGATGCCATCATCGGCCCTGCCGTCACGCCAAACGTACCGACTACGGCGCCTGGCCAGTTATGCATGCCGAACACCGCTTCCATCGGACAGCGCTCGAACAGGCCGTCTTCCATCATGCGCCGCGCGCCGCCGCCGCCTTCTTCGGCTGGCTGAAAAATCAGATAGACAGTACCGTCGAAATTACGGTGCTCCGACAAATAATGTGCAGCGCCCAACAACATCGCGACATGGCCATCATGGCCGCAGGCATGCATCTTTCCCGGGTGCGTCGATGCATGGGAAAAAGTGTTCATTTCCTGCATCGGCAGCGCATCCATATCGGCGCGCAAGCCGATGGCGCGCGGGCTGTTGCCGTTCTTGATCATGCCGACCACGCCGGTCACGCCCATGCCGCGCAACATCGGAATATTCCATTGGGCGAGATTGCGGGCAATCGTGTCGGAAGTCATCCGCTCCTCGTAATTCAGTTCGGGATGCGCGTGGAGTTCACGACGTATTTGCTGCAGTTCGGTACGAAATTGCACAATTGAATCAATCAACTTCATGAGGATCTCCAGTCCATGCATGGTGCATGCAAAATTCTTGTAATATGTATTATTGCCATGCAACACAGACAGACGTGCGACAGTGAAATGCATATCTTACCTCTGCGCTATTGCCATGTGTTTAATACGGATCAGCCTGACTGTGCGGCGCGCCGGATGCCGCTTGCGGGACGATCCTCCTCGAGGATAACAATGCCATGACAACGTCGATTGTCCGCGCGGTTTGCCCGCACGATTGCCCCGATACCTGTGCGCTGCTGGTGACGGTACGCGACGGCGTTGCCACGGAGGTACGCGGCGACCCGGACCATCCCACTACCGCCGGCGTGCTGTGCACCAAGGTGTCGCGCTATATCGAACGCACGTACCACAAGGATCGTCTGCGGCATCCGATGAAGCAGATCGGCAGGAAAGGCGAAGGTAAATTCGCTCGCATTGGCTGGGACGAGGCACTCGATACGATCGCGGCCCGCCTGAAAGCCATTGCGGCGCGCGATCCGCAGGCGATCGTGCCCTATAGCTATGCCGGCACGATGGGGCTGGTGCAGGGCGAGTCGATGTCGGCGCGATTCTTCCACAAGCTTGGCGCCTCCTTTCTGAACCGGACCATTTGCGCCACCGCCGGCGGTGCGGGCTATAAATACACGATCGGCGCGCGTATCGGCACCGATGTCGAACGCTTCCAGGATGCCAGGCTGATATTGATCTGGGGCGGCAATCCGATCGCCTCCAATCTGCACTTCTGGATGCGCGCGCAGGAAGCGAAGCGGCGCGGCGCGACACTGGTTGCGATCGATCCGTACCGCTCGCTCACCGCGGAAAAATGCCACCGGCATATCGCACTGCTGCCCGGCACCGATAGCGCGCTTGCACTTGGCATGATGCATGTGCTGATCGCGGAAGATCTGCTCGATCACGATTACATCGCGCAGCATACGCTGGGCTTTGCGCAGCTGAAGGAGCGGGTACGGCAGTGGACGCCGCAACGCGCGGCGCAGACGTGCGGCATCACGGTTGCCGAGATCGAGCAACTGGCGCGCGACTACGGCGCAACAGCGCAGCGCGGCGAGGCAGTTGCCATTCGCGCCAATTACGGCTTGCAGCGGGTGCATGGCGGCGGTATGGCAATGCGTACCATCGCCTGCCTGCCCGCGCTGGTGGGTGCATGGCGGCATGCTGCGGGCGGCATGCAATTGTCGTCGTCCGATAGTTTTGCGAAAAACAGCCAGGCATTGCAGCGGCCCGATCTGTTGCCGCACGGTAGCGCGCCACGCACCATCAACATGGTCACGATCGGCGACGATCTGCTGGCGGCAGCGTCACCCGCATTCGGACCGAAAATCGAAGCGCTGGTAGTGTATAACGCCAATCCGGTCGCCGTCGCGCCGGAATCGCCCAAGGTAACGCAAGGCTTTGCGCGTGAGGATCTGTTTACGGTCGTGCTCGAGCATTTCCAGACCGACACCGCCGACTATGCCGATATCCTGCTGCCGGCCACCACGCAACTGGAGCATGTCGACGCGCATTCGGCCTATGGTCATCTGTACATGATGGCCAATAATGCCGCTGTCGCGCCGCTGGGCGAAGCCAAATCCAACGCCGAAATCTTCCGCCTGCTGGCGGCGCGCATGGGATTTGACGATGCCTGCTTTGGGGAGAGCGACGAGGCGATCGCGGCGCAGGCATTCAATGCGCAGGATGCGCGCACGCAGCCATTCGACTGGGAAGCGCTCAAGCAGAAAGGCTGGCAAAAGCTCAACATGCCGGATGCGCCCTTTGCGCAGGGTGGCTTTTTCACGCCATCGGGCAAATGCGAGTTCTACAGCGAACGCATGCAGGCCGACGGCTTTGATCCTTTGCCAACCTATATCCCGCCCCATGAATCGCGCGCCAGCAACCCGGTGTTGGCAGAACGATATCCGCTTGCAATGATTTCCCCGCCAGCAAGGAACTTTCTGAATTCAAGCTTCGTCAATATGCAGAGCCTGCGCGATACCGAAGGCGAACCGCATCTCGACATGCATCCGGCAGATGCGGCGCAGCGGGATATTCGCGACGGCGAGCAGGTACGGATTTATAACGACCGCGGATCGTTCATGGCAAAGGCGCGCCTCACCGACAAGGCGCGCCCGGGCCTGGTGGTCGGTCTGTCGGTCTGGTGGAAAAAACTGACATCCGATGGCAAGAACGCCAATGAAGTCACTAGCCAGCGCTTGACCGACATGGGGCAGGCGCCGACTTTCTATGATGTACTGGTGCAGGTGGAAAAAGCAAGAAAGCAGGAATGACGCGAATGAAGTGGCGTATTGCAATCATATGCGGTGTGGCGGCATTGATCGCCAGCTGCGCGCAGCTGGGGTATTACGTACAGGCTGCGCAGGGACAATTTTCCCTGCTGTCAGACGCCAGGCCGATCGACGAATGGCTGAGTGATCCGAGTACCGGCATAAGGCTCAAGAGCCGGCTCCAGAAAGTCAGGGAAATCCGTGCGTTCGCCGCGCGCGAACTGGGGTTGCCTGACAATGGCAGTTTCAAGACCTACACCGACCTGAAGCGGCCGTTCGTGCTGTGGAATGTCGTCGCGACGCCGGAATTGTCACTGGAGCCGGAGCAATGGTGCTTCCCGATCGCGGGCTGCGTCAATTATCGCGGCTATTACAGCAAGGATGATGCGCAGGGCTTTGCCCGGGAACTGCGCAACGAAGGCTTCGATGTGCAGGTCGGCGGCGTACCTGCGTATTCGACGCTGGGCTGGTTCAACGATCCGGTGCTGTCCACCTTCATCCAGTATCCGGACAGCGAACTGGCGCGCCTGGTATTCCACGAGCTGGCGCATCAGGTGGTCTATGTGCCGGGCGACTCGCAATTCAATGAATCCTTTGCGACCGCGGTGGAAGAGGCGGGTGTCGAGCGCTGGATGGCCGAATACGGCAATGACAGCATGCGCCAGGTGCATGCCGAATTCGAGGGACGCAAGCAGGATTTCCTGGCGCTGCTGATGAAGTATCGCACCGAGCTGGAGGACAACTATGCGCGCAAGGCCGGCAAGGTGGACAAGCGGAAACGCAAGGCGGAAATCTTCCGGAACCTGAAGGATGAATATCAGATCCTCAAGCTGAAGTGGCATGGCTATGCCGGCTACGACCGCTGGTTTGCGGAGCCGTTGTCGAATGCGCATCTGGCGTCGATTGCCACTTACCATGACTTTGTGCCGGCGTTCCATGCGCTTCTGGTGCAGCAAAAGTCCTTCAGGCGATTTTATCAATCGGTAAAGGCATTGGCGCAACTCGGCAAGGACGAGCGCGACCAGCGCCTGGCACAACTGGGTAAGCAACCGCAAATGGCGGCGCAGGCAACTTCCCTGAATGCGCCCAACCTGTCGCCGCAGGCCCGGTAATGGGTTGCCCCTGAATCAGAAACACGATGCATGGCGTTCTCGGGCCAGACGGTCGAATGCCCCGGAGCAATCAAGCGGCTGATGGATAGCGTCTCTTTCGTCTCTTCCGCATCGTTTGCGAATTCCTGTTTTTTTGACAGGGATGCCAACTGCAACGACAAGCTGCCACACGGATCCGCTTCAAACTCCAGGACCATGGGAGTATGGGCAAAAACACCTTGTTATTCGCAATCAATGCGCCGCGATTTTAAAATACATACCCGTGTATTAAAATGACGCAAGAGTCGTTCTGGCGGCAGCCAGATCCCAGGCGGCCTGCCCCACCGTCTTGAAGACCACTGGCGACCCTGCCTGCGAAAAGCCATCGGCCAGTACAGTCGAGAGCGCGGTGACTTGGCGCCAGTCGATGCCGGCCTGTATCAGATCTCCCGCTTCATGGCGCGCCCCGGGCAGATCGTCCACCACGATCCGGCGTTCCAGCAATAGTTCGGGCGGCAATTCCGCCATGTCAGGCTTGAATGCGCCGACACCGATGGCCAGCGTATGCGGCGCGATCGAGGCCGGGATCACCGGTGTTGTCGACGTGGTCAAGGCAATCACGACATCGGTTTCCGGAGGTGCGGATTGCAGGGCGGCGGCGATGACAGGGGTGGCAGTGATCTGCGGATGCCGGCGTTGCAGGGCGTCGCAGAATGCCTGCGTTCTGTCCCTGTCACGCCCTGCGATCCAGAATAGCGCTGTGCCAAAGTAATCGACCAGCGCCTCGACATGCGCGTTGGCCTGGGTGCCGGTCCCGATGATCAGGGCCGATGCCGGTTTTGCCAGCGCCAGAACATCGATGCCGAGCAGCGTGACGGCGGCGGTGCGGCGCGCAGTGACGGTCGGACCGTCCAGCAGCGCCAGCCGGCGCCCGGTCGCGGTGTCGAACACGATGACTTCGCCCTGGATTGCCGGCAGGCCGTGCCGTGCATTGTTGGCATGCACCGTGATCAATTTCGTCACGCCGATGTCATGGCCGATCGCGGGCATGGACAGCAGTACGCTGGCGGCATCGATCGGTACCACCTGCCGTTCGGGCGCGCGGATGCGCTGGTCGGCCAGCTCGCGCGCGGCTTGCGCCACGGCAGGAACCAGCCTGGCATACGGCAGGGATCGGGTGGTTTGAAGGGCATCAAGAATCTGCATGGGATGTGATCATTAATTCGGCGCGATTAAACCTTGATGTAATCGCGCCCATTTCTCACCCTCTCCCGCGGGCGGGGCGAAGGCGGGGTTTTGCGGGCCGCGGCCTGCGCCACCGTAGCCGGCTGGGCTTGCAAGCCCAGCCGTGGGGCGCGGAGCGGGGCCGGGATGAGGGGATCCGGTGCAATACTTCTCCATTTCGGATCATCAGCGTAAAAAAAATCCGGTAGGGAAGGGATCGGTTTCTTCCAGCAGCCACTGGCTGGTTCCCATGATATGCGCGGTGCCGGTCACTTCAGTCAGCGCCGCATCGAACGAGCCGACCCGCGTTGCCGCCGTCACGCGCACTTCGAAGCGGCTGCCGACGATGCTGCCATTGACATACGGCTGGTTCAGGGCAAGTCGGCCGCGCAGGAACAATTGCGCCGCACGGCCCGAGGTGCCGGTGCCGGTCGGCGAGCGGTCTACCTCGCGGTCGGCGAAAATGCAGACATTGGACTGATCCACGCCGACGCAATTGGGTGCGCCGTCGATGATGGTGCCGTACAGGTCGTCCAGGCCCGGCTCCAGCGGATGCTGGATGCGGACCGCGGCTTTCACTGCGACCTTGGTTTCCGCGCCCAGCTGGATCAGGGACCGGACCATTTCAGGCTGGATTGCCAGGTGCGCCTGCTCGGCGTTGATGTAGTAGTAGAACGCGCCGCCGAACACGATGTCGCCGACGATGCGGCCGAATGTCGGCGTCTGCACCTCCAGGTCGCGTAGATAGATGAAGGCGGGCACGTTGCGAAACGTCACCTGGCCGGCGCGCTTGCCATCCCATTCCACATGCGCCTCGATGAAGCCGGCCGGCGCGTCGAATCCGATCCGGGTGACCGGCGCGCGGCGCTCGACATAACCCATTTCCACCAGCACCTTGCCGAGCGCGATGATGCCGTGGCCGCACATGTCGCTGTAGCCTTCGTTATGGATGAAGATCACGCCGAAATCAGCCTGCGGCGTGACCGGCGGCAGCAGATAGGCGCCGTACATGTCGGCATGGCCGCGCGGCTCGTGCATCAGGAACCGGCGCAGATCGTCGCGATGCTCTCCGAGCCAGGCGCGCTGTTCGAGAATCGTGGCGCCGGGCACCGGCGGCATGCCGGACAGCAGGATGCGCAACGGCTCGCCGCCAGTGTGCGCATCGATGGTATGAATGGTGCGGGTATAGCTCAGCATGCTGCCGCCTTTCAAGCGAAAGATGAAACCTTGTTCCTCCCTTGCGGTTCGTTCTCATTGTAACCAGATTGGTTCAAGATCATGATTCATGCGCCGATACTGAAAAATCGCCACCACAGGCAACATAGAGGAGTTACTCGGATATCGTTCAAAATGCTTGCACCCGCAGGCTCGGACCGATAGCATCACGATAGAAAAATAACAAGTAGGCGTCCTCCAGACGCACAAGGACGCGCTGTTCCCGGTGCGTTCCACCCATACAATAACCAGACCAGAGGCGGAGAATGGACAAATTTTGGCTTAAATCGTATCCCAAGGGCGTACCTGCAGAGATTGATTACACCCAATACCGCTCGCTGGTACATCTGATGGAGGAGTCGTTTCGCAAGTACGCGACGCGCAACGCCTATGTCTGCATGGACAAATATCTGACTTATGCGGAACTCGACGACATGTCGCAGCGCCTGGGCGCCTGGTTGCAAGGCAAAGGACTGAAGAAGGGCGCACGCGTCGCCATCATGATGCCGAACGTGCTGCAATACCCGGTCGCGCTGGCCGGCATCCTGCGTGCCGGCTGTACCGTGGTCAACATTAACCCGCTATATACGGCGCGCGAACTGGAGCACCAGCTCAACGACTCCGGCAGCGAAGCCATCATTATTCTCGAAAATTTCGCAACCACGCTGGAACACGTCATCGCCAAGACCCGGATCAAGCATGTGGTGGTCGCCAGCATGGGCGACCTGCTGGGCGGCGTGAAAGGCGCGATCGTCAATTTCGTGGTGCGCAACGTGAAAAAAATGGTGCCGGCCTATTCGCTGCCGAATGCGGTGCGCTTCAAGCGCATGCTGGCCGAAGGCGCCGGCATGGCGTTGCAGCCGGTCGAGATTAGCCATGACGACGTCGCTTTCCTGCAATACACCGGCGGCACTACCGGCGTATCCAAGGGCGCGACGCTGCTGCACAGGAACGTGATCGCCAACGTGCTGCAATCGGAAGTGTGGCTGCAGCCGGCGCTGGACAAGGCGCCGAAGGTCGAGCAGCTGATCGTGGTGTGCGCGCTGCCGCTGTATCATATTTTTGCGCTGACATCGTGCTGCCTGCTCGGCACGCGCACCGGCGCAATGAATCTCCTGATTCCGAATCCGCGCGATATTCCCGGCTTCATCAAGGAACTGGCGAAATACAAGATCAACATGTTCCCGGCGGTCAATACGCTATTCAATGGCTTGCTGCACAACCCGGAATTCGCCAAGCTGGACTTTTCCATGCTCAAGGTCAGCAATGGCGGCGGCATGGCGGTGCAGCGGGCGGTGGCTGAGCGCTGGTTCCAGGTCACCGGCTGCCCGATCGCGGAAGGCTACGGCCTGTCCGAAACTTCGCCGGTAGCGACCTGCAATCCGGCCGATGCCGTCGAATATACCGGCTCTATCGGCCTGCCGTTCCCGTCGACCGACATTGCAATCCTGGACGACGACGGCAAGCAGGTGCCGCTCGGACAGCCGGGCGAAATCGCGATTCGCGGGCCGCAGGTAATGGCCGGCTACTGGAACCGCCCGGACGAGACGGCCAAAGTGATGACGCCGGACGGTTTCTTCAAATCCGGCGACATCGGCATCATGGATGAGCGCGGCTATGTCCGCATCGTCGACCGCAAGAAAGACATGATCCTGGTGTCCGGCTTCAACGTTTATCCGAACGAAGTCGAGGACGTGATCGCCGCGCATCCCGGCGTGCTGGAATGCGCCTGCGTTGGCGTGCCGGACGCCAATTCAGGCGAGGCGGTCAAGCTGTTCGTGGTGCGCAAGGACCCGGCGCTGACCTCGGAACAACTGATCGATTACTGCAAGGAGCAACTGACAGGCTACAAGAGGCCAAAGTACATTGAATTCCGTGATGCACTGCCGAAGACGAATGTCGGCAAGATCCTGCGGCGCCAGTTGCGGGATGAGAAAAAGGCGGCATAGCATACAACGGTACCATCGATCGGTTCTGAAAACCGCTTGGCTTCCAAGCGGTTTTTTTACGTTTCCAAGTGTTACTGCCGGGTTGAAACATACTTTGATGCCGTGAGAATACGCCGTGGTGTATTTTTAAATAGCCGCATAACCATTGCGAATATTGTTATGTTTTTATGCATACTCCAGGTAAATATCGGTTTTTATGTGGAGTGGCGTGTAAATCGGTAGCGCTGCCCTCATCCCTGCGGTAGCGGCGGCAACGGGCGCGGCTTGCGGTTTGCGTCAGTGGCGACGTAGGTGAGGGTTGCTTCAGTTACCTTGACGGTTTCCGTCTGCAGGCGGTTGCGTTCGGCATAGACTTCGACGTTGACCGTAATCGAGGTGTTGCCCGTTTTAACGATTTTTGTATAAAACGATAACAGATCGCCGACGAATACCGGATTCTTGAACAGGAAGGAATTCACCGCGACGGTGGCAATCCGTCCGTTGGCACGCCGTTCGGCCGGCACGGAGCCGGCGATATCGACCTGCGCCATGATCCAGCCGCCGAACACGTCCCCATGGATATTGGCGTCGGACGGCATCGGCACCATGCGCAATTGCGGCATGCCTTCCGGAAGTACAGTGCATTCTTTGTCGGTCATTTCCGTTTCCTGTCTTGAATTTGCCCAAACCGCTACAATCGTTCTAGAAGCATAAACCATCTTGTCCGTTTTCAGCCTCTCATTCATGCGCCGTTATCCCTCTTCCTATCCTGAACCTGCAGCCAATCAGGGCACCCGCAATGACTGGGCCACCCTGAAAACCCTGCTGCCGTATCTCTGGACGTACAAGTGGCGAATGCTGCTGGCCCTGGCGTTCCTGATCGGCGCCAAGCTGGCGAATGTCGGCGTGCCGTTGCTGCTGAAGCAGTTGATCGATCACATGACCATCAGCCCGAGCAATCCGCGTGCCTTGCTGGTGCTGCCGGTCGGCATCCTGGTTGCCTACGGCGTATTGCGATTGTGCACCACCCTGTTTACCGAATTGCGCGAGTTCGTATTCGCCAAGGTGACGCAGCGCGCGGTGCGCACGGTTGCGCTGCAAGTGTTCCGGCATCTGCATGCATTGTCGCTGCGCTTCCATCTGAATCGCCAGACCGGCGGCATGAGCCGCGATATCGAGCGCGGTACGCGCGGCATTTCTTCGCTGGTGTCCTATACCTTGTTCAGCATTCTGCCGACGCTGGTCGAGATCACGCTGGTGATCGGTTACCTGGTGCTGCATTACGATCTCTGGTTTTCGATCATTGCCTTCACGGCGCTGGCGATTTACATCGCGTATACGATCGTGGTGACGGAATGGCGCACGCATTTCCGGCGCACCATGAACGACCTGGATTCGAAGGCGAATACCAAGGCGATCGACTCGCTGATCAATTACGAAACGGTCAAGTATTTCAGCAACGAGGATTACGAAGCGCGTCGCTACGACGAAGGGTTGCAGCGCTATGAAAGCGCGGCGGTGAAATCGCAAACCTCGTTGTCGATCCTGAACACCGGGCAATCGCTGATCATCGCCACCGCCGTCACGCTGATCCTGTGGCGGGCGACGCAAGGCGTGATCGACGGCAAGATGACGCTGGGCGACCTGGTGCTGGTCAATGCCTTCATGATCCAGCTGTATATTCCGCTCAATTTTCTCGGTGTGCTGTATCGCGAAATCAAGCAAAGCCTGGCGGACATGGAGCGCCTGTTTTCCCTGCTGGAGCAACACCGTGAAATCGCGGACGCGCCAGATGCGCAGCCACTCGTCACGCGCGGCGCCGAAGTCCGGTTTTCCCACGTCGATTTCAGTTATGAAAGCCGGCGCCAGATCCTGTTCGATGTCGATTTCACGATTCCGGCCGGCACCACCACCGCCGTGGTCGGGCATAGCGGTTCCGGCAAATCGACGCTGTCGCGGCTGCTGTTCCGCTTTTACGATATCAATGCCGGCGCCATCACGATCGACGGGCAGGATCTGCGCAGCATCACGCAGGCATCGCTGCGCACTGCAATCGGCATCGTGCCGCAAGACACGGTATTGTTCAATGATACGATCGAATACAACATCGCCTATGGCAAACCAGGCTCCAGCAAGACGGAGGTGATCGCTGCAGCCAAGGCCGCGTATATTCACGATTTCATCGAATCCTTGCCGGACGGCTATGCCACCGTGGTCGGCGAGCGCGGCCTGAAATTGTCCGGTGGCGAAAAACAGCGCGTCGCCATCGCGCGCACGCTGCTGAAAAACCCCGCGATCCTGATTTTCGATGAGGCGACCTCGGCGCTGGATTCCAAATCCGAGCAGGCAATCCAGGCGCAGCTGAAAGAAATCGCGCAAAACCGCACTACCATGGTGATCGCGCATCGCTTGTCCACCATTGCCGATGCCGCGCAGATCCTGGTGCTGGATCATGGTCGCATCATCGAGCGCGGCACGCATGCCGAACTGCTGGCGGCAGACGGCGCCTATGCGCAAATGTGGGCCAGGCAGCAGGCGCGGCAGGACAATGGCGCTGCGTCGCCGGAATCGGGCGGTCCGGATGTGGAAGCCGTGCTGGCATAAGCGGCAGGCGTGGCAAACGCAATGGCGGGATGGAGGAGCATGGAAACAAAATGGCTGGAAGATTTCATTTCGCTAGCCGAAACGCATAGTTTCAGCCGCTCGGCAGAGCTGCGCCACGTCACGCAACCGGCGTTTTCACGCCGCATCCAGTCGCTGGAATCATGGCTGGGCGCCGACCTGATCGATCGCACCTCGTATCCGACCCGGCTCACAGCGGCAGGCGAGGTATTTTACGAGCAGGCGATGGAAATGCTGGGCCAGATTAACAACGCCCGGGCGTTGTTGCGCGGCAAGCGGCCCACCGCGCACACTACGGTGGACTTCGCGGTGCCACATACGCTGTCGCTGACTTTCATGCCGAAATGGATGACAGCGCTGAATGCCGGCTTCGGTCCATTCAACACGCGCCTGATTGCGCTGAACGTGCATGATGCGGTGATGACGCTGGTAGAAGGAGGATGCGACCTGCTGCTGTGCTATCACCATCCGCGCCAGCCGGTGCAGCTCGACACCAGCCGCTACGACATCCTGAGCCTCGGCAGCGAGGCATTGCGCGCCTATGCGCGTTGCGGCAGGAGCGGCATTCCGGACGTGCTGCTGCCGGGCAGCGCGCAAGCGCCGTTGCCGTTTCTCTCCTATACCAGCAATGCGTATCTCGGTCGCATGGTCGAACTGATCCTGGCCGATGCGAATACGCCGCTCTACCTGGAAAAGCGCTATGAGACCGACATGGCGGAAGGCTTGAAAATGATGGCGCTGGAAGGCCACGGGCTCGCGTTCCTGCCGGAATCCGCAGTCGTGCGTGAAGTCAGGCAAAAGCAGCTTGCGCGCGCCGACGGCGGCCAGCCGGAATGGGCGGTCGACATGGAAATCCGGCTTTACCGCGAGCGCCCGACCACCCAGCGGCCCGGCAAGCCGCTCGTCGCGCGGCTATGGCATTACCTGGCGGAACACGCGAAAGCAGCCCCGCAAGGGCAGGGCCGCAAGCGCAGGGGCCGCAAGGAAACATGATGGGCGACAATGGACCGCCTGATTTCACGCAGGGATGTTTTGCAAAATGCATGCAATTATTCGATATTTTACGAGGCGGGCAGGATGGGTGGATTTTCCTGGCCATGCGGCGTGAGAATCATGGCAATGTTATGCACATTTTGCATAATTGCATGCCTGCAAAGCATTGGATCTATTGTGCCGGGTTCGCCTAACATACTGTACAGGGCGCTGTCGCATGCGACGACAGCCGGTTAACTAAAAGGAGAGATTGCAGCATGTCCATTCAGCATGAAATTCCATCTTATTTGATCTCGCACGATATCGGTGCCTGGGGCGTCTATCTGGAGCAGATCGATCGCGTGACGCCGCATCTCGGCGCGCTGGCGCGCTGGGTGGAAACCCTGAAGCGGCCCAAGCGGGTTCTGATCGTCGACGTACCGATCGAGCGCGACGATGGGACGATTGCGCATTTTGAAGGCTACCGCGTGCAGCACAATACTTCGCGCGGCCCGGGCAAGGGCGGCGTGCGGTTTCACCAGGATGTCACGCTATCCGAAGTGATGGCGCTGTCGGCCTGGATGACGGTCAAGAATGCGGCAGTGAATGTACCGTATGGTGGCGCCAAAGGCGGCATTCGCGTTGATCCGAAAACCCTGTCGATGGCTGAATTGCAGCGCATGACGCGCCGCTATACCAGCGAAATCAATATCATCATCGGCCCCAACAAGGATATTCCGGCGCCGGACGTCAACACCAACGAGCAAGTCATGGCCTGGATGATGGATACCTATTCCATGAACCAGGGCAGTACCGCATCCGGCGTCGTCACCGGCAAGCCGATTTCGCTCGGCGGCAGCCTTGGACGGCGCGATGCAACCGGACGCGGCGTTTTCGTGGTCGGCTGCGAAGCGGCGGACAAGCGCGGCCTGGACATCAAGAATGCACGGATCGCGGTGCAAGGTTTCGGCAATGTCGGCGGCGTGGCGGCACGCCTGTTTGCGGAGGCCGGTGCAAAAGTGGTGGCGGTGCAGGACCATGCGGGGGTGGTGGTGTGCCCCAGCGGTCTGGATGTCGCGGCGCTGCAAGCCCATGTGCTGGCTACCGGCAGCGTCGTCGGTTTTGCCGGCGCAGACGGATTGACGGACCGCAGCCAATTCTGGAGCATCGACTGCGATATCCTGGTGCCGGCCGCACTGGAGCAGCAGATTACCGCGGCGAATGCCGGCGTGATTCGCGCCGGCATCATCCTGGAAGGCGCAAACGGCCCGACGACGCCGGAAGCGGATGACATCCTGCATGACAGGGGCGTGCTGGTGGTGCCGGACGTCATCACCAACGCAGGCGGCGTTACCGTCAGTTATTTTGAATGGGTGCAGGACTTCTCGAGCTTTTTCTGGACGGAAGATGAAATCAATCAGCGCCTGACACGTATCATGCGTGATGCGTTCACGGCCGTATGGCATCTTGCCGAAGACAAGAAAGTGTCATTACGCACTGCAGCATTCATTGTCGGATGTACCCGCGTGCTCCAGGCGCGCGAGATGCGCGGCCTGTATCCCTGATTCACCCTGTATCGCGCTGCGCCGCAGCAAAAACGGCAATGCCGGAAATCCGTTAAAGTACAACAGAATATTCGTGCATCGGTCGATGGTTTTGATACACTGGAGTTGTCATTCTTACAGGAGGAATCATGAATTTATCGAAGTTGATCGCCGTACTGATCGGCGCAGGCATGATTGCAGCAGGCGCATATGCACAGGACAGCGGTACGTTGAAGAAGATCAAGGATACGGGCACGCTTACATTGGGTGTGCGCGATTCTTCCATTCCGTTTTCCTACCTGGATGACAAGCAGTCGTACCAGGGTTATTCGATTGACCTGTGCATGAGAGCCGCTGCCGCGATACAAAAGCATCTCGGTCTTTCCGCGCTGAACATCAAGATGGTGCCGGTGACTTCCGCGACCCGCATCCCGCTAATTGCCAATGGCACTATCGATCTGTCATGCGGCTCCGCCACCAACAACCTCGAACGTCAGAAGCAGGTCGCGTTTGCGCCGACCATGTTCATTACCGCCAATCGGCTGCTGGCCAAGAAATCATCCAACATCAAGTCGTTGGCCGATATGAAAGGCAAGACGATTGTGTCGACTTCCGGCACGTCCAATCTCAAGCAGATCACCGCCCTGAACGCCGAACGCAACCTTGGAATGCATATCCTGACGGCAAAAGATCATGCCGAAGCATTCCTGATGGTGGAAACCGGTCGCGCGGTGGCGTTTGCGATGGACGATATTCTGCTGGCATCGCTGGCCGCCAGTTCCAAGTCGCCGGGCGATTACGCCATTACCAGCGAAGCCTTGTCGGTCGAGCCATACGGCATCATCGAGCGTCGCGACGATCCTCAATTCAAGAAAGTGGTGGATGATGCGCTGAGTACCGTGTACAAATCTGGCGACATCAATCGCATCTATGCCAAGTGGTTCCTGTCGCCGATTCCACCCAAAGGGATCAATCTGAACGTCCCGATGAGCAAGGAATTGAAAGCGGCATTCGCCAATCCGACCGACTCCGGTGACCCGGCACATTACAAATAACAAGGCAGGATCACCATTGTCAAAACGGGGGGCATGCGCCTCCCGTTTGTTTTATGCGGTAGCGATTACTGCGTTGCACAAATGCGCCATCGAGCAAGCCGGATCATCTTGAAAGTGGCGACCGGCCCATGAAGAATACGAAATGAAACACATCAATTGCTTGGATCGATATCGTCATTTGTCGATGGGGATAACGGCTGTTGCCATTAATTTGGCATATCCTTGACGTGTTCGTAATTGCCGTGCTTTTGGTGCATCAACTGCTTTTTCCGGGATGATCTTGCGCATGTCAATGTAGCTGCCCGCGCAGGACTTACCATCAGGCCATGCTTGGAGAAACGAGGGCAATATGCATTACAACTGGAACTGGCGCATCTTCTGGGAAGCCTCTCCAGACGGCGCAGGAACGTATATGGATACCTTGTGGTCCGGCCTCATCTGGACCATGGCGACCGCGCTAAGCGCATGGATCATGGCGCTCATCCTCGGCACCATCATCGGCACTATTCGTACCATGCCGAACAAATGGGCGGTGCGGCTTGCCAATGCGTATGTCGAGCTCTTCCGCAATATCCCGCTGCTGGTGCAGATGTTCCTGTGGTACTTCGTGATGCCGGAACTGGTGCCGGAGGCGATTGGCAACTGGATCAAGGCGATGCCGAATGCCTCGTTCGTGACTGCGGTCATCGCGCTGGGATTTTTTACTTCGTCGCGGGTCGCGGTGCAGATATCGGCCGGCATCAATTCGCTGGCGGGCGGCCAGAAAATGGCGGGTATCGCGCTTGGCCTGACCCTACCGCAGGCCTATCGCTATATTCTGTTGCCGATGGCGTTCCGCATCGTGATTCCGCCGCTGACCAGCGAATTCCTCAACGTTATCAAGAACAGCGCCGTGGCGCTGACCATCGGCCTGATGGAGCTGACGGCGCGGGCGCGCTCGATGCAGGAATTTTCCTTCCAGGTATTCGAGGCGTTTACCGGCGCCACCATTCTGTATGTGCTGGTGAACGTATGCATTGTTTTCCTGATGCACATGCTTGAGAAAAAAGTGGCCGTACCCGGCTTCATTTCTTCCGGCTCAACTACTGCGGGAGGGCATTGAGCATGTTTGGCACGTTCGATTTCGATGTCATCCAGCGCTCCTGGGCGTATCTGTTCCAGACCGGCATGGTGTTTACCCTGAAGCTGACCGGGTTAAGCATGCTGGGCGGGATTCTCATCGGCACTATGCTGGCGATGATGCGGCTGTCGAAGTTCCGGTCGATTTCGCTGGTCGCTGCCAGTTATGTCAATCTGATCCGCGCGGTCCCGCTGGTGCTGGTGATTTTCTGGTTTTATTTTCTAGTGCCGTATATCGGCGCCTGGGTGATCGGTGCCAATGAACCGATCAAGGTCGGCGCATTCTCATCCTCGCTCATTACCTTCATCCTGTTTGAGTCCGCCTATTATTGCGAAATCATGCGCGCCGGGATCCAGTCGATTCCGCGCGGGCAGGTGGCGGCCGGCTATGCGCTCGGCATGAATTACTGGCAAACCATGAGCAATGTCGTGCTGCCGCAAGCTTTCCGCAACATGATCCCGGTGCTGCTGACGCAAACCATTGTCCTGTTCCAGGACGTGTCGCTGGTGTATGTGCTGTCGATTACCGATTTTGTTGGCGCAGCCTCGAAGATTGCGCAGCGCGATGGCCGGCTGGTCGAAATGTATCTGTTTGTCGCGATCGTGTACTTCGTGCTGTCGTTCGGACTGTCCACGCTGGTCAAGCGCCTGCAGCACAAGGTTGCCATCATTCGATGATCCGCTGGCAAACCGGGTGCGCGGAAAAAGAAAATCAGGAGAGCAAAATGATTGAATTGAAAAACGTCAGCAAGTGGTACGGCAGCTTTCGGGTACTGACCGATTGCACCACCAGCGTGGCCAAAGGGGAGGTGGTCGTTGTCTGCGGCCCGTCCGGATCTGGCAAATCGACCTTGATCAAAACCGTCAATGGACTGGAACCATTTCAGAAGGGCGAGATTTTTGTCGACAACATATCCGTCGGTGATCCGAAAACCAATCTGTCCAAATTGCGCGCGCGCATTGGCATGGTGTTCCAGAATTTCGAATTGTTTCCGCACCTGTCGATTCGGGAAAACCTGACGATCGGACAGGTCAAGGTGCTGGGGCGCAGCATGGAGGAGGCGTCGGAAAAAGGGCTCAAGTATCTTGATCGCGTCGGACTGATTGCGCAGAAAGACAAGTTTCCCGGGCAATTGTCCGGTGGCCAGCAGCAGCGTGTCGCGATTGCGCGGGCGCTGTCAATGGACCCGATTGCGATGCTGTTCGACGAGCCGACATCGGCGCTTGATCCGGAAATGATCAATGAAGTGCTGGATGTGATGGTAGGCCTGGCTCAGGAAGGCATGACCATGATGGTGGTGACGCATGAAATGGGTTTTGCGCGCAAGGTCGCCAACCGCGTGATTTTCATGGACCAGGGATTGATTGTCGAGGACTGCACCAAGGAAGAATTTTTTGGTACGCCGCGTTCGGATCGGGCCCGCGATTTCCTGGCGAAGATCATTACACATTGATGTCTGGCTGGAACCGCAGTGTCAGGCGCTGCCTGGGACGATTGCCAATATTACAGGGCGCTTCCGCTGCTGCCGTACACGCCATGCCCACAGGGCAGGCAGGTAAAATGGCGGTAGTGTAAAGGAGCAACCACCATGCAAAACCTATCAAGCGCCCATTCCGTCCAGCACCTCACGATTATCCGCCCGGATGACTGGCATCTGCATTTGCGCGATGGCGCAGCCTTGGCCAGCGTGCTGCCGCATAGCGCACGTCAGTTTGCCCGGGCGATCGTGATGCCCAACCTGAAGCAGCCAGTGACTACGACTGCACAGGCAGCAGCCTATCGCGAGCGCATTCTTGCGGCATTGCCGGCCGGCATGCAATTCGAGCCATTGATGACGCTGTACCTGACTGATAACACGCCCGTCGATGAAATCCGCCGCGCCAAAGAGAGCGGCCTGATTCAGGCGGTCAAGCTGTATCCGGCCGGCGCGACCACCAATTCCGATGCCGGTGTTACCGACCTCGCCAAGACGTACAAGGTGCTGGAAGCAATGCAGGAAGCAGGCCTGCCATTGCTGGTGCATGGCGAGGTGACCGATCCGGAGGTCGATATTTTCGATCGCGAGGCGGTATTCATCGAGCGCGTGCTGCAACCGCTGCGACGCGCGATGCCCGCACTGAAAATCGTGTTCGAACACATCACCACCAGCCACGCCGCGCAATACGTGGTAGATGCGGATGATCAGGTTGGCGCGACGATCACCGCGCATCATCTGCTGTACAACCGCAACGAGATCTTCAAGGGCGGCATTCGTCCGCACTATTACTGCCTGCCGGTATTGAAGCGGGAAGCGCATCGGCAGGCGTTGCTGCAGGCGGCAACCTCAGGGAACACCAGATTTTTCCTTGGGACCGATTCCGCGCCGCATCCAAAAGGCTTGAAGGAGCATGCATGCGGTTGTGCCGGCTGCTATACCGCACTGCATGCGATGGCACTATATGCGCAGGCATTCGAACAGGCCGGGGTGCTGGACCGGCTCGAAGCATTTGCGAGCATCAACGGCCCGGCATTTTACGGGCTATCCCGCAACACAGGCACCATTACGCTGCGGCGTGAGCCATGGACGGTACCAGCGGAGCTGCCGTTTGGCGATAGCGTCATCGTACCTTTGAATGGTGGCGAAACGCTGGCATGGAAAGTCGCTTGATGACATTGGACATGGCCATCCTGCATAGTACGAGTGGGCTGGAGAAACACAGCGCATCTGGGACACAGCCTTGGCATACGTTCACCATGGAAGTGCAATACTTTTCTTCTCTCGACTACGGAAAAGCAGGGAATTCGCACCGTTAATGGCACTTGCTTATGGACGATTACGGAGGCAGGGTTTCCCATTTCTTCGATCGGATCGACTGGCGACAGCCATGGCTGTCGCCGTTCCAGCCGGCCATTGTGCCGATACGGCAGCACATACGGGACTGGCGCAAGGCATGCAATGCAGCGGCGATAGGGCTGGATCTGCGCAATCATCGCGGATTGCCGCTCCATTTCGTCCCGCAATCCGATTTGCCAGCGGGCATGGCTTACGAGGTATTCATCAGCATGACCGGCGGCGTGCCGACACGCGACAATCTGCATGATTTTTTCAATGTGCTCGTGTGGTTGACGTTTCCTCGGGTAAAAAAACAACTCAACGCATTGCAGGCCGCGGAGATTGAACGATCCGGCCATGCGCAGCAGTCCACGGGAGCAATATCGACAGGCCGTGGCAGGATACGCGATGGCGCGACTATTTTTGATGAAAATGCGGCGTTGATTGTAACGCGTGATATCGAACTGGCGTCAGCCTTGCGGGCGCATCGGTGGTATGAGGCATTTCTCAGTCGCCGCGCCGCTTTCCGGCGTGATTGCGAAGTATGACTGTTCGGCCATGCATTGATGGAAAAACTGACTGCGCCATACAAGGCCATTACGGCGCACGCCTGGTTCGTCACTGCGGACGATGCGTTTTTTGCGCTGCCGCCAGAACAGAAAACTGGGTGGATGGATTCGATTGTCGCCGGTCAATTGACAAAGAAATTGACGACTGCCAATTTCACGCCGATACCGATTCTGGGAATACCGGGCTGGTGGCCGGCGCAGGATGAGGCGTTTTATGCCGATGCCTCGGTATTCCGGTCCACGCGAACTACGTTACCGCAAAAGTAGCCAGGTTGCTGGAAATACGGATAAGTGCTGGAGTAAAGTCTTTGTCGCTACTGGATTGTTATTAACTATCCAATGAGATCATCCGATAATTCTGGAAAGTAAAAATAAAAAAATGTGCCTGGTTTCCCAGGCACATTCAAATTTCTTTCTAGTAACATCGGTAATGCATTAAATGAGCAAACTATTTAATGCATTAACTGCTGTTAGCTTAGAAATTGTGGTGTACGCCCACGTCGAAGGTCCTAGTGGAATCGATGCCATCCGTCTTCATGTTAACCGCATCAGTGTACAGGTACGTACGCTTGGACAGCGGATACTCATAGCCGAGAGACGCTCTTTTTGTCTTGGCGCCAGCATCCGGCCGTGATTGACCATAGGCAGCCAGGACCTTGCCAACGCCGACATTGACGTTCGTGCCCAGAGTCCATGTTTTTGCATCAAAGCCTGCCAACGGTATTCCTGCGGCCAAGACGCCAGCCGGCAGACCGGCAACATCTGATGCGGAGGTTTTGGCATAAGTTACAAACAGCTTCGCCGGGCCGAAGGCATAAGTGCCGCCGACATTCCAGACTTTGGCATCGATTGCATTGCGTTCATATCCGACCATGGCACCGATCGGGCCATTGGTATAAGTACCCGAGAACGAAACCGGTGTTCTGGTCGGAGTAAATGCAAGAGCGCCAGTTTCTTTGGTCGCAACGGTAACGTTCGCTTGGAAGCCGCTCATCACCGGGGTGTTATAGAACAAGGCATTGGAGAAACGATTTTGGGTTGCGTTAGCCGGATTCAGCGGATCGGAGCCATAAGGGCCATACGAAAACGGAATCATTGCGCCACGAGCGCGGGTTGCACCCCATGGATCAAATGCTGCAAATGATTCTTGATTGGCAGTCAGGCCACGACCCAGGCGGACCATACCGAAGCCACCAGCCAGACCGACGCGCGTTTGACCTTGGAACATGGGGCGGGTACCGTTGCCTTCAGTAGTGCCGGTATCCGGATCGAAGCGGATTTCAGCCTGGAACAGCGCGGATAAACCACCGCCCAAATCTTCCGTGCCCTTGAAGCCAAGCTTGTTGTTGTCGCCAGCGCCAATGCTGGTTGTCGTGCCAGTGGTCTTGGAAACGCCAACATCCAATGTACCGTAGACGGTAACGTTGGTTTGCGCCGAAGCAGCACCTGCGAAAGCGCCGAGTACTGCTAATGCGAGAAGCGATTTTTTCATTGAATAATCCTCAAAGGTTGTTTTGACCAATATATGTTGCTATCAGCAAAGCAATGACGCTTGTGCTCTTGCCGAACTTCCGTTTCAATCATCAAGAAGCTGGTGTTATTTGAACAAATATTGGTATGGCGATCAAAGAGAATTTGAATTTGATGGAAGGTTTAGCGAATATCCGGGGCTTTTTTACAACATTTCAGTGTAAAAATGGCAATTAAATGCAATAAAGAAATGCATTTACCGATAGATGGAAGATCTTGCTGTGGAGCATAAGGCACTACTTTGGTGCATAACCCGGAAGAATTCTAATGAAAAACAAAAACAGACTCGCAAATTGCGAGTCTGTTTAAATAAACAAATAAGGCAAATATTTCAACTTATGAATAGAGCTTGATCAGAAATTGTGATTAACACCCACTGCGATATCACGTTGACGGTCATGTCCGAAAGCAAGCAAAGCATCTTCCAATCTCGCCTGATCAATTAAAGCATACAGGCTGGTGCGTTTGGAGAGTGCATAGGCTGCCGACAGCATGAATATATCTTTCTTGCCAACAAGTGCTCCGGCAGCACCGCCTTCTTGTTTGTTGCGGTAGTAAGCAGGCGTGATTTCAAGCGCAGGAGATGCTGCAAAACCGACGCCAACCCACATCCACTTGTTTTTTGTATCAATACCGATGGCAGTTTCCTGCTTCTGATTGGCATAACCGACAGCTACGCGACCCATGCCAAACTTGAAGGCGCCGCCCACAGTCCAATGCTTGTTGTCGAAACCGGCTACATCGCGATTAGTGTAGGCTGCGCCTGCACTAATCGGGCCTTGGGTATAGCTTGCGCCAATCGCTTTGCTGGTGTTGAAGCCGGCGTCACCGGGTTGTTCACCCAATGCATATTCGGCACGTGCCGTCACCGGACCGAATGTACCAGTGTACTGAATATCGTTGTTGTAGCGTACGCCAGCGGTCGCCGGGATCGCAAGTGCGATTCCAGGAAATTTGTAGCCGAGCGGGTCGTAAGCACCGATGGTCTTGAACGCAACCGTGTAATTGCGGCCGAGGTCAACTGCGCCCCAGGAACCGCCAAGCCCCACGATTGTAAGACGATTGAATAATGTGCCCGCAGGGTTATCCAACGTGCCTGTGCCGCTGTTGAAACCACTTTCCAAATTAAAATGCGCATTCATACCGCCACCCAAATCCTCAACACCCTTGAAACCAAGGCGGTTGCTATTGTAGGTGCCGTTGGAGCTCACCGTCTGCTTGTTGTGACCTGCGGCATCAACATTGGTCTGGCTACGAACCCCGCCATCAATCGAACCATAGATCGTAAGGGAGGTCTGTGCGAATGCAGTGCCTGCAAAAGTGCTCAGAACAGCGAGTGCGAGAAGCGTTTTTTTCATTTTAAGTAGTCTCCGAGAGTTATTGTGCCAAGATAATGCCCACTGCGTTCAACAAGACCATTAGTGATAAAAATGGGCTCTTGGCGATACTTCTGAACCATTTGGTTAGAAGCTGATAACTATTTCAACAAATAACAGTTTTTACAGCAAAGAGAATTCGGTCTTTACGGCAATTTACCACTTATTATGTGGTTTTTAGGCAACTTATTATTGTGGATTTTGAGTGTAATGATGAGCAACATGTCTGGTATGGATAATGTGATTGCGCGAGTGGACAAGGCACTGCGCGTCATGGGTGGTGTTACTCGCGCAGCGCACCCGTATCCTGCAGCGCGGATCGCAGAAGCCGAGCTCGATTCCGTGGAACGTTGCCACGCCGCTGGCTTAATGCGTGTAAATCATGTGGGCGAGGTGTGCGCACAAGCGTTATACGAAGCGCAAGGACGCTTTACTGAAGAAGTCGAGCTCAAACAACAGTTTGCGCAAGCTGCACGGGAGGAGGAGGATCATCTGGCATGGACAGTGCAACGACTGGGTGAACTGGGGTCTCGCATCAGCCTGCTCAATCCACTATGGTTTGCAGGCGCCTATGCAATGGGCGCGCTGGCGGCGCAACTCGGCAACGCGCAAAGTCTTGGTTTTGTTGTGGAAACCGAGCGGCAAGTAGAACTGCATCTGCAAAGCCATCTCACCAAGCTGCCGGAGCAGGATGCGAAATCGAGAGCAATTGTCGAGCAAATGCGGATCGACGAAGCCGAGCATGGTGCAATGGCAAAACAATTAGGTGCAGCTGAAATGCCTGCCGCCGTACGAAGTGCAATGCAAATGATGGCAAAAGTAATGACAACGATTGCTTATTATTTGTAGCTACCGGCGCCAATCATGCTGGCTTGTTTATTGCTTGGTCGTTGATAATTTCAAAAGAGTGCGTTATTTCTGCAGTTTTTTCCAGCATGATGGAAGCTGAGCAATATTTTTCGTGCGACAGTTTAATTGCACGCTCGACAAGGCTGGATTTAAGATTTCCGCCGTGTACGGTAAAGTGAAAATGTATCTTGGTGAATACTTTCGGGTCATCTAGGGCACGTTCTGCTTTGAGTGTAACGTCGCAGCCGCGGATATCCTGGCGGCTTTTACGTAGGATCAGCACGACATCGAATGCAGTACAGCCGCCGGTTCCAGCCAGCACCATTTCCATCGGGCGCGGAGCTAGATTGCGCCCGCCGCTTTCCGGAGCGCCGTCCATCGCAATTACATGGCCTGAACCCGTTTCCGCCAAAAATGTCATGCCGGATAAGCCGGTCCACTTCACAGTGCATTCCATCAGATATTCCTTTTGTTGGTTGAAGGCAAAAACAATTATTTGCGAAGTTGCTTTCTGTATTAAAGATATAACGCCTTACGGACTGCAATTTCAAATTGCATGAATGCTGTATGGTTCATACATGGGCTGTTCGAAAAAACAGGCATTTGATTCGTTTCTATAATGACTATAGTGATTGCACAGTAGTTTTCTGCGGCGCAACAATATTTGCGTTGCAGCAAACCTGCCTTTTTTATTGAAGACTATTTTAAGCTATTGAAAAACAACATAAAATAATATTTATTATCTTTATGGATCGTAAAAAAATGATTGATAAAATATTTTTACCTTGCAGTGCACAATCACTCTGATTATAATAAGCCCATCGATTGCCGATGCGCATGTAGCATGTATCTTCGGTGGTCAAGCAGTTGTCTCCTCCACCCTCCTTCACTGGAGTGGATTTAAACCCGAAGTCTGATAGCTTCGGGTTTTTTTTATGGCTATTCAATAGTGCGCGGTTTGCGAAGCAAGTTGAAATTTTAACTGACGCAAAACATCCTGCTCAGGCAGGGCACGCATTTGTTGATTTTTACTCTCGCAGGAGCACTGGGGAAAGGTCTTTGTCTTTTGTGAAATGTATTTACTACAGACGAAATTTGACGCTAAGTCTCTGAAAAGGTTATAATTTCCGGCTTTCCATTTGCTCGGGAAGATAATAAGGCTGAGTCCGCATGCATCGCAGTTATGATGATGACGGCGGAACCACCCTCGGTTTGAGCAATAATTTGATTAGAAAGTCATCATGAAAACCTTTTCCGCTAAAGCACATGAAGTGCGGCGCGACTGGTTCGTGATTGACGCGACGGACAAGGTCCTCGGACGTGTTGCCAGCGAAGTGGCACTCCGACTGCGCGGCAAGCACAAACCTGAATTCACTCCTCACGTCGACACGGGCGATTTCATTGTTGTCATTAACGCAGGCAAGCTGCGCGTGACTGGCAACAAGGCGCTGGACAAGACATATTATCGCCACAGCACCTACCCGGGCGGTATCTATGAAACCAATTTCCAGAAAATGCAACAGCGCTTTCCAGGGCGTGCGCTGGAAAAGGCGGTCAAGGGCATGCTGCCCAAGGGGCCGCTTGGCTACGCAATGATCAAGAAGCTCAAAGTGTATGCGGAAGCTTCCCATCCGCATGCTGCGCAGCAACCCAAAGTACTCGAACTCTAAGGAATAGACATGATCGGTAACTACAATTACGGAACCGGCCGTCGGAAGAGTGCAGTGGCTCGGGTTTTCATCAAGGCAGGTAGCGGCAAAATTGTTGTCAACGGCAAGCCGGCTAGTGAATATTTCTCTCGCGAAACCGGGCTGATGGTGATTCGTCAACCGCTGGAATTGACCAATAATCTCGAACATTTCGATATCATGGTCAACGTGCATGGCGGCGGCGAATCCGGCCAGTCCGGCGCGGTGCGCCATGGCATTACCCGCGCATTGATTGACTATGATGCAACCCTGAAGCCAGAATTGGCCAAGGCTGGTTTCGTCACACGCGATGCTCGTGAAGTCGAACGCAAGAAAGTCGGTTTGCGCAAGGCGCGTCGCGCCAAGCAATTCTCCAAGCGCTAATCAGCGTATTCGAAACACCGAAAGCCGCCTGGTTATCGCCCGGCGGCTTTTTGTATTTTCACTCATTATTTATCTCTTTATTTTGGGCAAGATAGATGGTAGAGGCTTTAATGCCGGCTGTTAAAATCGAAAATTCAAGGTATGGCAAGGAAAAGACATGATCAAGGCGGGTATCGTCGGCGGTACAGGTTATACGGGTGTGGAGTTGTTGCGCTTGTTGGCGCAGCATCCGAAGGTGGAATTGACTGCAATTACTTCGCGCAAAGAGGATGGCATGCCGGTGGCCGACATGTTCCCTTCGCTGCGCGGGAGAGTGGCGCTTGCGTTTGTCGCGCCAGAAAAGGCGAATCTCGCTGGCTGTGATGTCGTGTTCTTCGCCACGCCGCACGGGGTGGCAATGGCGCAAGCCCCGGCATTACTCACCGCCGGTGTAAAAGTAATCGATCTGGCTGCCGATTTTCGGCTGAAGAATCTGGCTGAGTTCGAAAAGTGGTATGGCATGCCGCACACAAGCCCCGAGCTTGCAAGAGAGGCCGTGTACGGCTTGCCTGAAGTGAATCGCGATGCCATCAAGAACGCGCGTTTGATTGGCTTGCCGGGATGCTATCCGACCTCGATGCAATTAGGTTTTGCACCGTTGTTGGCGCAAGAAAAGCCGCTGGTGAATGAGACGGCATTAATTGCCGATTGCAAATCCGGTGTCTCAGGAGCGGGGCGCAAGGCGGAAGTCAGCACGTTGCTGGCTGAAGCATCGGATAATTTCAAGGCATATGGCGTGAAAGGGCATCGTCACTTGCCGGAAACCGTACAGGGGCTACAAGCGATTGCGGGTCGCAAGATTGGTTTGACATTCGTGCCGCATCTAGTACCGATGATCCGCGGGATTCATTCGACCTTGTACGCAACGCTGCTGCCCGAGGCACGCGATACCGACTTTCAGGCACTGTATGAAAACCATTTCAGGGATAGTTGCTTCGTTGATGTCATGCCTGCCGGCAGCCATCCCGAAACCCGCTCGGTGCGCGCATCCAATATGTTGCGTATTGCAGTGCATCGACCTGGTGGTGGGGATTTACTGGTGATTCTGGTGGTAGAGGACAATCTGGTAAAAGGTGCTGCAGGCCAAGGTGTGCAGTGCATGAATCTTATGTTCGGCCTTGATGAGACAACCGGATTGATGCATATTCCTGTGATGCCATAAGTCAATTTGCATGGACACATGAGATTTTTCAACCCATTTGCCAGATCGTTGACACGCAATCTGTGGAGGCGTCGTCTATCGGGGTCCGCATCTGCCATGACAATCAAGCGTCGCATGCCGTGGCCGCTCAAAATCATCCCTGTCGCAATTGTGGCAATCCTGGGCGGCACCATTGCACTATGGGCATATGATGCCGGGCGCAGTTTCACCGGATTGAATCCTGCGTCCAATCGCGAACAAATCGATATGCTGAAGGCAGAAGTCGAGGTATTGCGCGCCGAGCGCGACCGACTTTCATCGACAGTCAATGCGGCGGAAAGCCAAAGTAACATAGAAAAGTCAGCACAGAAACAATTGGTGATACAAGTCAAGGCATTGGAAGCTGAAAATATTAAACTGAAAGAAAATCTCGCATTTTTTGAAAGTTTGCTGCCTGCGGACACCGGTCCTTCCGGTCTTTCCATCCGGCGCATCAAAGCGGAAATTGTTGCGCCAAACCAATTACGTTATCGATTGCTTATCATGCAAGGTGGCAAGGGAGAGCATGTATTCGTCGGAAATTTGCAATTGGTCGTTACGGTTTTGCAGGAAGGCAAAAGTGCTATGATTAGTTTTCCTGATGGAAAGTTGGTTGATATGGACAGATTCAGGCTCAGCTTCAGACATTATCAGCGCGTGGAGGGAATGTTGACACTGCCGGAAGGCGTATCAATAAAATCCATCCAGGCACGTGTTTTAGAGCGGGGGCAGGTGCGTGTCCAGCAAACCGCCGCATTGTAAAGGGAAACCATCATGTTTGGCCGCAAAACCAAAAACACCATCGATAGTCTCATCGGGATGTCGACCAGGATTGATGGGAACGTTCATTTCAAGGGTGGTTTGCGTATTGATGGGCATGTCAAAGGCAACGTCATCGCTAATGAGAATGAGGCCAGTATGCTGGTAATTTCCGAGCAGGCGAAAATTGAAGGGGAAGTGCGCGTTGCCTATCTGGTTGTCAATGGTGAAATCACGGGCCCGGTGTACTCAACTGAACTTCTTGAATTGCAGCCGAAAGCCCGCATAACTGGAGATGTGCATTACAAAGCACTGGAAATGCATGGTGGTGCGCTTGTGTCGGGCAAGTTGACGCATGATCAGATCGGCGATCCAGTTTTGAAGCTGGCGTTATCGAATACGTGAAAATCGCTTGGCGTCTATAATTAATATTGTTTGTTAGCAGGAGCTTAAAATGAATGCCGTTACTGAAGAAGTTGAAGTAATGCCCACACCGATCATTTTCACTGATAGCGCAGCAGCAAAAGTTGCCCAGTTGATCGAAGAAGAGGGTAATCCTGACCTGAAGCTGCGCGTTTTCGTACAGGGAGGCGGCTGTTCCGGTTTCCAGTATGGCTTTACCTTTGACGAAGTCGTCAACGAAGACGATACTGCCATGACCAAGAATGGCGTCCAATTGCTGATTGACTCGATGAGCTATCAATATCTGGCCGGTGCCGAAATTGATTACAAGGATGATCTTGAGGGCGCGCAATTCGTCATCAAGAATCCAAACGCAAACACGACGTGCGGCTGCGGTTCATCGTTTTCCTGACCGGCTGCTTCTTTTGTAAAAGCGTAAGCGAGCCTTGCGCTTTTCATGTTTGAATTGTGTCTTTGTACATGTATTACGCTGGATAAAGTGCACCCAGGATACGCATGCCGCTGGCCCCGGTAACGGCTGGTAGATTAGCGGTCTTGCGCTCAACGTGCCGGTGCGCCAGCCATGCGAAGGCAAGTGCTTCCACATGGTTTGGCGAGATACCAAGCGCATCGGTTGTCAGCACTGTGGTTGATCGTTGCCGAGATAGTAATGCCTCGCGTAACTGCTGAACCAGATAACTGTTATAGGCACCGCCACCGCACACATAGACGGCCTTTGCGTCTGGTGCGTAGGCAGCAATTGCCTCCGCCAGTGTGTCAGCCGTTAACGCTGCCAGCGTTGCCTGCACGTCAGCCGGGGCGGCGGATGCGGAGGTTGCCAACCTTGATTGCAGCCAAGCCGGGTGAAACAGATCGCGGCCTGTACTTTTGGGTGGCGGCAGGGTGAAAAATACTTCATTGCGCAACGCATCCAGCAGTGCGGGAATCGGTATCCCACTGGCCGCCCACGCGCCGTTCGCATCATACGATTGTCCCAGGTGCTGTGCGCTCCACGCATCCATCAAGACATTGCCAGGCCCGGTATCGAAACCGAGGACTGTGCCATTCGCACCAGCGTTCAATATGCTGATGTTGCTGATGCCGCCGATATTGGCGACCACCCGGGTTTCCGTGCTGTCGCTGAATAAGGCTTGATGGAAGGCTGGCACCAACGGTGCACCCTGGCCGCCGGCGGCGATATCGCGGCTACGGAAATCGGCAATCACATCAATGCCACATATCTCCGCCAGGAGCGCAGGATTGTTGGTCTGGCGGGTATATCCCAGTTCCGGACGGTGACGGATGGTTTGTCCGTGTACGCCAATTGCACAAATGGCATCAGGCAAAAGTTCAGCTTTTGCCAGCAATTGCGTAACGCATTCGGCGTAGCATTGCGTCAGCGCATTGGCGGCCAGTGCTTCCCGATGGATCTCGTTTTCACCGGGTGCCTGCAATGCCATCAGATTGGCACGCAATGCTACCGAAAATGGTACATATGCCGCTGCCAGCACACGGGCCTGGGCTGGATGGACGGATGTGAACGATGCGAGCACGCCATCCACGCCATCCAGGCTGGTGCCGGACATCAAGCCGATAAACAAAAAAGAAGTATTAGCCATAAAAAAAACCGTTGGTGCGAGACCTATTTTACAAGTCCTCGCACCAACGGCCTGATGTGCAGCATACGGACTATTTCGATGCCAGTTTGATGCTGCTATCCGGATTCAGCAATGCGAAGCGGTGGGTCATGTCGGCGGCAATGGCGCGGAAGCGCTGTAACTCCGCGCCTGCCAATGGTTGCGCATTCGGGATATCGACCGAAAGCGGATTGCGCGGCTCATTGTTGACGCGGAACTCATAATGCAGGTGCGGGCCGGTGGACCAGCCGGTGGTTCCGACATAACCAATCACTTCCCCCTGGCCGACCTTGACGCCTTTATGAATACCTTTTGCAAAACCGCGCATGTGGGCATAGGCGGTCGAATATTTGCCCCAGTGCCGGATTACTACGACATTGCCGTAGCCATTCTGCTGGCCGGCGAATTCCACCGTGCCTTCGCCGGCCGCATGGATCGCTGTACCGATTGCGGCGGCAAAATCGATGCCCTTGTGCTGTTTCCATTTGCCGGAAATCGGATGCAAGCGCATGGCGAATCCGGAGGAAATCCGGGAAAACTCGATCGGAGATTTGAGGAAGGCTTTTTTCAGTGACTTGCCGTCGAAACCGTAATAGCCGCCACCCTGCTTGCTGCCCGGTTCATCGAACCACACTGATTTGTACACTTTGCCGGCGTTGATGAATTCCGCTGCCAATATGCGACCGGTACGCACCAACTCCCCGTTTTGCCAGAGCGTCTCATACACCACGTTGAAGCGGTCGCCGCGCCGCAAATCGGATGCGAAATCAATGTCAGTGGAAAACATCTCGACGATCTGCATCGCCACATTGTCCGGCACTTGTGCTGAATCGGTGGCGGCGAACAGCGATGAGCGGATTTCACCGGAGCGCATTTCAACCCGCTTCTCCAGTGTTGCCGGCGCTTCAAACGCCTTGAAACCTGCGCCGTCGCGCTGGATCACAATGTTTTTGGCCGGATTGTCGCGGCTATCGGCCATCGTCGCACTCAGTCGCTGCAACGCGCCATCTTCCGTAACTTCCGCCTGGACCTGCCGGCCTGCCTTGAGGTGCAGCACGGTACGCGCTGTACTGTCCGATTGAATGAAGCCGGCAGCCGCCTTATCGTCGACACCAAGACGCGTCAATAACGTGGCAAGCGTGTCACCGGAGCGGATTTTTTCTTCATTCACGTAGGAGTGATTGCGCTCGGAGAGTGCGGCCACCTGTTCGGACAGCTGGGGCAGAAGCAAGTCTTCCGAGACTGATTTGACCGGCAAGTCGGCCGGATCGGGCGCCATTGGCGCAACTCCGGCGGCGCCAAAGGCGCAGATAGCAAGAAACAATGCCGAAGCGGAAATGATGCGCGATTTACGCGACGCACCGAAAAATGGCTTGTTACGGCTACCGATGTTCATGAATTTATCTATGGAGAACATGCAATACGTTAGAATTTATGGTTTCGTTGCGATTTCTTTCCAGTCAGTATGTTGATTTCTGGCAAGATCAAAAGAAGCAACGATTATATCAAACGGATCGTAGCGGTTTTTCCTTTTTTTACTTTAACTTTTGTCATCCTATGGATAACTACGCGCAATTGCCAAAAAACAATATTTCGCAACCCAGTGCATCGCAGCCTGCGCTGCCGCTGTCGGATGCGGTCAAGGAGGCATTGGCCATCACCAGGCGCGGCGTAGAAGAATTGCTCATCGAATCCGAATTTGCGCAAAAACTGGCACGCTCCGAACAGACTGGCCAGCCTTTGCGCATCAAGCTGGGACTCGACCCCACTGCGCCGGATTTGCATTTCGGGCATACGGTGGTGCTGAATAAAATGCGCCAACTGCAAAATCTGGGCCACACCGTCATCTTCCTGATTGGCGACTTCACATCGATGATTGGCGATCCGTCCGGCCGGAATATTACGCGCCCGCCGCTGACGCGTGAACAGATCGCGGAAAACGCGAAAACCTATTTTGCGCAAGCCAGCCTGGTGCTGGACCCGGCGCGTACCGAAATCCGCTACAACTCCGAATGGTCGGACCCGCTAGGCGCGCGCGGCATGATCGAACTGTCGGCCAAGTACACCGTGGCGCGGATTCTGGAGCGCGAGGATTTCACCAAGCGTTTCAAGGCCGGCACTCCGATTTCGGTACATGAACTGCTGTATCCGCTGATGCAGGGTTACGATTCGGTGGCGCTGCGCTCGGACCTCGAACTGGGCGGCACCGACCAGAAATTCAACCTGCTGGTCGGCCGCGAACTGCAAAAAGATTACGGGCAGGAGCCGCAGTGCATTCTGACCATGCCTTTGCTGGAAGGCCTGGACGGCGTTGAAAAAATGTCGAAATCCAAGGGTAACTACATCGGTATCACGGAGCCGGCCAATACCATGTTCGCCAAGGTGATGAGTATTTCCGACGTGATGATGTGGCGTTATTACGAGTTGCTGTCGTTCCGCTCGCTCGCCGACATCGTGCAATTCAGGCAGGAGGTCGAGGCTGGACGCAATCCGCGCGAGATCAAGGTATTGCTGGCGCAGGAAATGGTGACACGCTTCCACACGCGCCAGGCCGCCGAAGAGGCATTGGCCGATTTCAACAATCGTGCGAAAGGCGGCATTCCGGACGACATTCCCGCAATCAACCTGGCTGGCGCGCCGTTGGGCATTGGCCAATTGCTGAAGCAGGCAAACCTGTGCGCCTCCACTTCGGAAGCCTTGCGCATGGTGGAGCAGGGCGGCGTGCGGATCGATGGTGCGGCTATCGGCGACAAGGGATTGAAAGTCGAAGCGGGCACGTTCGTGCTGCAGGTCGGCAAGCGCAAATTTGCGCGCGTCACACTGGTATAGCGGATCGGCAATGATTGCCTTGTTGCAGCGGGTGACGCAGGCCCAAGTTGTCGTGGGCGGCGCGACGGTCGGCGCGATCGAGCACGGATTGATGACGCTGGTGTGCGCGGAACGTGGCGATACCGACAAGGAAGCCGATGCGCTGCTGGCGAAACTGCTTGGCTATCGGGTGTTTGCGGACGAAGCCGGCAAGATGAACCGCAGCATTGCCGATGTCGCGGGTGGATTGTTGCTGGTGCCACAATTCACCCTGGCGGCTGATACGCAATCTGGCACGCGGCCCTCTTTCACGCCGGCCGCGACGCCGGAGCTGGGCCGGCGGTTGTTCGATCATTTCGTCGCGCAGGCGCGGCGCAAGCATGCCGTCGTGGCGACCGGGCAGTTCGGCGCGCACATGCAGGTATCGCTGACCAATGACGGGCCGGTGACATTCTGGCTGCAGATCCGGCCGAAAGCTTGAGATGCGTCGGCGCACATGCGCCGATCCGGCAGGATGATGCAGGATGGAGCATGCGGCGATTCCCCTAACGGTCATGGCGAAGTGCCACCCAAGTGCATGCAATTGCGCCATGGCCGCCCTCTCCCCCTGCCCTCTCCCGCAAGCGGGCGAGGAAGTTGGAATGAGCCGCTGCGCGACTTTCACGTTAACCCGATCGAAGGAGGCAACAATGAAACTGTGGAGCGATTCTTTCAAGGATGGCAGTGTGATTCCGGGCGAATGTGCCTTTTGCGTGATCGATCCGGGCGCGCATGTGCGCTTGTCCGACAACCGCAATCCGCATCTGGCCTGGAGCGATGTGCCGGGCAATGCCAAATCGCTGGTACTGATATGCCATGACAGGGATGTGCCTTCGCGCGGCGACGATGTCAACCAGGAAGGCAAGACCGTGCCGGCCGATTTGCCGCGCGTCGATTTCTTTCACTGGGTAATGATCGACTTGCCTGCCGGTTCTTCTGCCTTTGCGGCAGGCCAGTTCAGCAGCCAGGTATCACCGCGTGGCAAGCCGGGGCCGGAAGTGCCGGATTGTCCGGGCGTGCGGCATGGCATTAACGACTACACGGGCTGGTTCGCCGGCGACCCGGACATGGCCGGCGATTATTTCGGCTATGACGGTCCGTGCCCGCCCTGGAACGATGCCATCGAACATCGCTATGTATTCACGCTGTATGCACTCGATCTGGCACGTTTGCCGGTAGAGGACAAATTCACCGGGCAACAGGTGCGCGATGCAATGCGTGGCCATGTGCTGGCCGAGGCCAGCCTGACCGGCCGCTACACGCTCAATCCTTCCCTGGCGCAGGATGCGCAGCGTGATTCCCATGACTGACATCCTGCTGATCCGCCACGGTGAAACCGACTGGAATGCCGAGAAGCGCCTGCAAGGCCATCTCGATATTCCGCTCAATGCGGCAGGGCAACGGCAAGCGGCCGCGCTCGGACAGGCATTGCGGCACGAAGCGCTGGATGCCATCATCGCCAGCGACCTGCAGCGCGCCCGCCAAACCGCGCAGGCGATTGCCGTGCCGCGCGGCATGGTAGTGCAGGCCAATGCCGGCCTGCGCGAGCGCTGCTACGGCGGATTCGAAGGCTTGTTGCATGCCGAGATCGGTGCGCGCTATCCGGACGCGTATGCGGCCTGGAAGGCGCGCGACATGGATGCGCGCTATCCGCCGGGTGCACAGGTGGCGGAGACCCTGCGCGAATTCTCGGTACGCGCAGTGGGCGCCATCACGCGTCTGGTGCGCGACGGCCGTTATCGGAAAGTCGCACTGGTCACGCATGGCGGCGTACTGGAATGCGCCTATCGCGCCGCTACCGGGATCGGATTTGCCCATGCGCGGGATTTCGATATTTTCAATGCCAGCATCAACCGCATGCATTGGGACGGCAGCAGCTTGCGGATCGAGCAATGGGCCGATATTGCGCATTTGACGCCGGCCGCACTCGATGAAATCGACCGGTGACGCTTGATCTTCCCAACAGTAACTGATGCAGGAAAAACGTGAAAATCGCAGCAAGACGAAGGAATGCCGGATTGAAGAGAATCGGCCGCAAGTGATCGCCGGTTCCGTGCGAAAGGCGGCAAAAGTCACATCTGGCGCGTTTGGCTGGCTAGAATACTCCAGCCTGTATTTTTAAATACCGTTGAAATCATTGCGAGTATTTAACTATTTTCTCCTATACTCCCATAGAAACTTGCCTATCTGACTGGTGTGTGCCGGGTTCTTGTCGTGCGTGGATTGTCGGTTGCGCGGTTTGCGCATGCCCACGCCAATGAAATGCGGCCATTCCTTGCCGGCGCAATATGCGGCATGCGCGCTACTGAAGAGGATAAAATAGCGCCTCCTGCATGACGCGTCCCTCATCATGAACATCGGTCCCTATCTGCTCGCCAACAATGTATTTGTCGCTCCGATGGCAGGGGTGACGGATCGGCCTTTTCGCCAGTTGTGCAAGCAATTGGGTGCGGGTTACGCGGTGTCCGAAATGGCGGCGTCCGATCCGCGCCTGTGGGCATCGGAAAAAACCGCGCGCCGCACCGACCACGATGGTGAAATGGCGCCGAAAGCAGTGCAGATCGCCGGCGCCAATCCAGCCATGCTGGCCGAGTGCGCCAGATTCAATGTGGCGCGCGGTGCGCAAATCATCGATATCAACATGGGTTGCCCGGTCAAGAAAGTGTGCAATAGCTGGTGCGGTTCGGCCCTGTTGCAAGACGAGAAGCTGGTCGGCGCCATTCTCGATGCGGTGGTGCGGGCGGTCGATGTGCCGGTCACGCTGAAATTTCGCACCGGCTGGGATCGCCAGAACAGGAACGCGCTGGCGATTGCCCGGATCGCCGAGCGCAGCGGCATTGCGATGTTGACCTTGCATGGCCGCACCCGTGCCGACGGCTATGGCGGCGCGGCGGAATACGCCACCATCGCCGCAGTCAAGGCGGCGGTCTCGATTCCAGTGGTGGCCAACGGCGATATCACGACGCCGGAGAAGGCGAAATTCGTGCTCGACGCGACTGGCGCCGATGCCGTGATGATCGGCCGCGCCGCCCAGGGGCGGCCCTGGATTTTCCGCGAGGTCGTCCATTTTTTGCGCACCGGACAGCATTTGCCGCCGCCACTGATCGAAGAAGTGCGGACGCTGATGGCCGCGCATTTGCAGGCGCACTATGCATTTTATGGCGGGATCAAGGGTGTGCGCACCGCGCGCAAGCATATCGGCTGGTATGTGCGCGACCTGGTCGGCGGCGAGGCGTTTCGGCAGCGCATGAATTGCCTGGAAAGCGGCGCGGAGCAGCTCGCCGCGGTGGATGCTTTCTTCAAATTGCAATCAGTCCATGGTGACCGGTTACAATACGGGCCGGCGCAACAAAAGCTGGCCGCCTGAACCTCGGATGCCGGCAAACAAACCTGATTTACAGTACAGCATGAGCAAAGACAATATCCAGGACGTCGTCAAGAAAAGCCTTGAAAAATATTTCAAGGATCTGGGCGAACAGCAGCCATCCAACGTCTATGAAATGGTGGTCTTTACCGTTGAAAAGCCGGTTCTCGAAGCGGTGATGGCGCGGGCTGACGGCAACCAGTCGCTGGCGGCGGAAATGCTCGGCATCAATCGCAACACCTTGCGCAAAAAACTGCAACAGCACGCACTATTGTGAATGCGTGAGCGGTTTGCGGCCGTTATTCTTTACTCCACGATAGTTCATCATGATCAAACAAGCGCTTATTTCCGTCTCCGATAAAACCGGCGTGCTTGAATTCGCACGCGCCCTGTCTGCCATGGGGGTCGACATTCTTTCCACCGGCGGCACCGCGAAACTGCTGGCCGACAATGGCGTCAAGGTAACGGAAGTGGCCGATTACACCGGCTTTCCGGAAATGCTCGATGGCCGCGTCAAGACGCTGCATCCGAAAGTCCATGGCGGCATTCTGGCGCGGCGCGATTTGCCGGCGCATGTGGCGGCGCTAAAACAGCACGGCATCCCGACCATCGACATGGTGGTGGTGAACCTGTACCCGTTCCAGCAGACGGTGGCGAAAGACCAGTGCTCGCTGGAAGACGCGATCGAAAATATCGACATCGGCGGCCCGACCATGCTGCGCTCGTCGGCCAAGAACCACAAGGACGTGGTCGTGATCTGTGATCCGGCCGATTACAGCCGCGTGCTGGATGAAATGAAAACCGGCAACGGCGAAGTCGGCTACGATACCAAATTCGCGCTGGCGAAAAAGGTATTTGCGCATACCGCGCAATACGATGGCGCGATTACCAATTACCTGACCAGTCTTGGCGAAGACAGGCAGCATGCGACCAGGAGCAGCTATCCGCAGACGCTGAACCTGCATTTCGAAAAAGTGCAGGAAATGCGCTACGGCGAAAATCCGCATCAGTCGGCGGCGTTCTACCGCGACCTGAAAGCGGTCGACGGTGCGCTCGCCAATTACACCCAGTTGCAAGGCAAGGCGCTGTCGTACAACAACATCGGCGACGCCGATGCGGCATGGGAATGCGTCAAGACTTTTGATGGCGTCGCCTGCGTGATCGTCAAGCATGCCAATCCGTGCGGCGTGGCGATTGGCGCAGACCCGCTGGATGCCTACGGCAAGGCGTTGCAAACCGATCCGACCTCCGCCTTCGGCGGTATCATCGCCTTCAACCGCGAACTGGACGGCAAGGCAGCCGAAGCAGTGGCGAAGCAATTCGTCGAAGTGCTGATCGCCCCGGCGTTTACCGCGGAAGCGAAGCAGATTTTCGCTGCCAAGCAGAATGTGCGGCTGTTACAGATTCCGTTAGGCAGCGGTCTCAACCTGCATGATTTCAAGCGAGTCGGCGGCGGCTTGCTGGTGCAATCGCCGGATGCGAAAAACGTTATGCCGGCGGAGCTGAAAATCGTTAGCAAAAAACAGCCGACCCAGCAACAGTTGCAAGACATGATGTTCGCCTGGCGCGTTGCGAAGTTCGTGAAGTCGAATGCGATCGTGTTCTGCGGCAACGGCATGACGCTTGGCGTCGGCGCCGGCCAGATGAGCCGCGTCGATTCGGCACGTATTGCCTCGATCAAGGCGCAAAATGCCGGCCTGACGCTGGCCGGCTCGGCAGTGGCGTCGGATGCGTTTTTCCCGTTCCGCGACGGCCTGGATGTGGTGGTGGCCGCCGGTGCGACCTGCGTCATCCAGCCGGGCGGGTCGATGCGCGATCAGGAAGTGATCGATGCGGCGGATGAGCAGGGCGTGGTGATGCTGTTTACAGGAACAAGGCATTTCAGGCATTGAATGAAAATCCTCGGCATCGACCCCGGCCTGCGCACGACCGGCTTCGGCGTGATCGTGAAGCAGGGCGCGAAGCTGACCTATATCGCATCCGGCACCATCAAGACGCCGGATGCCGACTTGCCGCAGCGCCTGAAAACCATCCTGACCGGCGTTTCGGAAATCATCCGTACCTACACGCCTGATTGCGCGGCAATCGAGAAAGTCTTCGTCAACGTCAATCCGCAATCGACACTGTTGCTGGGGCAGGCGCGCGGCGCGGCGATTTGCGCGCTGGTCGGCGCGGAACTGATGGTGGCCGAATATACCGCGCTGCAAGTCAAGCAGGCGGTAGTCGGCCATGGCAAGGCGCACAAGCAGCAGGTGCAAGACATGGTGCAGCGCCTGCTGTCGCTTTCGGGCATGCCGGGCACTGACGCGGCGGATGCGCTGGGCGTGGCGATTTGCCATGCCCATAGCGGCGACGCGCTGGCCGCATTGGGCGTCTTGGCGCCTGGCTTGGCAAAAAAGGGTTTGCGCGTGCGCGGCGGGCGCCTGGTTGGCTGACCCGCGATCCTTCTACATATGCTGCTCCGCATTGCGAGCGGCGATTTCGAAGATATTGTGCCAATAGGCATCCCGACCGCGCAGCACGGCCCATGCACTGGCGGCGCAATAGGCGAACGGGAACACGATTCCCCAGCGTGCGGCCTGATGCACATGCGCCAGTTCATGCGTCAGGATCTGCCGGCTCAAACCATGACGATCGGCAATCACGACATGCCCGATCGCCATGGCGCACATCGCACCGAACGGATGCCGCGCCAGCAAAACATCGGCAAAGGGGCCGCGTACCAGCAAGGCAGGCGTCGTATCGTGTACCAGATAAGCGCGTCCGCGCAACAGGAGGATCGGTACGGCAATCAGCAGCCCGATAAGTGTCAGCGGCAACGCCCAAAAAATACCGAGAAGCACGGCACTGCGCGACAGCAAGCGATGCGACGGGTGAACGGACAGAATTTTGTTGGGGTGTAAATGCATGCTGCAGCTTGCTTGTCCTGTATGATGCAACTAAACGTTTTCAGAGTCAGATCAACATGATAGGACGACTTTCCGGGATTCTACTTGAGAAAAATCCACCTCAGCTCCTGATCGACTGTAATGGCGTCGGTTACGAAGTCGGCGTGCCGATGAGTACCTTTTACAATTTGCCCGCATTGGGCGAAAAAGTCACCCTGCTGACCCATCTTGCCGTACGCGAAGACGCGCATCTGCTTTATGGCTTTGGCACCATCGATGAGCGCAATGCATTCCGGCAATTGATCAAGATCTCCGGCATCGGCGCGCGTACCGCCTTGTCCGTCTTGTCCGGCATGTCGGTCGCGGATTTATCGCATGCCATTACTTTGCAAGAGGCTGGAAGGCTTACCAAAGTTCCGGGCATTGGCAAAAAAACCGCGGAACGGTTGTTGCTTGAATTGAAAGGCAAATTAGGCGCGGATCTGGGCGCGGCGGGCGGCGCGGCGCATCATGATGCAAGTTCCGACATCCTGAATGCCCTGCTCGCGCTTGGCTATTCCGATAAGGAAGCCATGCTGGCCCTGAAACAGGTTCCGGCCGGTGCCGGTGTGTCGGACGGCATCAAGCTTGCATTGAAAGCGCTGTCCAAAGCGTAATGAAAAGCGACCGCATCATGGCAATCGTGTTTCTGCTGATAGCGTGCGTTTTCGCCGTAGTATTGATCAAATATGCAACGGTATTACGCAGGGAAGGCGTGCTTGTTCTGGGTGGACTTGCACTCTTTTTTGGACAATGGGCCTGGAATTGCTGGCACGATGATGTGGACGAGCAAGACCGGTGGATGAAATAACCTCGGCAAACCGAATCCGGCATATTTTTCTATCATGAGTATCCAGACAGATAATTTCACCGAACAACGCGTGATTGCCGCGACGCCGGCATCGCCCAAGGAAGAAGCGATCGAGCGCGCACTGCGCCCGAAGCAGCTGGATGAATATGTCGGGCAGGAAAAAATTCGCGACCAGCTCGACATCTTCATTACCGCAGCGCGCCAACGGCGCGAAGCGCTCGACCATACGTTGCTGTTCGGCCCGCCGGGTTTGGGGAAGACTACGCTGGCGCACATTATCGCGCGCGAAATGGGCGTGAATCTGCGCCAGACGTCCGGCCCGGTGCTGGAGCGGGCCGGCGATCTGGCGGCGCTCTTGACCAATCTGGAAGCCAACGATGTACTGTTCATCGATGAAATCCATCGCCTGTCGCCGGTGGTCGAGGAAATCCTGTATCCGGCGCTGGAAGATTATCAGATCGACATCATGATCGGCGAGGGGCCGGCGGCGCGCTCGGTGCGGCTGGATTTGCAGCCATTTACGCTGGTCGGCGCCACCACGCGCGCCGGCATGCTGACCAATCCGCTGCGCGACCGCTTCGGCATCGTGGCGCGGCTGGAATTCTATACGCCGCAGGAATTGACGCTGATTGTCACGCGCAGCGCTGCGCTGCTGGATGCGGTGATTGTCGAGGAAGGGGCGCTGGAAATTGCCAGGCGCAGTCGCGGTACGCCGCGCATTGCAAACCGCCTGCTGCGCCGCGTGCGCGATTATGCGGAAGTCAGGGGCAATGGCGAAATCACCAGGGCGACCGCCGATGCGGCGCTGAGAATGCTGGATGTCGACCCGGTTGGCTTCGATGTCATGGATCGCAAGCTGCTGGAAGCGATCCTGTTCAAATTCAACGGCGGCCCGGTCGGACTGGACAATCTTGCGGCAGCCATCGGCGAAGAGCGCGATACGATTGAAGACGTGCTCGAACCCTACCTGATCCAGCAAGGGTTCCTGCAGCGCACCCCACGCGGACGTATTGCAACGTCGGTGGCGTACGCGCATTTTGGGGTTGCCGTGCCAGGGCAGGGGCAAAATGGGGAGTTATGGAACCCGGACCGGCTGCCGGAATAGCCTGCCTTGATGCCTGCAGACAAGCAGATATTATCCTTATGGATTGCCGGGTTTTAACGAGTAACGATTAACATATTCATACCTTGCTTTTATAATCATCACTTGATCCGGCTAGTCGGTTCTGCCGCATGCGTTTGATTTAGCACAATCGTGCGGGCCATTGCCTGTTTACGATAAAGAGGGCCGCATTGAACGCCGGCCAATTCCCATTTCGTTCTCCAAATAAGCCCTGCCATGCTCATGTCCACGCAAACCAATCGCTATGCGCACCAATTGCTTGATGCGAGAGCAAGTGCGCAGCAGATTGCGCCACTCTCCTCACATGAGCCATTGTCGATTGCGGAGGGCTACGATATCGCCAAGTGCATTCTGGATATCCGCATTGCGCAGGGCGAACTCCCGGTTGGCCGCAAGATCGGCTTCACCAATCACACAATCTGGCCCAAATACGGCCAGCAGCAACCGATTCAGGCGCCGATCTGGGCCACCATGTTCGATGCGACGGTGCGTTATACCGATCACAATCGCGGCGTGCAGGATCTGGCCGGCGCGGTGCAGCCACGCATCGAGCCGGAGCTGGTATTCAAACTGGCGAAAACACCCGCGCCCGATGCGACGCTGGCGGAGTTATCGGATTGCATTGACTGGATGGCGCATGCATTTGAAATCGTCGTCTGCCCGTTTCCTGACTGGAAATTCGAGGCCGCGGATGCCATCGCCGCTTTCGGCTTGCACGGCTCGCTGATTGTCGGCGAACCGCGCAGATTAACCACGGTAAACCGGCGACGCCTGGCAGAAGTGCTTGCCATGGCAAGCGTATCGCTGTCATGTGGCGGCGTCCTGCGCGCCGCCGGATTCGGTAGCGATGTGCTGGGCAGCCCGGTGCATGCCTTGTGGCATTTGCACCAGGTATTGAAAACACAGCCGCAGTTCGCGCCACTGGCCGCTGGCGAAATCATCACAACCGGCACCTGGACCGATGCCTATGCGATCCAGCCTGGCGAAACCTGGACCAGCGCGTTTTCCGGCATTACCTTGCCAGGACTGACAATTTCTTTCGTATAGCCAGCCTGGGCGCTTAATAAGTACTCCTACCCTGTATTTTTGAAGTGCCGCGGTTTTGTTGCGAATATCGGTATATTTTTCCTTATACTCTCATGTATTCCATGGGCTGGCGAAGGGGAAACGATATCCGGCGCGCACGGCAGAGCTGAGGCCGCTACTGGGTTGTCTGCGGCGCGTCGCGGCAACGGCATGCATCCAGAATGACGCGCTCAGCCTTGTCTCCGTGGACCAGCACGCATGCGCCGTTGCTGCGCACCAGGCGAAACAGTTGCGGCCGGCCTGGCGAGCGGCCGTCGCGCAGGCGGCCGGCGGCATCGCGCGGCTGTCTTTTCTCGATCGTCAGCGTCGCCTCATTCAGGAAAGCCTGTGCGCCAAGTACTACCGGTGCGCCTGCAAAAGTGCCGGCAGCGCTTTCCAGTTGTGCATGGCATTGCGGCGTCGGGTCGAACAGCAGAGCCGCGCGTTCCCCGGACAGGGCGGGTGTCTCGCATGCGGCAACCGCACATGCCGCAATCACTGCGCTGGAGAGCCGGTGCCTCATCCGGCTACTCATTTCAGGAGGCGGTTATCGCGCCACGGCGCACGGTACACTTCCCGCACCGCGGCTGGCGCATATCTGGCCGTCAAGGCTTGCGTCAATCCGGTGGCGGGGCAAGAGCCTGACGCACGGTAAGCGATCGCAGTCTGCAGCAGGCGTTCCCGGATGTCGCCAAGTGGATGTTCCAGATCGTCTGCCACTGCGCAGGCGGGCGCAAAGCCGTTGGTGTAGCTGCCCTGGCCTGCATTGTTGACGCCGGCAAACTGGATCGCAAAATAGGCGGTGCTGCAGTTGTTTTTCTGAATGAACCCATAGGGCTTGCCGCATGTCGTTCCACCGATGCTGATCACCTGCATGAACGGGGAAAGACTGTTGATGATCGATTCGCTGGCCGAGCAGGTGTCAGGCCCGGTCAACACGAACACGCGCGTCAGATTCAGTTGCGGCAATGGGCTGTCATTCGTGCTCACGGTAGGGAAATCGATCCGGTTGCCCGGGTCACTGGTTTTTTCAGGATGCTTGGCGTTGAACTGCAACTGCTCGAACACCTTGCCCTGCACCGATGCCCCGCCGATCATGGCGGCTAGTTCGCTGGCAATATATAAAAAGCCGCCGCTGTTGTAGCGGAGGTCGAGCACCAGATCGTCTATGCCGCCCTGCTGGAATTGCGTCATGGCCGCAATCAGCGGCGCTTCGGCAGTGGCGACATGGTCGGTAAAGGCAAGGTAGCCGATTTTCTTGCTGTCGACGGTGTTGATGATGGTGGTTGCCGGAACCGGCGATTTGATCACAATGACGGCGTTCAGCCGTACCGTACGCGCCGCGGCCGATCCGGCATCGAGTACGGTAAACTGATTCGAGGCGCCGACGGCCGACGGGTACAGTGCCGTTATCCGATCGGCGGCACTGACCTGCTCGATTGGCACGCCGTTGATGGCGATGATTTCCGCGCCGCGGATAATATTCTGTTGCGCGGCAGGCGTATTGGGATCGGTATAGGCGACGCGCAGATGGTCGCCCTGGTTGACGAAATTCGCGCCATAGCCGATTTCCTGGCCGGACTGGTAATACTGGTCGATATCGGCTTGCGGCGCGGTGAAGCTGAAGCGATCTTTCGGCCGGACCAGCAAGGCGTAAAAATAATCCTGCGGCGTGGCATATGCGGCAGGCGTGACATCGATAATTTCCTGGTACCAGAGATAGACATCGTCCAGGTAGGCGCGCACCCATCGTTTCTCGCCTTCCGGCGTGCAGATATTCGCCAGGCTGGATACTGAATCGGTCGATAGACCCGGTGGATTTTGCGTATTTTGCGATGGGGAGCATACCGCCGCGCTGCCGACACAGGCCCCGGGACTTCCACCGCCGCCGCCGCACCCGGTGAGCGCCAGCAGCAGTGTCGAAAGCATTGCCAGTCGCTGCATGGAACGCCATGCCGGCATGGCGCGGAAAGCGTGCAACCGCTGGGTTGTCTGTAACATTGGCGACATCGGGCGGGCCTCGTAGTCTTAGTGAAGTGTTTGCTGCGCTGCATGCCGGATAGCCTGCAATGTGGCATTCGGTGTGATCAGATTGCCATCATAACGCAGCTCGATCAGGGCGGGCAGGCCAGTTTGTTCAATATGCAACAACGCGCGTTGCAGTGTTGCCGGAAATTCTGCCGTCGCACCGACCGCCTCGCCCCAAGCGCCGTAGGCGCGCGCCAGCGCGGCAAAATCCGGATTGGATAGTTCCGTGCCCGATATCCTGGCTGGATAGGCGCGTTCCTGATGCATACGGATCGTGCCGTACATGCCGTTATTGAAAACAATGAATAACACGCCGGCCCGATATTGCATTGCGGTGGCGAGTTCCTGTCCGTTCATCATGAAGTCGCCATCGCCGGCGAAGTTGAGCACCGTGCGGCGCTGACCTTGATGCTGCGTGATGATTTTTGCGGCAACCGCAGCCGGAACGCCATAGCCCATTGCACCGGAAGTCGGTGCAAGCTGGGTCCGCAAGCCGCCCGTCTTGTCGCCATACCGCCAGAAACGATGCGCCCATGTCGCAAAGTTGCCCGCGCCGTTGGTTAGTATGGTATTGCCCGGCAGCGTCATCTGCAGGGTTTGCACGACCTGCCAGAGGTTGAGCGCCGCGCCGGTATCCTTGAAAATTGAAGGCTCCGCTTGCCATGCCTCGAAATCGGCACGCGCTTCGCTCACGGTTGCCTTCCATTTTTCCGTATCCACGGGCGGCATGTCGGCCAGCGCTGCCGCAATCTGCGGCATACCGCTATTGATCATCAAGTTGGCCTGGTAGACGCGGCCCAGCTCTTGTACATCGGTATGCACATGAACCAGTTGTTGCCGAGGGCGTGGCGCTTCGAGCAGCGTGTAGCCGCCGGTGGTCATTTCCCCGAGACGCGGGCCGATGGCGAGGATCAGATCGGCTTGCCGGATGCGCGCCGCCAGTTGCGGATTGATGCCGATGCCGACATCGCCGATGTAATTGGGATGGCGGTTATCGAACAGATCCTGGAAGCGGAAGGCGCATGCAACCGGGATCTGGTTGGCTTCCGCGAACTGACGCAGGGCGTTGCATGCTGCCATATCCCAGCCGCCACCGCCCAGCAGTGCGATCGGATGCGCGGCCCTGGCGAGCATGTCGCGTACTTGCGTGATCTGCGCGGCGGATGGCGATGCCAGCACCGGCTGGTAGGCGCGTGTATCGGCGGTCGTTGCCGTCGAGGTCAACATGTCTTCCGGTAACGCCAGCACCACTGGGCCGGGCCGTCCGCTGGTAGCGACCTGGAAGGCGCGAGCGATATATTCGGGAATGCGCTCGGCGCGGTCGATCTGTGCAACCCATTTCGTCATCTGGCCGAACATGCGGCGATAATCGATTTCCTGGAACGCCTCACGTTCGATGAAGTCGTTGCCGACCTGGCCAACGAACACGATCATGGGTGAGGAATCCTGGAACGCGGTATGGATGCCGATCGATGCATTGGTCGCGCCCGGGCCGCGCGTGACGAAGCAGATGCCGGGCCGCCCCGTCATCTTGCCATAGGCGTCTGCCATGAATGCGGCGCCACCTTCCTGGCGAGTGACGATGAAGCGGATCGAAGAATCGTGCAGGGCATCGAGCACTGCGAGATAGCTTTCGCCGGGAACGCCGAAGATCATGTCGGTTCCATGCGTGTGCAATGCATCGACTACGATCCGGCCACCAGTGCGTGCTGTGGACATTTCGTTATCCTTTTTGCAAAAAAGGATAACGTACCAGAAAATCGACTGCACGAGATACGGTTTGGCAGAGTCGGCTACAATGGCGGTCGAAGCAAGCCAGACAGCCGCTGGCCATCGAAAGATGGCGGGAGGAAGGTCCGGACTCCACAGAGCAGGGTGACGGCTAACGGCCGTCCGTTGAAAGCCGCAAGCGCAACTGGCTTCGGTATAAGGCGCGGAATAGGGCCACAGAGACGAGTCTTTGGGACCGGGGAGGGCGCAAGCCGCTCCTTGCGTCACAAAGGGTGAAACGCGGTAACCTCCACCTGGAGCAATTCCAAATAGGCACGCGTTGATGTTGCTCGCGGAGCGTGCGGGTAGGAAGCTTGAGCCGTGGAGTAATTCACGGCCTAGAGGAATGGCTGTCATAGCGCACAGGCTTGCCTGTTCGCCGTAACAGAATCCGGCCTATCGGCTTGCTTCATTTTTTGCTGCAGAATTCGGACGCTGCTTTCCCTCTTCTTTTCGGGCCGCCTCGGGCGGTTGACTGGCATCAAAATGCCGGACGGTGAATTTCGTACAATTGATTTCATCAAGAGTGCGTTGGCCGTGGGATGAAACAGAACGGGAACAGCCGAAAGCGCAAAGCGGTCGGCATGTTGGCAACCAGTCGCATGCAACGTGTTTTGCTTTTGTGCATTTACTGTCGTTTCATCCCACGACCAACAGATTCTTGCGTAGCATGTGAAATTGGGTTGGCCCCCTCGACTGTCCGTCGACCGATCAACCTCTATTTTCACGATGGATGACTGCCTCTGGCATGATCCTGGCGTACGCAGTGTGGCGCATGAGCCGCCTTCCTCATGACGCGTTTTTAATTTCGTTTTTACGGGTTATTCGCCGATACCGCGAAATGCATGCAAGCAGACCCGGTTGCGTGAGGCGCTATTTTCCTGGTTCGCCAGCAATGCTGCCGGATAGAAAGCTGACTGATGGAGATCGGGCTTGCATTGTGATGATCAACGTCTTGTTGTTATTGCCAATAAGTGATTCCTGAAAGGAAATCGCCATGACCATTCATCTTGGTCTTGCGCCTCTGATATCGTTGATCGCTGGTATTTTGATTTTGATCATGCCCCGGTTATTGAATTTTATCGTGGCAATTTATTTGATCCTGATTGGCTTGATTGGACTTTTCGGGCCTGCTGCCTTGCATTTGAAATAATGGATATTACGCGTGCCCGGCATTCCTCTTCCTTTAGCATTTGTCATTCCGGGATCCGCTGCAACCAGCGAGATTTGTCGGGATCTGGATGGAAACAATCTGCTTGTTTTTGTCCGCTATGACGACTTCGCCTTACCTTAGCCCGCTTGGCATCAACTTTCGCTGCAACTGCCGAATACACAAGGTATGCCTGCGAACTTCCTGGCAACAGAACTGTATGCCCTTCTTTATCTTCCGGTAAGCAAAAGAATAAAAGAACGCCAATATTTCTTTTTATCTATGCGCTCTGAGTAAAGTCCCATTCCTTGTTGGCCTGTTATTAGGCGCACATCAATAGAGTGGTTGATCTCCTTTCTTTCAAACTGCTCGCCATACACATGTGTATGGCTCATACGCAACCTTCACTATCCTCGATAAGTGCTTAATTATTTGAGATTTTTTTATTTTTGTGACGCATGAAAGAATTGCGCTAAGTCATTGACTTTATTGAAAATTTCTTCTCTTGCGCGATGAATATTACTTGACCGCAAATAAAGCTTCTAATAAAGTGGGTATCAGTGTGAAAAAGTGTATTTTTGTGGGTGAAATTTGATTTTCAAGCCTGCACGTGCAGTTCATCATCATTGCAAAAAATATAAATCAGGGAGCTTTCAACGTGTTTCAAGGTGCGTCAGGATTGAATCTGGATGCCAAAGGACGGATGTCAATTCCGGCCCGGCATCGCGACGCGCTTGTCGTGCAGTGCGAAGGCCGCATGACATTGACCAAGCATCCGCATGGTTGTCTCCTGTTTTTTCCGCGCCCGGTCTGGGAGAGTCATCGCGAGCAAATCGCGGCATGGCCCATGTCGGCGCGGGCTTGGCAGCGTATTTTTCTGGGCAATGCGTGCGACGTCGAAATGGATACTGCCGGCCGGATTTTGATCTCGCCAGAATTGCGTGCGGCGGCGGGGCTGTCGCGCGATGTAATGCTGCTGGGCATGGGTAGTCATTTCGAAATCTGGGATGCGGCAAAGCTTGCGGAAAGCGAAGCGGAAGCGATCGCCACTGGCATGCCGGATGCCTTAAGCAATTTTTCATTTTAGCGGCCCGTGATGAAACCAGCGGTGCCAGAGTTGCAGCACCGGACGGTGCTGCTGGATGAAGCGGTCGATGCGTTGGCGATCGGGAATGAGCGCAGGGATGGGATTTATGTCGATGGCACCTTCGGACGCGGCGGGCATAGTCGCCGGATCCTGGAAAAACTGGGGATGCATGGTCGCCTGATTGCCTTCGACAAAGACCCACAGGCAGTGGCAACGGCGCAGGCGATTGGCGACCGGCGTTTCGAGATTGTGCATCACAGTTTTGCCACGCTGGGCGAGGCGCTTGCCGCACGCGGAATCGACCGGCTGGACGGCGTGCTGCTGGATCTGGGAATTTCATCGCCACAGGTCGATGATGCGGCGCGAGGATTCAGCTTCCGTGCCGATGGACCGCTTGATATGCGCATGGATACCTCGCGCGGCATATCGGCAGCGGAATGGCTGGCGACAGAAACCGAACAGACTATCGGGAAGGTGATAAGGGATTATGGAGAAGAGCGGTTTGCTTTTCAGATTGCAAAGGCGATTGTTGCTCGCAGGGCAATCCAGCCAATTTCAGGCACACGACAGCTTGCCGAGATCGTGGCACACACCGTCAAAACCCGCGAAAAGGGTAAAGACCCAGCCACACGCACGTTTCAGGCTATCCGGATTTTCATCAATCAGGAGCTTGAAGAACTCGAAATAGGGCTTAACGACGCATTCAGACATCTGGCCCCGCATGGGAGATTGGTTGTGATCAGCTTTCACTCGCTGGAAGATCGCATCGTCAAGCGCTTCATGGCTGCCAAGGCCAATGCGCCGCAGCCGGACCGCCGGCTGCCCATTCGGGCGGCCGATCTGCCGCAGCCTGAATTCAAACTGGTGTTGAAAATGAAGCCGTCAGATGCCGAGATTGCGGCTAATCCGCGTGCCCGTTCAGCCATCATGCGTGTGGCGCAGCGGTTACCGGAAAATATTCCTGGCGAGCGCAAGGCATGAGCGGGCGCATCGGTTTTGCTCTGGCATGCGTCCTGGTTGCGTGCGCACTGTCGCTGGTCAATGCGCAATACCAGGCGCGCAGCCTCTTCATCGAGCTGGAGCGCGCGCAAGCCGCGGCGAGGCAGCTTGATATCGAGTGGGCGCAATTGCAGCTCGATCAATCCACGCTGGGCAAGCATTCCCGCATTGAAGCGAACGCCCGCCGCGATCTTGATATGGTGCCGTTGACATCATCGCGGACGCAATATCTGACGGCAGGGGCGAAATGAAGCGCGCCATGCCACGGACTGCGGCGGCAAAGGGCGTGCCGTTTGCCGCGAATCCGGTCTTGGCCGTCAAGCTGTCCAGTTGGCGCTCTCGCCTCGTGCTATTTTCGCTATTTGCCGGATTCCTGGCATTGATCGTCCGTGCGCTCTGGCTGCAGGGCATCTCGACGGATTTCTTGCAGAAGCAAGGCGAGTCGCGTTACGCAAGAACGCTGGAGCTGCCCGCGACACGCGGCAAGATCATGGATCGTAATGGCCAGGTGCTGGCGTCATCGGTTCCGGTCAAGGCGATATGGGCCATTCCCGAGGATGTGCTGGAATCACCCAAGAACAAGCTGCACGAACTGGCGCTGCTGCTGGACATGAGCGAGCACGACCTGCGCAAGAAACTCGACTCGGATCGCAGCTTTGTTTACCTGAAGCGCCAGGTCGAGCAGGAAACTGCAGACAAGATCGTCAAGCTCGGGATTGCCGGCATTCAGACCCGCAAGGAGTATAAGCGCTTCTATCCCGAAGGCGAAGTGATGGCGCATGTTGTTGGTTTCACCAATGTTGAAGATGCGGGGCAGGACGGGATGGAACTGGCTGCCCAGAAAAGCCTTGCCGGCATTATCGGTAGTCGCCGCGTGATCAAGGATCGCCTCGGCCGCATCGTTGAGGATATTGAATCGATCCGCGAGCCGCATGATGGCAAAAATCTGGTGTTGTCGATCGACAGCAAAATCCAATATATCGCTTTCTCGCAATTGAAAGAGGCGGTTGAGAAGCACAAGGCCAAGGCGGGCGGAATTGTTGTCGTGGATGTGAAGACCGGTGAAATTCTGGCTCTGGCCAACCTGCCGGCATATAACCCGAATAACCGCGCCATATTGATCGGTGCGCAATTGCGCAATCGTGTCATGACCGATACCTTCGAACCCGGTTCGACCATGAAGCCATTTACGATTGCACTGGCGCTGGACACTAACCGCGTTACGCCGTCTACCATGTTTCAGACTTCGCCCGGGCGCATGACGATCGGTACCGCAACCATTGGCGATTCGCATGCGCATGGCTTGTTGACCGTATCGCAGATTATTCAGAAGTCATCGAATATCGGCACGGCAAAGATCGCCTTGCAATTGCAGCCGCAGGAAATGTGGGAAATGTTTACGGCAGCTGGCTTCGGGCAGCAGCCGAAGTTCGGTTTTCCGGGTGCGGTTGCCGGGCGCGTCCGCCCGTATAAATCGTGGCGACCGATCGAACAGGCGACCATGAGCTACGGCCATGGCATTTCGGTATCGCTGATTCAGCTGGCGCATGCCTATACCATTTTTGCCCGTGACGGCGATCTGATTCCATTGTCATTCCAGAAGCTGGATCAGCCGCCGGTCGGGCGACGCATACTCAGCGTCAAGACAGCGCGAGAGCTGCGCACGATGCTGGAATCGGTTGTCAGTCCGGAAGGCACTGCACCAAAAGCGCAAGTGCCGGGTTATCGGGTCGGCGGTAAAACCGGCACTGCATACAAGGTTGTCGGCGGCAAGTACGACATCCATAAATATGTCGCCTCATTTGTCGGCTTTGCACCCGTATCCGATCCGCGCATCATCATTGCAGTCATGCTCGATGAGCCGGGCAGTAGCATGCATTTTGGCGGCGATGTTGCCGCGCCAGTATTTGCTACTGTTGCCGCCAATGCGTTGCGCGCAATGAATGTTGCACCGGATTCGTCGGTAACCAACATCATCATTCCCAAGGATATCGTGCAGGAGAGTCTGTAA
>DATEZO010000027.1:0-7676 GCA_035255485.1 Burkholderiaceae bacterium
ATTGAAGACAATCCTGCTGTGCGCGGGCCCTGGCCCGACACCTGCGGAGCGCTCTCCGTCTGCCGGCGAAGAGGCGCAGGGCCAGGGCTGTGCGGCTCCGGGCCACCGAATCGGATGCCGTCGTAGCCTGGCTGCAGCGCAGCGCAATCCGGGAAGCGCGCCACCGAAATCCGTCTTTGGGGCAATTGCCTGCTGCCCTCTGCTCTGTCATGCGCACATGCCAGCCACCGCCCCAGCCAGCCGGACGGTTTTCCTATGTTATCTCCGGGAGCATAGGAGAAAATAACTGTGAATACGCAATGAAAATGCGGGTGTTGAAAAATACACGGCAGAGTATTTTATCTCGCAAAATGCATGCGCGGCACGCCAGGTGCCGATTCCCGGGTCATCCGGAGGCCGCTGCGCCCTGGTGAAATGCGCGCATGCCCAGCAGCACGCCGCAGCACAGCAGCGTCGCACCGCTCAGGATCTGCGTGCTGGGGACGACCCCGCGCCAGAGAAAGGCATACAGCAAGGCCGATAGCGTCTCGAATACGATCAGCTGCCCCGCCAGCGTGGTCGGCAGGCGCTGGCTGGCCTGGTTCCACAGCAATGTCCCGAGCCAGGAAGCGCATAGCCCGATCGCCAGCATCAGGCCGATGAAAAGGCCGGGGCGCGCGCCGAGCGGATACGCATACGTGCCCTGCACGGTCGCGTCAACCAGTCCATAGGCGACAAACCCGGCCAGGGCCAGCGGCAGCGAAGTCAATCCCTGCGCCGTGGCCCAGGTCGATGAACGGATGCGCGGATGCGCTTTCAGATAGCGCGCATTGACGATCGGATACCAGGTCCAGGCGGCCAGCGCGCCGAGCGCGATGAAGCAGCCGAGCGCATATTCGGCCAGCGAGCGGCGGCCGTCCAGGTGCGCCAGTTCGCTGGCATTGACCAGCATCAGCCCGAGCGCGATGATGACGACCGAAGGCAGCAGGCTTTTCCATGGCACGCTTTCGGACGGATGGCTGGGCGACCAGTTGGCGCACACCGCAATCACGACCGGCAGCGTGCCGATCAGCAGTGCCGGCAGCGGCGTATCGGCCAACTGGATCGCGGTTGCCAGGGCCGCGTAATACAGCAGGTTGCCCACCAGCGACAGCTTGAGCGCGACGATCCAGTCCGCCCGGCTCAGCAGGGCGATCTGGCGGCGGTCGAAGAAAGCCGGCGCCAGCGCAATCAGGCCAAACGCGATATAGCGTCCGAAGGACAGCACCACGCCCGGATAGTCGGGCAGCATGATCGGCGCGACAAAAACAAGGCCCCACATGAGGCCGGCGCCCAAGGCGCACAAGAAACCAATCAGCATGATGTCAACGATACGTAACGTGCGCCATGTCGCCGTCTGTTGCACGACGCACGGTCAGCACAAATCCACAGGGTGTTCCTGCGCGGGTTTTTATAGCATCGGCAACCGCAGCATGTCTACCGTCTTGCGGATCAGATAGCGGCGATTTTTGGTGAACGGAGGGAAGAATAGCTTGACCAGCATCAGCCGCGACGAGCGCAGCACTGCCCGCTCGTGGGAAAAGGCCTTGAAGCCGTGATAACCATGCGCGCTGCCGATGCCGGAATGATTGACGCCGCCGAACGGCAATAAGCCATGGGTGAAATGCATCACGCAATGATTGACGCAGGCGCCGCCGGAACTGGTGCGCAGCAATACCCTGTCGATCTCTTGCTGATCGCGGCTCCAGACATACAGGGCGAGCGGCTTCGGGCGCGCGTTGATGTCGGCTATCACCGCATCGAGTTGCGCATAGCCGATCACCGGCAGCAGCGGGCCGAAAATTTCCTCTTCCATGATCTGGGCTGCGGCCGGCACCCGGTCGAGCAGGGTCGGGGCGATATAGCATTGCGCCACGTCAACCTCGCCGCCGGTCAGCACCGCCGCGCCGCGCGCCACGGCATCGGACAGCAGCGAAGCGATGCGTTGCGCATGGTGCTGGTTGACGATGCGCGTCAGGTCGGCATTGTGCTTTTGTTCGGCGGCGCTGGCGCCATAGCGTGCCTGCAGCACCTTGCGGCATTCGGCGATGAACGCGCCCTTGACCGACTCCTGCACATAGACATGATCCGGCGCGATGCAGGTCTGGCCGTCATTCAGGAATTTGCCCCACATCAGGGTTTCGGCCGCCAGCCGCAGGTCGGCTGTAGCGGTGACGATGGTCGGCGACTTGCCGCCCAGTTCCAGCGTGACGCTGGTCAAATGCTTCGCGGCGGCAGCCATCACGATCTTGCCGACGGCGGGCGAGCCGGTAAAGAAGATATGGTCGAACGGCAGGTCGAGCAGCGCCTGCGCAGTGGGCAGGCTGCCTTCGAACAGGGCCACTTCGGAGGTGGGAAAGACATCGCCGACGATGCGCGCCATCAGCGCCGAGACGGCCGGCGTCATTTCGGATGGCTTGATGATGGCGGTATTGCCGGCTGCCAGTGCCGACACCAGCGGGCCGAAGCACAGGCTCAATGGATAATTCCAGGGTGCGATGATCAGTACCCGGCCGCGCGGCTGGTACTGCACCGCGCTCGAAGTGCCGAGCATGGTGCTGGTCGGCCATACCTTGCGCGGCTTCATCCAGCGCTTGAGCCGCCCGATCGCATGCCGCATCTCGTCCATCACCGGCAGCAATTCCGACGCTTCCACTTCCGACGGCGACTTGCGGTAATCCTGCATGAAGGCTTCATAGAAAGCGGTGCGCTGCGCCATCATCGCATCCCGCAGTTTCCTGATGCGCCCGATGCGTTCGCTCGCGCTTGATTCGCGCCAGCGCAGGGCGGTTTCCTGCTGGCTGTCGAATACCGCCCGGATGCGCAGCGGATCACTTTCAGTCGAAACGGGAACGGCATCCTGCGATTGGTCCGGCTGGCTTGGTGAGGGCATGCTCATGGCTGACTCCCTGTTGAATCGCAAAACGAAATGGCGCTAAAAACGCTTGCACGCAACCGTAAACGGATTGCCTGGAAAAAGTGCAGCGCGTCCGGGATACCGGTCGGCATCAGAAAACGCATTGGGCAGAGGAAGAGCCGACTACACCAGATATTACGGTAAATCGGTAGCCGCCTGTAAGAGGCTTTCCTCTATTGCGCGTTTCCGGAATGAATGACAAGCTGTCATTACAATTTCTGCCCTCCCCGCGCAGAGCAGACCAGGGGGTCAGGCAGCGTGCCGCCAAAAAAACATGTCGATGCGGCGCGTGAAAATACCAATCGGATGGCCTGGCCGGGGAGGGCGCAATGCAGCACTATCAAAGCGAGGTGGTGATCATCGGCGGTGGCCTGGCCGGTATTGTCGCCGCACTGGAACTGTTATCGGCGGGCAAGCGCGTGACCCTGCTGGAGCGCGATGGCGAAGGCAATTTCGGCGGCCTGGCAAAGGAAAGCTTCGGCGGCATCCTGATGGTCGGCACACCCGAGCAGCGCCGCGCCAAGATCCGGGATTCGGCGCAACTGGCGCTGCAGGACTGGCTCTCGTTCGGCGATTTCGGCCGTGACCCCGACGCCGAATACTGGCCGCGGCGCTGGGCCGAAGCCTATGTCAATGACAGCTACAGCGAGATCTATTGCTGGCTCAAGGCGCGCGGCATCGGCTTTTTGCCCTTGCCGCTATGGGTCGAGCGCGGCCAGTTCGGCGGCGGCAATTCGGTGCCGCGCTGGCATGTCACCTGGGGCACCGGGCAGAGGCTGGCAATGCAATTGATCCATGCCCTGCAGGCGCATCCGCGGCGCGCGGCCTTGACGCTCCAGTTCGGCCATCGCGTCGAGGCGCTGACCGACGATGCGGGCCGCGTCAGCGGCTGCCGCGGCGTCACCGAAGACAGCGGCGAAGAATTTATCGCGCAGGCCGATGCGGTGCTGGTCGCGTCCGGCGGCATCAATGGCAGCATCGAGCGGGTGCGCCGGCACTGGCATGCCGACTGGCGCTCGCCGCCGCCGGTCATCCTGAACGGATCGCACAAATTCGCCGATGGCAGGCTGCATGACGCGGTGCAATCGATCGGCGGCAACCTTACGTATCTCGACCGCATGTGGAACTACGCTGCTGGCGTGCATCACTGGCAGCCGCGCAAGCCCGACCACGGCCTGTCGCTGGTGCCGCCGAAATCCGCCCTGTGGCTGAACTGGCGCGGCGAACGGATCGGGCCGCAGCCGCTGGTCAGCGGCTTCGACACGCGCGACCTGGTGACGCAGATCTGCCGCCAGGAAAAGCCGTATTCATGGCAATTGCTGAACCACAAGATTGCGCTGAAAGAGCTGGCGGTATCGGGCGCCGAATTCAACCCTTCCCTGCGCGATAAAGACATTCCCGGTTTCCTGCGCGACACGCTGCTCGGCAATCGCTGGCTGGTCGACCAGATGACGCAGCACTGCGAAGATATCGTGACGGCAACGAGCTTGCCGGAACTGGTGCAAAAGATGAATGTGCTGCAAGGCGACGACAGCGTGCAACTGGATACCGTGCGCGCAGTGGTCGACCGCTACGACGCCGAAATCGAACGCGGCCCGGCACTGCACAATGACGAGCAATTGCGCCGCATCGCGCATTTGCGCCAATGGCGCGGTGACCGCATCCGCACCTGCAAATTCCAGAAAATTCTCGACCCGGGGGCAATGCCATTGATGGCAATCCGCGAATTCATCATCAGCCGCAAGAGCCTGGGCGGGATCCAGACCGATCTCGACAGCCGCGTGCTGAGCGCGGCCGGCGCGCCGATTCCCGGCCTGTACGCGGCCGGTGAAGCGGCCGGCTTCGGCGGCGGCGGCATGAACGGCTTGCGCGGGCTGGAAGGCACGTTTTTGGGTGGCGCGATCTACAGCGCGCGGCGCGCGGCCAGCGCGATCATCCGATAAGCGCGCCTGGCAAAATGCCTCCGGTGTTGTCGCGCCGACTCTCCCTTATTCCTTCTTCTGCAGAGGAGATGGACACTGTTTGCCCCCTTCTCCCGCAAGCGGGAGAAGGGACGGGGATGAGGGATGACGCCCAGCCAGGGACCGCTTCGCTCATTTTGTCAGACGCTCCAAACAGACCACCATCATCAGGGAGACCAACATGAAAAAAACCGCCGCCTGGCTGGCCGTGCATGCGATGGAGCAGCTCGGCATCCGCTACACCTTCGGCATTCCCGGCGTGCACAACACCGAGCTGTACGACGAGCTTAACAACTCGGACAGGATCACGCCGGTGCTGGTGACGCATGAGGGCGGCGCGGCCTTCATGGCCGATGGCGTCAGCCGCGCCGCCGACGATACCATCGGCGCGCTCGCGATCGTGCCGGCGGCCGGCTTTACCCACGCCGCCAGCGGCATCGGCGAAGCGTTCCTGGACGGGATTCCGATGCTGATTTTCTCCGGCGGCATCCGCACCGATACCGGCAAGCGCTTCCAGCTGCACGAGATCGACCAGCTGGCGCTGGCCAAGCCGCTGACCAAGGCCGCCTTCCGCATCCTGCGCCATGAAGACGTGGTGCCGACGATCTTTGAAGCCTACCGCATCGCCACCAGCGGCGAGCCGGGTCCGGTGCTGATTGAAATCCCGGTCAACCTGCAACTGTTCCCCGGCGAAGTCGGCGCATTGCCGCGCTGGAGCCCGCCGCCTGCGCCCGCCGCACCGGACGCCGCGCTGATCCGGCGCGCCGCCGATGTCCTGCTGCACGCAAAAAATCCCGGCCTGTTCGTCGGCTGGGGCGCGCGCAAGGCGACCGGGGAACTGATCGCCATCGCCGAACTGCTGCAGGCGCCGGTCAGCACCACGCTGCAAGGGCTGGCCGTGTTCCCCGGCAATCATCCGCTGCATGCCGGCTTCGGCTTCAGTGCCTCGGCGGTGCCGGCGGCGCGCCATGCATTCCAGCACTGCGACGCGTTGCTCGCGGTCGGCGCCCGCTTCGGCGAAATCCCGACCGGCAGCTTTTCCGCCGTGGTGCCGCCGGCGCTGGTGCATGTGGATATCAACCCGGCCGTGTTCGACGCCAATTATCCGGCCCAGGTCGCCATCGCCGGCGATGCGCAGGCAGTGCTGGCTGCGCTCTTGGCCGAGCTGCGCGCACGCGGCGCACGTCCGGTCAACCCTGCCTTGCAAGCGCGCATCGCCAGCGACAAGCGCGCCTATCGCGACGCATGGCATGCGCACGACAGCAAGGGGCGCGTCAATCCGGTGCGATTCTTCGATGAACTGCGGCGCCAGATGCCGGACGACGCGGTGACGGTGCTGGACGACGGCAACCATACCTTCCTGACCGCCGAGCTGTTTCCCATTCATCGTGGCGGCACGCTGCTGACGCCGACCGATTTCAACGCCATGGGCTATGCGGTGCCGGCCGCGATCGGCGCGAAACTCGCGCAGCCGGGCAAGGACGTGTTCGCAATCGTCGGCGACGGCTGCTTCATGATGACCTGCATGGAAATCGTCACCGCCGCCGCGCAGGGCCTGGGGCTGATCTATTTCGTGTTCCGCGACGGCGAACTGTCGCAGATCGCCCAGGCGCAGCAGATCCCGTACAACCGCAAGCCATGCACGGTGCTGGCCGGCCCGAATATTGAAGGTATCGCACTCGCCACCGGCGCTGCCTATATCCCGATGCCGGATGCCGGCAGCATCAGCGCCGCGATCGCCGAGGCGCGCCGCATCGCCGGCGAAGGTCGGCCGGTGATCGTCGATGTCGCGATCGATTATTCGAAGCGCACCGCATTCACCAGCGGTACCGCGAAATCGACCTTCCAGCGCTTTCCGCTGTCGCAGCGGCTGCGCTTCGCCAGCCGCGCGCTGGTGCGCAAGGTGACGGGGTAGAGTGTTTTGGGCTTGTTATATACACTGCCGTGTATTTTTCAAATACTACATATTCATTCCGCATTTACAGGTATTTTTTCATATACTCCCATGGATTTCGCTATTTCGCAGTTGGCCGTTGATGGTTCTACCCGGCGTCAAAGTCATTGACAGCGGAGTTACGGGGTCAGAGTTTTTTTACGCGGCTCTTTGCGTAAATTACTCTGACCCCGTAACGGATTAGAAACACGTCACGGCAAACCCATGGGCTATAAAGCCGTTGCCCTTGATCCGTAAAATCAGGGTCAGAGTAATTTACGCCATGAAACCGGCGTAAAAAAACTCCGACCCCGATTTCAAAACTCTGACCCCGATTTCACTCCGGCATGGCTCGTTTCAACAGGTAACTGCGATATAGCCATGAAACAGGCGGAGTTTCCCGGCCGCGCCTCACTGCTCCCGTAACGCGCGTCGGTACTGAATCGCCTCCGCCACCTGCACCTGTCCGACCGTCGCCGCACCAGTCAGGTCGGCGATGGTGCGCGCCACTTTCAGCACCCGGTGATAGGCGCGTGCCGACCAGTTCAGGCGCGTCATTGCGGTGCGCAGCAACTGTTCGCCGGCGGTGTCGGGCAGGCAATGCCGTTCGATTTCGGAAGGCAGCAGATGATGGTTGTTCTTGCCCTGGCGTTGCAGCTGCGCGGCGAAGGCATGTGCCACGCGCGCCGCGATCGCTGCGGTCGGCTCGCCGCCGGCCTGCTTCAGCAAGTCGTCGTGCGACAGCGCGCCGACCTGGATCTGCATGTCGATGCGGTCCAGCAGCGGGCCGGAAATCCGGCCCTGGTAGCGTGCGATCAGGTCCGGCGTGCAGCGGCATTTGCCGGCC
>DATEZO010000028.1:0-26659 GCA_035255485.1 Burkholderiaceae bacterium
AATTTCGACTACAGCGTCGCGTACATAACCGGGGCGCTGATAGTCAGCTGGACACATCGCAGTCGCGTACTGCAGACCGCCTATCTGGTGACCCAGGGCGAAGGCAACATCGGACCGGAGCCTGACACAACGTACACCGTGCGCATTTACGGCGAGGACGGCACGCTCAAGCACACCGAAACAGGCCTTACTGGCACGAGCTGGACCTATCCGATCGCCACCGAAGTCACCGAGAGCGGCCGCAATCGCCCGAACGAGAAACTGACCGTCAAGCTCGAGGCGGTGCGTGACGGCTATACCAGCTGGCAGACCCAGAGAATCGACATCCCCGAATGCCGCGGCTACGGTATGTTTTATGGGGCCACCTACGGAGAATGACATGGCAGCACTAATTGGCCCGAACGTGGGCGTGAGTTACGGCTGGACCACTCGCGAGTCGGGTTGGAATGTGGGAATGGACGCGAACCTGAAGCTGCTTGATGCTGTGCTACAGCTGTCAGTGAAGTCACGCATCGTCGCCAGCCCGCCAGCCACACCCGCCAAGGGCGACCGCTACATCGTCGCGGCCAATCCCTCCGGCGCATGGGTGGGAAAGACCAACCAGATCGCGGTGCTCGTCGAAGGGACATGGTCGTTCTACATCCCCAAAATCGGCTGGGCCTGCTTCATTGAGGACGAGGCCGTGCTCTCGGCCTACAAGGCGACTGGCTGGAGTCCTGGCCTCGCCCTCTGATCCTCGCTCGATTCCCAACCAGCTGAAACCCGCTCATGAGGCGGGTTTCACATTTTTGGAGAACGCCAATGACTGACGAAGCCAAACCTCCCCTCGCCGACAACATGCTTCTGCTACGCAAGGAAGACTTCGACGAACTGCTCACCCACGCTGCTGAGCGCGGTGCCGAACGCGTGCTGTCCCATCTCGGCCTGGAAAACGGCCGTGCTGCCCGCGACATTCGGGATCTACGTGACTTGCTCGAGGCATGGCGCGAGGCCCGGCACACCGCCTGGCAAACCTTCGTGAAGGTCCTGACCACCGGCCTGCTGGCCGCGCTGCTGGTCGGTGCCGCCATTAAGATGAAAATTCTCGGAGGCACGCCATGATCGAAACGCTGCTCGGTGGCCTCCTCGGTGGGGCCTTCCGTCTTGCGCCGGAAATTCTCAAGTGGCTCGACCGCAAGGGCGAGCGTGGCCACGAATTGGCGATGCAGGACAAAGCGTTGGAGTTCGAAAAGCTGCGTGGTGCGCAGAGAATGGCTGAGATTGGTGCGAGTGCTGAAGCTGCGTGGAACACAGGCGCGATCGAGGCGCTGCGCGATGCCGTGCGCACACAGGGCGAGAAGACTGGTGTGCGCTGGGCCGATGCATTGTCCTGTAGCGTGCGCCCCGTGATCACGTACTGGTTCATGGCCCTCTACTGTGCCGCCAAGACCGCGGCCTTTGTCGGTGCGGTGGACACGAACATCGACTGGATCGCCTCGATTCAGGCTGGGTGGACGGAGGCCGATCAGGCGCTGTGGGCGGGTGTCCTGAACTTCTGGTTCCTTGGGCGCGTGTTTGACCGGGCGCGTCCGTGACCGGCATCGCCGTGCCGCAAGCAGCCATTGAGCTCGCCAAGCAGTTCGAGGGCTTTCACCGGGTGCCGAAAAATGATCCGAATCGAGCGCATCCGTACATCTGCCCCGCGGGCTTCTGGACAATTGGCTATGGTCACCTGTGCAACGCCCAACAATCGCCGATCACGATGGCCGACGCGGAAGCCTATCTGGCCCGCGATCTGAACATTGCGCTGGCCGCCACTCTGCGCAACTGCCCGGTGCTCGCCACCGAACCGGAGGGGCGGGTCGCCGCCATCGTGGATTTCACGTTCAACTTGGGGGCGGGGCGCTTGCAGACGTCAACTTTGCGCAGACGAATCAACCAGCGCGATTGGGCGGGTGCAGAACAGGAGTTGCGCCGCTGGGTCTATGGGGGAGGTAGGTTCTTGCCAGGGCTGGTTGCACGCCGGCACGCCGAAGTCGCAATGATGAGGTAATGACACATGGCGGCAGTTCGCCGGTTTGCTTGAATGTGTCGAAAGGCAAACCTTTGATGATATCAGGACTCGCCAGAGTCACCCATCATCCGTTAAAATCACACCTTAGAGGGGTTTAATCAATGACTGTTTTCACCATCGGCTACGAAGGACTTGACATCGACGCTTTCATGTCGCTGCTCGCTGAGCACGGCATCGACACGGTTGTCGACGTTCGCGAGCTGCCTCTGTCGCGCAAGCCCGGCTTCTCGAAGAAGGCGCTTGCGAACGCGTTGAACCTCTCCGGGCGAGAGTACGTCCACATGGTGGATCTGGGCTGCCCGAAGCCCGTGCGCGACCGCTATCGTGAGGATGGCAATTGGAAGCGCTACACCGACGGGTTCATGAAGTACCTCAAAACGCAAGAGGACTCCATCGCGGAACTCGCGTCCTTAGCCACGGCGTCAAACTGTGCGTTGCTGTGTTATGAGGCCGACTTCAACTTCTGCCACCGCTCGATGGTGGCGAATGCAGTCAAGGACTACTGCGGAGCGCGCGTCACGCACATCAAGGCTATCGACGCTAAAACAGCGAGCCCTGCGTCACTTCGGCTGGCTTTCGCTTAGGTGGATAGATGAGGCTGATGATCAGCCACTGGTCTTGAAACCGATGCTGATTTCCCATCAAAAACATCAAGTGCTTACCGCCGAGCTGTCCCTCTAGTTTAGCGCGGAACGGCGTTTCCCAGTCGACACCGTAGTCGCGGCGGCAATTCCAGAACAATGCACCAGCTTCCCAATCGACGATCTTGTGCTTGTACTCCTTTTCGCCCTCGGGGGTGTCGCACACATACCGATAGTAAAAGTCGAACGGCACTTTGCGTAGCTCCTTTACCTGCCGTTTCGCCTCCACTTCGGAAAAGAGATCGCCTTGCATCTGCTCGCGCATCAACTTCTCTTTTTCCTCTTCCGTCCAGTCTTGGTTTCGGGCCTTGGTGATTTCGAGCCCGATCAACTTTTTCGGGCGCAGTAGTGCAATCGACAGCCCGTCGCTGAGGCGTCCAGTATCAATGGCGTCAAAGCTGACAAACGTAGGAATTTTATCCAGCCATTCCCAGCGTGCGGCCCATTCTCTCTTGGTATCGATTGCGTCCCCACAGGTAATCGTGTCGACGTAAAGCTTGTGGCTTTCAGGCCGGCGATCCTTGTTGGCCTTCTCGATGCGAACATCGATCCACTGCCACTTTTTGAACTGCTGCCCTTCCTCGATCATCCGGAACGGCACGGGGTACAGCCGTCGCATCGAGCCGTCCTTGCTGATGCCTGCAACACAGGAAGTTTCGACGTACTGCGCGCTGGGCGAGGGATAGGTCTTCGCCAAGATGAGGATTCGTTCTATCCGAGCCAGCGCCATCGGTTTTTCTCCTACGTGTCGGGATTTATTTCTACATAGCCAATCAGTTCAGCCGAGTAGCTGCCGTCGCCATTCGCCGCGCCCTTGTGTTTGAGTTCCCGCTGGAGCGTCGGCTCCACGGCTCGCGCAAACAGATCCAACCGCTGCTCTGGCACGAATTTTGGTGAGGTTGCCGGAGCCTGCAGGTAGCGCTCGCATTGACGCTCAACTGCCGGAACTCTCGTACCGTCCTGCTTCACAGCAATGGGCTGAACCACCACGCGGCGCTCACCGTTGCCAGCGGACGCATCAACCATCCAGAGCGACAGCAGCACCGGCTCCTCGACTTCCTCCGAAACGGCGATGCCGACATCCTCCGGCGGAACCCTGCGCCACCGACCAAGCTCCTCTTGCACCAAGGGGTGATCCAGTCCCATCAGTTCCAGATCGTCTTGGTTCGTGGCGGTGTCGCGGTTCAGCGTGAACCGCGCACGGCGTGCGCCATCGACCGTCACGAGGTCGTAGATTTCGTCGTCGATCTTGGTCAGCTTCTGCTGACGATCCGTCACCGCAGCGGAGAGGAATCGCACCAGCCGATCCAGGCTCGACGACACGTCGGAGAACGGCTTGTAGTCATTGAGGCTGAAGCCTTCGAGGTCTTGGAACAGGTCGAACACTACCTGCCGCGCTTCGCGGGAATTCGACAGCGCTGCTTCCAGCTCGACCTGCGTACGCTTCAGCTCAGGATCGGAGAGCGCTTCCTGGTACAGCCGGTCGTAGTTAAGCCGCTCGGACAACTGGCCAAGAATCTGCGCCCGCAGGTCTTCGGCAACGTTGCCTTGATCGTCGACCTTGCCGACTGTCCGCGCGATCTCGGTCAGCTTCTCGTCGAGCAGCAGGAAGATACGCCCCTCAATGGTGTCGGACAACACGAGGTTGTAGACCTGCGCCGTATGGTTCTGGCCGTAACGATGGATGCGTCCGATGCGTTGCTCCACGTCCATCGGGTTCCACGGCAAGTCGAAATTGAACAGAATGCGCGCGAACTGCAGGTTGATGCCTTCGCGGCCCGCTGCGGTGCAGACCAGCACGCGCGGGCCATCCTTCTGGCGGAACCGGCGCTCCGCTGCCACCTTCGCTCCGTGATCTCCACCACGCAGCACCGCCACGCCCTGACCGGGGAAAGTCTGGTCGATCTCGCGGGCGATTAGATCCACTGTGCCGAGGTAGGTAGCGAACACGACGATCTTTTCGTCTGGGTTCTGCCGCCACAGCGTGCCCAACCCGTCGAGCAGCTTCTGCGCCTTGGTTTCACGCTGCTGTGGGAAGACCTTGAGCAGATCGCCGATACGCAGGCGCTCTTCGGGCAGATGGAGTTCTACGACTGCCGACGCGGCTTCCTCCGCGTGTGTCGCCGAGTATTCGCTGCCGTAGGGGTCGGAGGCCATTTCCAGTGCCTCTTCGTCCAGCTTCTTGACCAACCGGTACTTGAGGTCGGCGAGCACGCGATCCACCTCGCTGCGCCCGACGTTGTCACGTGGCAGGCCGAATTCCTCGTGGATCAGTTCCCTGGCCTCGCTGGTCAGGCGCTCGCGCCCCTCGATGTCCAGGTCTTTGTCGCGCAGCAGGGCTTCGTGCAGCGTCAGCATTAGCAGACGGCGTTTCAGCGTCCGTCGAACAGCCGCAAAGCTCGATGCCGCGATCTTCTGGAAGATGGCCATGAGGAAGCCCAGCGCGCGCCCTTGGTTGCCCTGCCGGCGGGCGAGATCGAAGCCATCCTCCAAATACTCGCGCAGCTTCTCGTAGAACAGCCGCTCCTCGTGGCCCATCAAGAAAGATTCGGTGTGTACCCAGCGCCGCGCAAACAGCGGAGAGCCATCGGGTTGGCAGGCGTCGGCCTTGGTGCGCCGGAACATCACTGTATTCAACCGGTGCCGGTTCTCCACCATCTCCTCGGGGCTACCGAACAAGGTCGGGTTCAGCAGTTGAGCCAGCATCCAGAACTGGAAATGATTGCCCTGGTGTGGAGTGGCCGACAGCAGCAGCAGGTCACGCGAGTGATCCTTCAGCGCCTCGGCCAGCTTGTAGTTCTCGGTCTTCCTGACCTTGCCACCGGTACGGTAGGCGGTCAGGTGGTGGGCCTCATCGAACACCACCAAATCCCAGCGGGGCGCGTCCAGCAAGCGCTTGATGCGCGCCGGGCGCTTGAGCGTGTCGATGCTGGCGATCAGCCGGTCGTGCTTGGCGAAGGCATTCGTCTTGCGGTCGGTGATGTCGCCCTCGGAGCCGAAGACCTCGAAGCCGAGGTTGAACACCTCGTTCAGCTCGCGGTGCCAGTTGTTCACCAACCCGGCTGGCACCACCATCAGCGCGCGATTGAGTTCGCCCCTGCTGGCCAGCTCGCGCAAGATCAGTGCGGTTTCGATGGTCTTGCCCAGCCCCACCTCATCGGCGATGAGATAACGCCGGGGCGAAGCCGTAGCAATGCGATGGGTCAGTACCACCTGATGGGGTAGCAGATCAATTTTCGCCGACGTCAGCGCCGACGCGCTTTCCATCACCGGCAGTGCGTGCGCCTCGTAGGCCAGCCACGCCTTGCGTGCGCGATCAGCGCCGCCGTCAACGGCGCGCAAGATGCGCTCCGTACGGGAAAGCTGGCGGCGCACCGAGCCAACCGGCACCCGACGTTCGCCAACGCCAAAGAAGGCGCGCAAGTAGCCATCGCGCGCCGAGTCAAGAACGACACCTTGGCCGAATTCGTGGTGGATGATCCGTTCGCCGGGTTGAAAATGAGCCTCTGCTTCCACGCGCCGCTCTCAGGTAATTCGCAGGTGGAACAGGCCAGCGGGCTTGCTGCCTTCGCGTAGCAGAATCTCTTGCGGATACTCATTTGCTTCGCCCCACAAGATGCGACCGAAGGCGAGCAGGCTTTCGCCATGCGGTGCAGCGCAGCGCCACTCGATGGAGTCTGTGGCGGGATGAAACTTGATGCGCCCCTGTCCGGATGGTAGCCAGAAAATCAGCGCCGCTTGTCCGTCATAAGCATCCTGAAACGACAGGATCGCCTGTTTTACGGCGTCGCCCAGCCAAGTCTCGGCATCTTCCGGTATCAGCAAGTCGAGACCACCTTCCAGGCCCGCGACCACCAGAGTATTGTTGCCGTTGCTTGGGAGGTCGTCTGGCCAATTGCCCACCGCCTGCAGAAACCGGCGCAGACTCCAAACTTCGCTGGCCACGCACACCTGATTGCGTGCTTCCTCGTCCCAAATCCAGCTGGTGCCACGCCGTTGCCACACAGTGTCGAGCAGTTGCTTCATGGCTCATACTCCTCGAACAGCGCGCCCTGCGTCGGTTTGACTGCCTGGCTCGCCGCCCATGCGTTGTAAATCGACACGGCGCGCGAAGCCGCATTGCGGCTGGCCTGATCCGGGCCGTTCTTGTATAGCCACTCCAGCAAGGGCTTCAGCGCCACATGGGGCTTGAAGTTCTCGTTCTTCAGCGTATCGGATGCGTTGATGCCGCTGCCGTCGAAACAGGCCCCGATGAGCACAAGCGCCTGATCCAAATCCGAGGTCAAACGGCGCTTGTGCTTGCCAGACCATTCGCGGGCGAAGTCCAGCGGATTCACCCGCGTGAATACCTTGCTTTTTTCCGAGCACCAGCCGCGCTGCTCAAATTCGTCGGGCGTCGTGATCGAACCTTTGAGAAATTTCTGCAACTGGTCGCGCTTCAACTCGATGGCATTGCCGAAGGTGCGCAGGAACTGCCGCGTGATCGGCTCAGCATTGACGGGGGGCGGTTCCTTGCCCTTGTCGGCGTCTTCGTCGATGAGCTGGTTGATACCAACCAACGCATCCTTGACGGAGATCGTGCGCTCTTCGTCGACGTACACCTTGCCGTAGTGGCGGGAGAAGTACTCCAGCGCCTTGCCGCGCCGGATCACCTGGATGTCTGCGGCGGGCAAGCCTTCCTTGGCGTGGTTTTCCAGCATGGCCTGCAGTTGGCGCACATCGGCCATCACCTCGCGGCGCATCCTGCCCCAGCTCACCGGCTTGGGTTCCTCGGTGCGCTTGCGGCAGACGTGGATGATGTCGTACTCGATCTGCTGGGAGCCGAAGGTTCCGGGCTTGCTGCCTTCGCCCTTGGTTTCATCGCTGCGAATGGGATACGCTGCTTCCAAATAGAAGCCTGCATCGAACAGACTTTCCAGCACCGACACCCAGGGCTCGTCTTGGCTGTGGTGGAAGGTAAATGCGAGGAGGCCGCTAGGCTTCAGGATTCGAGCGCATTCGCGCCAGATAGCGGTAAGCAATTGCTGGTAGTAGCCCTGAGGGTTGTCAGGGTTGCGAACCGGGTTGTCGACGGCTTCCAGTGATTTTGGCGTCAGCTCAAGCTTCAACTGCGGGTACTTATCCTCGAGAGCGAGACGCAGCCAGACATGAAAGAAGTCGGCCAGTTCGGCGTACTGGACGTTATTACCGAACGGCGGATCGGTGATGACCAGATCGACCGAAGCTGTTGCGATGTCGTCAAGCTCTGTTGAAGATCCCCAACGCACCGTACCGCTCAAAAGCGCATCGCCAGGGCTTACCTTCTCGCTCTTGCCGGAAACGAGATCCTTGAGTGCAGGCTGCTCAAGCGAGAGCCGCTCGTTCGACACCAGTTCCCACGGGGCTAATGCCCACTCGCGGGATTCAATCAGCCCCTCAGCGCATGAACTCCAGTTTCCACGCCCCAAGTCACCGAACACGCAGTTCTCGACAGGTGTGTTCTTCGGGTAGTAGTTGTTGTTCGAGAAGTGTGGCTCTAGCTTGTCAGCCTGCGTGTTCCACAGGCAGAGCATGTTCTGGTTGCGGAGGTATTGCTGGAATGCCGCCAACACGTATTCTCGCGTCTCCCAACGGTATGCGTCAGGAGACGCTGTGAGGATTGCCTTAAGCAATTGTGTTTGAACAAGCAACTGCCGAGCATTGAACATATCCGCAAATGTTGGATATCCATGCTCAGGAATTTTTTGATAGGTGGTCTTGAAACCCTCTGGAACTGCAGTTCGCGGCCAATAGGTGCTCAGATCACTATTCTTACGGGACTCCCATTCGGCCGCTGCTGCATTAAGCTGGCGGGAATCATCGAGTGCAGCGAAGAACCTGCCGCCATAGCTTGCTCCACTGGCTTTAAGCTTCGGCGAGAAGGCTTGTACAGCGTAGGCCGCCATCGGAGCCCTTCCGCCATTACCGGTCATGGATGTCAGGACATCCTGAACCGTGCCGCACGATGCACATGCAAAGGCTGATTTTTTGGCGATAGTTCCCTCGCTGGTCTTGATCGTGACCTTGCTTTCCGGGCACGTCACTTCTTCGGGAAGTTCGCCACGCACCTCTAACAAGCGAATATTGGTGGCCCGTGCTTTATACCATCGAGCCGTGGCCCCCACATCGTCCTGTGCAGCGCCGCCGTAGGGCTGGCCATTCGCGTCTTGCTTCGCCTCACCAGCCAGCCATTGCGGATGCACCAGCAAACTCAGTCCCACCTTCTTGTTGGGCTTCAGTGGCTTACCCAGATTCACCAGCGCGGTATGACCGCAATGCGGACAGACAACGCCCTTCTTGCGGTCGAGCACGGAGAACGGGTACTCGGAAGGTGCCACGTACAGCGGCACATCGGGAGCCATACGCGCAGCGTCTTCCTCGACGTGGAACTCGCCGCCGCACTTGCCGCAGGAATGCTCCCAGTGTTTGACGCTGAGCGTCTTCACCGCCATCACTGGGCTGGTCATGATGGGCGTCCGGTGGCCGCAGCCGGTCACCTGACAAGGGCCGTGCTTGGCCCAGAAGGTGTAGATGATCTCCGGGCCTTCGTAGCTGTACTCAGACCGCTGCTCTCGAGGAATGCTGAGCGGGTCGAAATCGGCAGGCATCACGCGTTTGGTCGGCACGTGCGTCCATTTGCCTTTTTCGCCATTCGGGCCATCGCAGTAGTAGTATGGCATGATCTGCGGCTTGACCTCCGCCTCGATGTCGGCGAGCAGACGCTTCACTTCCTCCAGGTCGACATTGGCCAGCTCCTGCTTGACGACGAACCACGCAACCGGGTTCAGGTCGTTGCCGATCATCTGCATCCCGAGTCGGGAACCCTCCACCAACGTGGTGCCGCCGCCCATGAAGATGTCGGCCACCTTCAGATTCTTGAACGCGCCTTTCTTCTGGTGGTTGGCGTAGTAGTTGTCCCACACCAACTTGGCCGAGTGCGACTTGTCCTCGGGGGCCTTGGTGGCCGCTGCGATCAACATCGAACGGAACACGCTGGAACGACGCCGTGCCCACCATTTCGACATCTGGTAGATCGGCTTGCCGGCGTTGCCTTCGATGATCGCCACCTGATTGACGGGCAGAATCGGAAAGTCGACCTCCAGGCAGGTCTTGGGCCGATTCGGGTCGTTGAAGTCGACGGTTTCCAATGCGACCGTCTTGCCGGCGCCGACGGCCTTGGCGACTTCTTGCGCCAGTAGTTCTTTTTTGGTTGCCATGTGGCGCGTTCCTTATTTCGTGAGCTCGACGAAGGGTGAAAGTACCTCGAGCAGCGAGAGGCCGCCGTGCGTCAACGTCGGGTAGCCGCCCTGGCTTTTCCATTTCCAGCGGCCAAGGGCCAGGAGATGAGCGCCATGCGGGCTGTTGATCTGCAACGCGACGGGGGGCACGAACGGGCCGGTTTCACCGGTGCCCGCCGTGCTGCGCCTGCTGGCAAAGGTTTTCTTGAGGAACTGGCCGACCTCGCCGTCGGCGTCAGGGAAGTAGCCGGTGGCGGCGTAACCGTGGTCGGAGGTAATGACCAGCCGTCGCCCGGTGGCCAAGCGCTCGACAAAGGCCCAGAAGTCGTCGCTGCTGAGTTGATCGGTCGCGTCGCGGGTCAGCGTGTCGAGACCCTGGCCCGCGCCTGATCCGTCGTGAACCTTGCTGTCGGGCCAGTGGTGCCAGAACACCCAGTTCGGCGCGCTGTTGATCAAGCTCTCGCAGTCTTTCCACGGCATATCGACGCACTCGGTGTGCGCCGGTTGCAGCCTGTGGGCAAGGCCGCCACCGTTGTTCTGGAGTTGGCTACGGCTACCAAAGCCCAGGGCCTGCGCAAACTCGTTGGTTTCGCCGGGCAGCTCGGAGGCGTTGGCCGTAACCTCGTGTAGGGTGAAACCGCGCTCCTTGGCCCCTTGCAGAAACCAAGGCAATTCGCGTAACGACAAGCCGTCGAGGATCAGTACTGCCTTGGCGCTGTAGGGTTCGGCCCACCAGCGAATCAGACGATCCGAGGTGCGTTCGACGGTGTCGCCGAAGGCTTGCCATAGATCCCATCCCGTGGACGACAGGAAGTGATCGAGCGCGCCGATTTCGCGGTCACGCTTGATGACCTCGCTGGGCGCGTTGCCTGCGGCCAGCGGTTTGGACGCAATCTCGACGGCATTATTGATGATGACGCGCCACGCGTCCTCGGCAGAGCCCTTGGTCAGGCTGCGCAATACCCCGGCGTCGAGTGTCATCAGTTGTCCTCCTTCTCAAGGCTGAGCTCGAAGGTCATGCCGTCGGGCAGTTTTTTGAGCAGTTCCTTGAGCTGCGCACCGTTAGCCGCAGCCACCTTGATCGAAACTTCGGCGACCTGTGTGGCAGGGCCGATGCCCCAACCTTCGAGCTTGCCGATCAGGTTCAGCGGCGAGGTGGGTGGATTGTTCAGGGGGATGCGTGGCTTGCTGCCAACGCCTGTCGAACCGCCACCAAAGATGCTGCCGCCGGTCGTAGGCGTATCACCTGACGTGGGTGGCAATGGCGGCGACGTTGTACCACCGCCAAACAAGCCACCGCCGTCCCCGCCCGCCGACGGTTGCGGTTCGTGGGGTGTTGTGCCACCAGTGGTCGGCACCACCGAAGGCTCCATTAGGAATATCTCATCGAGCTGGCGACCTGTGTAGGGCAGCTTCGCGCGCAGTCGCTTCCAGGCTGTATCCTCGTCCTCGCCGGGCTGGGTCTGCAGGTACTCAAGCCCGCGCAGGTTGATGGCGATCTTGCCCCGCGCGCAAAGACGCAGGATGCGCTCCTTCATTGCAGTCTCGCCGAGCCAGGGGATACAATCCTGGCCCGCGGGGCGAGGCTCTTGCAGCTCACGCAGCAGTTTACCAACCGGCGAATTTTCGATAGCGGCTTCCAGCACGAAGTCTTCAAAGTCCTCGGGCACGAACAGATCATTGACCAGTGCCTCTTCGATGCCTTCGGGGATCTGCGCACCTTGCTTCTTCAGGCTCTCGACGCTGAATATGCATTGGTTCGGGTCGGCGAAGTTCCAGCGATGCAGGATTGCAAAGCGGTCGAAGCGCTTCTTCAGGATGTCGCGCAGCACCCCCTGGTACTCGGTGTGCAGCTTTTTGTACTCGGAATTCTGGTCGCTCCATTCCTGCGCCTTCATCTCGGCACGGGCCAGAATCAACAGGTCGCGGTCGTGGAACACGTTCGACGCACTGGCTCGCGGCAGCAGGAAGCGAATGGTGTTGCGCCGCTTCTGCAGGTGATCTTTGAGCCAGCGGCCAAGGCGCTGGTCCAAGTTGTCAGGCTCTTCTGGCAACACCACGATGGGAAGACGCTCGTCCCAGCGCTCGGGCTGCTCGGCTTCATCCAGCGATGACCATGGATCGGTCTGCCAGGACTTCGGCAACGCGATCACGCGGAAGGTCTTGGCCACCTCGTCATTGCCGGTAATTACGTAGCGAACCTGCTTCGCGAGTTGGGTCTGGTCGGAACCGTCGGCGAACAGCTTGTCATTTCGGGCGCAGGCCATCAGCTTGGCACGTGGGTTTTCTTCCTCGCGGAAAACCAACCGAGACCCATCCTGGTGAATATTGAAACTGTTTTCGACGATAGTCGCCAGCTCTACCTGGAACGCGTTGTCGTCGACGGCCTTGTTGCGCGTGATGTCGACATGCAACGCCGCGGGCTCGGCTCCAGCCAAGTTGCCGACTGCAATGGATCGCAGCCACAGAGCACCGACAATCTCCTGCAGGTGCGGGGCGATACTGGCGTGGTCAGCCACCGCTTCGGTGACCGAGATAATGTTTTGCTGTGCCTTCGCACGCAGCGTGCGATGGTGCTCGTTCGACACCGAATCCAGTAGCGCGCCAATGCCAGACGTATCGTCATCCAAACGAAAATCGGCGGCCGTGAGCACCGGAGCCGCCTCGCCACGACTCTTGTAGAGATTGGCTAAGATTCGAATCATGTCGCGTGTTTCCTGCGCATCGGTGGCAATCAGGACCTGCTCTTCAAGCAGGCGCAGCAGGTGCGGTGCGTAGGGCCAGGATTCGATGAATTCTTTACGTTTTCGATCTTGCTCGGACGGTGGCACATCCAGAAGACGGAAGTACTCCGCGACGTGCTTGGCCACCAGCGATTCGATGCTGGTCGGAGCAATCTGCATCCGGTTATCGAACAGACGATGCAACAACATCCTTCGACGGTCCTGCTGAATACGTTCTGCGTTGCCGCCAGCCTTAAAATCGATGGCGACCGGATTGACGCGGTGCACCTGCTGATAGGCGTCGCTGCCGCCGTTGCGGACCGAGATCACCAGCACCAGAAGGTCTGGACGCTCCTTGGCGATCTCAGAAAGGATCTGGATGAAATTGAACGCCCAGTTCTTCCAGGGGTACTGCTTGGTGTTGGTCAAGCCGTCGTACCACGTCTGGAATTCGTCCAGCAGCAACATCGTGGGTGTATGCTGCAACAGCTCAAGGATTAGCTTATCGGATGGGATATCGGTTTTGGCCGCGCCCATACCTTCCCATTTTCCCTTTATGTAGGTGCCGTAGGGATGACGCTCGAACAGCAGATCCCACAGGAACTTGTAGCGCTGGCGGTGAAGACTTTCGCCAATCACCTGCATTCCGTCGCGTAGGCCGATCTTGGTGATTTGTGGGTCGCTCAATGTGGTAGCCCACGAATTTAGCCACGCAGCGGTCGACGTAGCATCATTGACTGCATGGTACAGGGCAGCCATCAGGTGAGACTTACCGAGGCCTCGCTCGCCGATCACCACGACCGGACGCCCTTGGTTCGGGCCGACCGCCTCGATCCCTTTTAGCAGGTCGTGGGTCGGATACGTGATCTCTAGAAATTCCTTCGCCGCGATCTGGGTCGCGCCGGTGTTCGTGTCGTTGGAGAGCTCAATGGCTGTCCCTTTGAGGCGCTTTCCTCGAAATTCTTCTCGCAGAATCAGTCCAAGCATTATTCTTGCTCCCCTTCATTCGATTGACCTTTGGCCTTTGCTTTCTCGTCTCGACCGGCTCCATATGCCTCCTTCGACTGTTGCTTGATCCAACTATCAATGTCTGCACGTGAAAACCGCCACGTTCCTCCTACTTTGAAGGCAGGAATTTTCTTAGCAGCAGCCAGGCGATAAATGGTCCGTTCAGCAACCTTAAGATATTCAGCAACTTCTGTGATCGTAAGAATGTCAGATTCGGGTTGTCTCATTGGCGAAAGATGCTCTTAAACGTCAAAATTGGCTAAAGATGGCGAACATCTTAGCTTGATTTAGTGCAACCTTCAGCAAAACTTTACAGAGCCTTCAGTCTTGCTCCTAAATTGTTTGCCTGTCACCAAGCTTTTCAAGCATCTCTTCTGCAATGTCCCACGGTAACCGACGCCCATTGGCGCGCATTTGCTGATATGCGTTACGCGCCACCTGCACCGTTATCTTTCCCGCCTTAACCATTTCGGCAACTAGCCATAAAGTACCTCGGACCTTAACTTTTTCGTTTTCGGCCGCCGCCTTGAGGTCTTTGTCGCCGGTCAGCAGCGGGCACCCTTCTTTAGCTGCCAACACCAGGGCAAATAGGTCATTCCGACCAGGTCGCGTGTATTGCCTAGCCAGTTCGACTACACGTGCCACCGCAGCCTCATCGAACTCCCTCGCTTCGAGTCCCATATCGAGCAAGTAGCCATGCTGGCCATCAAGCTCCTCATAAAAGAGAACGTCCGGCACCGCAAATTTATAGTCGAGGCTGAACATGGGTGCGACAAGTCCGCCAATCTCGATATCAATCAGAATATTTGCATCACTGATGAGCAGCAGCATCACTGCCCTCCAGAGCTCGGACGGTCTGGAAGGCTGTCAGCGACATCTTCATCAATTCGGCAGCTTTCGACTCCCCAATGTAGTCTTCCGCCAGTGCATGAAACACCAATTGTTCAAACACGTGTGCTTTTTCAGCCGGATAAGGTTTGCCAGGCTCTTTGATGTGCCACCCTTTGATGCGAAAGAGCTTTGCCTGCTCATCTCGCCACGCTGGAGTCACAATGCCGAGATCACGTGCGCGGTACAAGAGACCTTGCATGCTGAGGCCAAACTCCTCCTTCAGCAGTGCCAGTTCCTTCGGCTCGATGTAATTACGATGAGTCCCGAGTTCCTGCATCACTGACTGTCGAGGAATCAGAAAAGCACCAGCAAAACGATTGCACGCCAGCTCCTCGTCCAGGTCTTTAGCGAGCCGATCGGCGAGCATTAGATGGCCGAGTTCGTGAGCGAGCGTAAATCGTTGCCGATCTCCAGGCCAGTTGCTCCCCACGACAATGATAGGCATTCGATTGACGGATGCCGCTAGTCCATCAAATTTGGGGTCGGCATTGGAATCGATCATGAAGACGCGAATACCGTGCGTCTCTAATACATCGATCAAATCAGGGATCGGATCTAGACCCAGATCCCATGCTTGGCGTACCGCTTCGGCGGCGTTCTCGATCTGCGCAAAATCGGTGATTGCTGCCGGCAGGACCTCGACCGGCCCAAATGGCGTAACTGGCGGTGTCGGGAAATGATTTTCAAGCTCGATGCGACGTTCGATTTGGTCGATGACTTCGTGCTCGATTGCTTCCAGTCGCTTCTTCGGTAATGTGCTGCGCTTGCGGTACTCGATGCGATCGAGCACCACCGCCTGCGGTCGGAAAAAATATTCCGTCCGAACATTGAGCGCCCGCGCCAACTTAAGCAGTGTGCCGGATGACGGTATCGCTTGCTCGTCTTCGTATTTCTTGATGGCCGCATGCGTCAGCCCGACCTGAGCGCCAAGGTCGCGTAGCGACAGGCCGGCCGCTTTACGGGCTCGGTGTAACCGTTGTCCGATCATGACTGGCTCTCCGTTGTGGTTTACACTTTTCTGTATTATAGTACGCATTGTAAACCTCAGTCCAGACCGCCATATGGCCAGAGTAGGCTCAGGTCGACAGAACTTTGATAAACAACAGCATTGTTTTGACAAGGGGAGTTCAACATGGCAACAAAACACTTTCCAAAGGGCCTAGACAACCGCATGCGTGATCAGGATGGAGAAATCCGCAAAAAGCGCGGGGACACCCAAGTTGGAACGCTTCGGAAAGCTTATGGCCAGGAATTCGCACAGGGCTACCGCTCCGATGCGCGGCTTGATACCGTCCTGAAACGCGAAGGGCTCGATACCCTCGACCAGCTGCTCAAGAAAAAATAGTTGCTCGTCGTTTCGACATTGCACAATTACCGCTTGATAACTGTGGGAGTAGCATGACGTTTCGCATCTACCGCGAAGGTGGCAAACTTCGTCTTGACCCTGAGTTGCTCGCACGTCAATTACGCATTGTCGGCGTAGTCGCCTTCACTTCGGGAAGAGTTCGACAACGAAGCGTCGCGAGAGAAGTAATGACCTTGGTCGAACCGGACATTTCTGCGCTTCCAGGCGAGACATTGAGTCCCAACGGCTGCATGTGTGTCGTGGATCCAGAACGATACTCACTCGGGGACGTGCTCAAACAGGTGTCAGCAATCGATTGGGAATTTGAAAAGCGCGAAGGCCGAGAATAGCGGCGCCGTATTTTCAGCTCATCCACCTAGATGCCAGTGTTCCGTTTTTTCGTCACATATTCCACATTGACGAAAAAGCGGAACAGTCCACAACAACGTCATGCCTGGGGCTCATTGTTCCAGTGACGCCGTCTGCACAATCGAATGAAATTCCGCTAGAACCTCTGGTTGCCGCTGCCTCAGATAGCGGAGGACAGGTTTATTCTCCAGCAATTTAGCCAAGTAACCTTTGGCGAGCACCAGATTAAGCACGTCCTGTCCGTACGTCTGCTCGATCATTTTGTACTGTCCTTGCAGGTTCACCATTTCGCGCTCCATTTTCGCGACTTGCTCGGGCGTCACGCCGGTCAGCTTCAGATCCTTCTTCCCTTCCACCAGCAACTCGGCCGGCGTCGCAACCAACATCGCTTCGACATAGGCGACAGTCACTGTGTTTGCTGCCACCATGAGTTCGACGCATTCGACCTGCCGCGTCGGTTTCATCTTCCGCAGCACCCGGGAAATCTCGGCGGAGAACTGCCGGTCTTTCAGCATTTCCGTCGCCTCCGGGCAGATCCCGTCCAGCAGATTCATCTTCTTGATGATCTGGCTGACATCGACGCTGAGCACTTTCGCAAGCCGGTCCGGCGACACGCCCCGTTCGATCGCACGCCGGATCATGAAGTGTTCCTGAATGGTCGAAAGGCGATTGATCCGGTTGTTGTACGTATATCCCTCATCGTCCCGGGCTATCAAGCAAGGCGCATCGACAAACCCCAGCTCGCGTAAGGCGATGAGCCGGATGTGCCCATCCAGGAGCATGTGCTGCTCAGAATCGCGAATCGCCGGTGTGATGGAGAGAGGCTCGATCAAACCCACCTCCTCGATCGAGGTCCGAATCTGTTTGAATTTTCGGGAGGTAACGAGCCCCTCAGGAGCGCGACGGGACGGCAGGATATTGGTCAGCGACAGCGACAGCGGATCCATCGAAAAACCGAGGGCAATTCCCGTCATGCCATGCTCCCATTGGCCCAGACTCGATCCGACAGATACTTCGGCAAGGTATCCAATCCTTCGGCACGTAACAGGGTGGTGAAATTCTCGTCGACGAGCAACTGACGCAATGCACCGACGACGAACAGCAGGCGCTGCTGCGCGAATTCCGCCTTCTTCACCATCAAGCGCTGCCGCTCGACCTCTTTCTGGTAGGTCCGCACCAGGCTCGATGTGGTGACGTCTGGCTTCTTGCGCGGCGTCCCGCGCGCCACCGACCGGCCCAATGTCTGACGCCGCTCGATCACGCGCCGCGCTTCACGCAAATGTTTGCCACGCAGCTTTCCCGATTCGTAGGCATCCTGTAACGCCGCCTGCACGGCCTTGTCGTCGTCGCCAGCACCGACGATCGCCATCGCGGCATTCAGCGGGATCTTTCCCTTCTCGACGGCGACCAGCAACCGCTCCTCACCACGCTCCAGGAGCAACGTGATCCCGTAGACGTATTCCGGCGTGAGGCCGGTCTTCTGCGCGATCGCTTTTCTGTCGTACCCCTGATCGCACAGGGTTTTGATGCTTGCAAGCAGCTCGAGTGGTCGGCATTGGCGCCGGGCGATGTTCTCGGCCAGGCTCATGATGAAAGCATCTTCGTCACTCACATTGACGACCAGCGCTGGAATGGTTGCCTCACCGAGCGATTTGAACGCCTTCATGCGCCCTTCGCCGCATACCAGCAAGTAACGCTCCTGCCCATCGGCGCCGGCCCGCGGCGTCACAGTGATCGGCTTCTTGAGACCGATCGTCCGGATGTTGCCAATGATCTCCTCGAAGACCTTGCGGTTGCGCTCCCGTGGATTGAGCACATCGATGCGATCCACCGGAATCATCCGCAATTCGCCATGCTTGTGGTTCCGAGTCATGCCGCCCTCCGCATGCGGGCGCGCTCGGCCATGCCGTACAGGTAGTCCAGTGTGTCGAAGCGATAGCTGTCGAACTCGACGGCATTCTGATCCGCCAGGCTCAGGCGCGGCTGGCCGAAATCGAGCCGTGGTAGCAAGTAATAGTCGAGCACTGATTGATTGCTCTGGTCGAGACGAACCGCCACGGTGATATCAGGCGCGAGACTCGTGTCGAACCGGACCTTCCATCGACTTCGGCCACCCTCGCTGGTCTGGCACCGGGCAAGTACCAGCGACGCGGTGAATTCCCGGTTCACTTGCAACAGGTCGGTTGCCGGGTCGCGCACAACTTCGCCGCCCAGTTCAGCGATTCGAGTTTCCGTCTGCATTACGATGGACGGGTGCATACGCCGCAGAAAGCGGTTGATTTCGAGGTAGCGATAGTCCCGGTCTGGCGTGAAGCCGACCATCTCATAGGCACGAATCAGACTGCCGAAGCGGTGTGCGTATACCGACGACGACGGCATGCCGTCCACCTCGTTGATCACCATTCCCGACAGGAAGCCGCGCTGTTGGTACAGAGAGCGGAGTCGTTCGATCAACTCTTCGTTGGTGAAACGGCGTGCCCTCGCTCGTATAATGCCCTGAGCGGTGTAGAACACGTCCGGCGGCACGATAGCCTCGAACGCCCCTTCCTTCCGGATCCACATGTCGGCGCCGTTCACCACCCGCGTCTTCTTCAGTTTGAACGAGATGCGGTTGTAGACGTTGTTGCCGATATACTTCTCATTGGTCAGCACCTCATGCACAGTGGCACGCGTCCAGGAGCGACCGAGGTCGGTTACGACATTCATGCCATTCAGACGTGCGGCGATCTCGGCCTCGCTGAGGCTTTCATCAATGAACCAGTGATAGGTCTGATTGACGATCTGGATTTCTTGGTCCGGCCCTGGCATGAGGATGACACGATCCGTCTGGAGACTCTTGTGCTCGCCACGTGCCAGCTCGCTCTTGATTGAGCCATGCTGATCGACCAGGATGCGCCGCAAACCGTAGCCAGCCGGGCCGCCCTGCCGGTATCCGAGCTCAATCAGCCTGCACTGCCCGGCGAAGACCTTAGCCGATAGCTCCCGGCTGTATTCGCCCGCCATCGCACGCTTGACGCCCTTGACGATCGTCGACACCGGCGAGCCGTCGTTTTCGAACTGCTCAGCGCAATACGCGACCTGGATGCCGGCCCGGCGACAGATGTATTCATAATAGGCGCTTTCGTCGGCATCCTGGAATCGCCCCCATCGACTGACGTCATACACCAGGATGATCTGAAAATCGGCGACGCCAGTCTCTACATCCTTGATGAGTCGCTGGAGCGCCTGCCGTCCGTCGATCCGCAATCCGCTCTTGCCTTCATCGGCGTACGTGTGAACGATATCGATATTGCGCCGGGCTGCGTATTCGCGAATCTTGTCACGCTGGTTTTTGGTCGAATATTGTTGATGCTCAGTCGACATACGCACGTATTCAGCGGCTCGAAACATTGCAGGTTCCGTTCCTTCAATGTCATCCGCTTCAGCGGTCAGCATGCGTCCGATTACCCCTGCCGTGTTTTGCATTGGCTCACGGAAACCGCCATTCGGCTGTATTATCATCAGGCAAGCCTTTCTTCATGAAATCGATACGCCACACGGTGCTATGTGGTGGCTATCGAGAGCGTAGATAAGCAATACGTTAGCAGTCTTGCATTACTGCAGGATCGCATCATCTCTTTGCAATTTTCCGTGGCGATTCATTCGTAGCGGAAATCACTGTGATCGTCACTCTCAACGCGTCCATCTTTGCAACGCCGCTTGCGTCCACCAGGCGTAGTTCGTAAATCCCTGACGGCACAAGCAAAAGTGAACCTGACGCGTCCATTTTTGCAATCCCGACTTCGGTGCGATCGACGTTGCGCTGACGTTGCTGCGCGCGATTCCGTTCTACATACTCTGGATGCGTTTCGCGGTATCGGCGCCAATATTCAGGATTTCGTTCTCCCCACGCCTGCTGCGCCCGGGCCTGGTTATCGCGATAGTCGGGATCACTTTGCATCTTGTCGCGCTGCCAGCGTCGGCGCCGCTCGCGTTGGCACTCAGGCGCCGAACAATACGCTTGATTTGAAACACGTGGATGTGGGCGAAACGAATGACCACAGGCTGCACACCGCTTGAACTTCATGAAACGCTCCGCATGAAATGAATATATGCATGGAACGCAAGTTATGTCGCCGGCGGCGCGCATCTCGTGGATTTGCCAACCAGAACTTGATGTCGATTAAACTGATTACTTGGAAAGAACATCGAGGAGGCACGCATGGGCATCAAGATGGGAAAAGCGATCGATAGCGCAGGCGTCGAATGGATCGCGGAACACTATGCGAAAGGCAAAGGGAAGGAGCCCCTTCGTTGCGTCCATTGCCCAGTTCAGATTACCCATCAGAGTGCCCATACCCGGGAACGGGACGACAAACCGGTCCTGGTCCCAGCCTATTTCCGACTGCTACCAGGCGGACGCCATGCCGATGGCTGCAAGCACGCTGTCAGTGACGAGATTAAAGCTATCGCGAGCGAATCCAAGGATCTCTTTGAGAGCGTACGTGACGGACAATATCGTCTTCGTTTGGTCATGATCAGGGACGCGTTGACTGGGCTAAGCAAGAAGCCATCGAACGGCAGCAACGGTAATCAGGATGGCCGAACCAGCAAGACCTATGAGCGTTCCAGAAGCAAGCTTCCGGCATATATCAATTCAGCCAAGCGGGTGCTGCAGTTACGAGCGCTCTGCGATGCCGACGACGAGATTGCCGCACATCTGGAACTGGTCTTCGAAGGCAACACTATCGTGCCATGGTCCCAGTTCTATTTTGAGACGGAACGCTACCTTGAAGCATTTCATAACGTGACGCGTAATACCCGTACAACATCCGATTGCCCTGCACGGCACCGTAAAATCGAAGCGGCAGGTGCCCAGCAAGCGAGGGCCAACCAACGTCTTGAATCTAGCAAAGCCGAAATACGTTGCGGATACTGCAAATCCTGAAATGGGTGTCGGCGTTGAAGCAAGTGTCTGGTGCGACAATGCCGACTGGTTCGCCGGCCTCAGTGAAGGCGACGAAATCGTCGTGCTCGGTATGTGGAAGGCGAAGGCCGGAGAGCCCTCAGCATCGAGCAAACCCGATCAACATCGGTACAAGTCGTTCACAACTCATAAATTGGGCATCACACCGGTCTTGCTTGCCCAGATTGCCCAAGTAGCGATCAAAAAAGATGAAATGGCATTTTTATGACGCTATCCAGACTATTTGCGCACCAAAGAATCGGTGACAACGACATTTACATTGTCGACGCACATCATTGTGCGCTCGCCGCATGGGCAATACAACGGCGCCGATTAGAGCGAGCGCCGAATCTCATCACGATTGACCATCATACTGATACGTTGGAGGCATTTCTTCGGCATGCTCACCTTTCAGCGATGGACGGCCACGGTGATGAAAGAGAAATCATCCCTCGCTTGATCGCGGAAATTAATTCCCGCGACGATGGTTCCTTGTTATCTGCAATTCAATTGCTCCAGCACGACGAACATATCCATGCTGCGACGATGTCAGGCATTTTAGGCTATGCGTTTTCTATACAGTTGAGCGACAGGGACGGCTATCAATCACTGGAACAACAAGCCTACGACCAAGACCGGCAAGCGCGGTGGCCGTCACCGCCTACAGTCCCGCAACCTGCTAGGCCAATGACTTACCAAGAGCCCGAGGATCATATTTTTGTGATTCCTTATGACTGCGCGATTGGATGTACAAAAGTACCTTACGACGACGATTGCTTCGCCAAACAAAGCGCCACGATCATCGAGTCGACTTACCTTGATGACCAACTGACACGCGGTGCCGAAATTGCAAAGTGCATCGGCCTTCATCAGATTGACGAGCAGCCGTACATTCTCGATATCGATCTGGATGTGTTCCATTGCCGAAAAGCGATCGAACCCGACGACCCGACAACTTTTTACCGACTGATCAGGAACGCGACAATTATTACCATCGCGAGGGAGCCTGAATGCGTCGACGAGCTAAAGTTGGAGGGCGAAACAATCGACGCAAATCTGTTACTGGATCGATTAATTGATCATATCAACGCGGCCATATCCTAGTGCGCCAATCATCATGCATTGTTACGGCGCGGTATGGGAACACGTCGACTGAAAGGTGGGCGATAAGCTCGGAACTCTCATGAATATGGGATAGACATTTCGCTCGCAATCGGGCGAAATGCCCGATATTTCCTTTAGTCAACCTTGGTGACATAGGCCCGCTTACCGCAGCTACCCGCCAAAACATGGAAAGCGAATAATGAGTGGATCCGGAAGCCGTGGACGTACACCCACCGTACCAAGCAGCCCATGCGAACGTCTGACATTCCGGGCAACGGTCAATTCCCCTCAACCCGCAATCATCGGTCGCCTTAACGTTGGCGACGTCCTATTGGTTCAACTTCAAACGGTTCCAACGCCGGCAGTGGTTGTATTGCACAATGGGGCGATCGCCGGGGCTCTGACAGGCCCCAAAGTCAACGAATTAGTCAAATGCATCCAGAATGGCTTTCAATATCAAGCTGAAGTCATCGCACTCCAAGGTGGTAGTTGCACGGTTGACGTCAGCCACGTATGACCTCAATGTCGATCAACGTCATCGGTGGGGCATACGGTGAAACTTGCGCCTTCCCACGCATGGAAGTGTATCGAGGCAGTGGTGGCCGGGCCGCGGCCATGCTGTCCTCCCTCGGTGTTTCCGTAACGTTCCACACGCAGATTGGACCGGCACTTCTTCCCTTTTTCGAGGGAATGGCAATGGAGTTTTCCTATTCGCTCCATGCCGTGAAACGAAACGAGGACATCTGGTTCCGGTACCGGCATCCGCTGGGCCAACCGACAATTCATCCCGTGACTATTCCAACCATCGGCCAAGCTGAAGAGATCCACGCAGACTACGCTTTGGTATTCGGGATGATTGAAGGGCGTCCTACAGTACATGCCAATCGAGTTGTTTATGATCCTCAAGACGGTTTCCAGGCACAGCATTTCGCCGCAAACGGCTCCAGCGCAAATGAGATCGCACTAGTCGTATCCTATTCCGAGGGCAAAGCGCTGACTGGTGAAATCGAACCCATCGCAATGGCGGACAAGCTCCTTACCGATCCTAAGGTTGTCGCGGTTGTCATCAAATGCGGCCCGTCGGGCGCACTCGTGAAGACGAAGAATGATCAAGACTGGGTTCGGGCATTCCCCACCACCAGAGTATATAAAATCGGTTCCGGCGACGCATTTTCGGCGGCATTCGCCTTTGCATGGCTGATGACTGGCGAAGATGCTGTGGCCGCAGCGTGGTTCGCCTCTCGAGTGGCCGCTGCCTATGTCGAGACAGCACACGACCGATTTGATAACACGGCGATCGCGACATTCAGGAAAGACGCCCACGACGCATATCAGAAATTCGGAAAGGGACACCCACGCGGCATCCCAGATACCGCCATTTATTTGGCAGGCCCGTTCTTCAACACGGCCCAGCAATGGCTGGTCGACGAGGTACGAGACATATTGCTCGATATGGGATTTCGAGTGTTCTCGCCCATACACGACGTCGGCCCTGGACCGGCAGATGTGGTTGCACGAGCCGACCTATATGAACTGGAACAGTGCGGTTTGGTGTTGGCGCTCCTTGACGGCATGGATCCTGGAACGATCTTCGAGGTAGGATATGCACGCGCACGAAATATCCCCGTGGTAATCATTGCAGAGTCTGCGGATGCCAATGCGTTGACGATGATGCTCGGCTCGGGATGTGAAATCGCTCATGACCTGACAACCGGTGTTTATGCAGCGATCTGGCATGTGATGGGCGATGTCTGATCTCTTGTTGCTCTCCGGCGGTATCGATTCGACCGCCTTGGCGTCCTGGCTCAGGCCAGACATCTGCCTGACTATCGATTATGGACAACGAGCAGCTGCCGCCGAAATACAAGCATCGCAGCAGATTTGTGCCGACTTATCGTTGCGGCATGAGGTACTGACAGCGCGCATCCCAAGCCTCGGTGCTGGCGACATGGCCGGCACTGCGCCAACGATGCACTCCGCCAATTCCGAATTTTGGCCGTTCCGCAACCAATATCTGATCACGCTCGGTGCGATGGCTGCAGTCAAATATGCATGCAAGCATGTCTTCATCGGAACCGTGTCAACCGATGATCGCCACGCCGATGGATCGGTTCAATTCATCGGCTCCTTGGATGCCCTTCTCGCATTGCAGGAAGGGGAAATTCACTTGGTAGCGCCAGCCAAACATTTAACCACCGCTGAATTGGTGAAGCAGTCGAGGCTGTCGCAGGCGACCTTGGGTTGGACTCACTCCTGCCATACCGGTGATCTGGCTTGCGGAAATTGCCGCGGTTGTGCCAAACACTCCGAAGTCATGGCCGAATTGGGCTGGTCTCGTTGACTACGATGCCATCGAAAGTTGCAGTTGCGTTGGCTGAATAGGCAATACAGTTTGCTGCCCACCTTCGCAACAGATACTCTCTACGACCCTCAGGGCAGCGTCGCCGAAAGACCGCATCTGATCCCAGATCAAGCAATCGAGGACCGCCGGACGCGCATCGAGCGCACGACAAAAATCGATGAAGCGCGATTCCATCTCAAAATAGTCTCGTTCGACCCGTTGCTCCGGCGTAAATAGCCTGCACAATATGCCGGCACGTACCAAGTGAATATCCAGGATCGCCACTTCGTCGGAGTCCAAGAAATTCCTTGCCACCCACCCGGCCGTCTTCGGACCAACCCCCTTTATCTTCAGTAGGTCATCTCGCAACGCACGCCCATTATTCAATCGAATGTTATGGGACCGCAGATATGTCATCGCGCCAGCAAGGTATTTTGCCTTTTGGCTCGGATAGCGGTACCGCACGGGCCGCCCATTAACATCCAAAGGTTGTTGGAGCACCGAAGTCCATTTTTCTATGGACGATTCGCGCGCAGCAATAAGGCCGGCAACACGGCATGCGTCGTATGCAGCAGTCGATAATTCTGCGGTAATACCGTAACCGCCAAGCATGCAAAACACCAATTCTTCATCGAGCGTGCCGCACGCATGATAGGGGGAATGCGGTATGTCCGATAATCCACTCATCCATAACTGCGACAACCAGTAAGCTGGCGTAAATATTACCCATGGCTCCCCCCATGGCACGCCAGGCAAGACTTGGTCATCGGCATCCGGCAGCTCGCGACAAATTTCGGTGTCGTCAATCCAATAATGAAGGGTTTGCGTCACGGAGTTACCTCCCTGTGCAACTTATTAGATAGCCACGCGCAGAGAGCCTGTTGCTCGACGATAGACAGTTGATCAATACGATCCCGTATTCGCATTTGACGCCGTCGAATCACCTCTCGCTCACGGAAGTTATCTCCCAGGTACCGATCATCGTGCAATACCTTCGGCGTGGGGAAATTGAACCAAACCCACTCCTCCCGCGTATCGACATGAGTGCGCATATTGAATCGATGTACCGACCATCCCGCCAACTTGCGCTCATATAGGGAAGAGGGATAGCCTGACAATAGAATTTTGCAGGGCAAACCGGTCAGACAATCCAGCAATCGCTCATGGTCACGTACCGAATAATCGAAGCGATAAACGCGCGACCGGCGACGTGTATCCGGGTGATATGGCGGATCGGCGTAGATCACGGTATCGCCGTCGAGTTGAGCGTTACCCAGATAATCAACGGCGTCGCCGTGGACGGCCTCACACATGGTTGACCAGTTTGTACGCCAGTTCGTCACGACGTCTGGATCCAGATCAATGCCGATCTGCCTGTCGGCAGGCCGCTTGTGTCGCATTACCGCGCCGCCGCCGAGATGCGTTTCGATGTACTGCCGATGCGGTGGCATCAGGTTGATTAATTGGGCAAAGCAGGTGCCCTTCCCGCCGTCATATCGCATGACGAAAGTATCGCCAGAATTGGCGAGGGGGTCAAGCATTTCCTATTGTTAACACACGCCCCAAGCATTACTACTATTCACTACGTATCAATGGTATAACGATTCCCGGTGACTTGTCTTCGTAGAAAGTGAGCGGCGCCAATGACCTCCAGTTCGATTGTCAAATCGGGAATCGAACCGGCCTCCGACTTCACGGCCGATGGCGCTGAATTTGGGATATTCATGGGAAGCGGAGGCTTGCCCAAAAATCGAACCTTTCCGCCCTTTCCGCAGGATTTCGCACGAGTTTTCAGGAATTTGCATTGCCCGATTGAGCAAGTGGGACCCGAGATGCCACCCCACCACCAACTCGAATTATTTCGAGCAGCATTTGTCAGAGAACCCACGCAAGCATCGCTGTTTGCGTGGGTTTTTTGCTTTCTCCCCCGACAACACCAATCCTGAGCTGAGGCGTCCATGGCAATGAGACACATGAAAGGCT
>DATEZO010000029.1:0-4661 GCA_035255485.1 Burkholderiaceae bacterium
ATGGAAGGCCAATGTTGCCTTTGGAGAGTTGTGCGAAGCCAGTAACAGGCGGCTTTTGGCCGAAGTCGGCGTGGATTTGCCACGAGAGGGTCGGCTGCTTCATGGCAGGTTTCAGACCTTCATTTTTCGAGAGCGACCTGGCGCAGTCGACCCATCTGCGACATCTGGGTTACGAATCTTGCCACCCGAAAGCTGACATCCGACCTAGGCCGGGATCAACATTGCTCCGATCGCCAAAACCCGCATTTTCGAGCATTCGATGGTTCTAAGACACGGAAGGCTTGGTGGCATTGCACGGTACCAACGCTTCGCGCAGCTTCGTCATTGCAGAGCTGTGGGCAGCCACAGCCCATTCAGGCTTGGATTCCGTTGCTAGAGCCATCGCCTTTACGTAGGCCGGCATGGCGTGCGACTGCTTAACGACCTCACGGTACTCGGCAACGGCAGCCTCTGCATCTATGGTGGCTTCAAAGATGCCTGCGGCGTTCAAGCAATCAAGCATCACCGTGCCAACGACCGATTCGCACTTTGCGATGATATGGAGCAAGTATTTGCCAAAGGCGACGAATGTCTTTGTCCTCTTCTGGTTTTGAACTACCGGCTCCGCAAGGATCATCGGGAAGTCGCCGTCGATGTGCGCAGCTGACGTAATGTCCAGCCCGCGATGAACGACCGCATTGCGCAGCTCACGGATATAGGAGTAGTTTGCCTCTCCATCCTGAAATCCATCAAACACAAGGCGCGAATACAACTGCGCTTCAAAGTCATTTGGCTGCAGCGTAGTTGTTTCACGGAAGAGTTCGGTAGCTGCCAGAAGATTCAAAAAATAGCCAGAGTAGTGAACTCTCATGTCCGTCTGTTCAGTGACGGAAAGCTGCGTGCGGAATGAGAGCGCAGCGCGCAGCGCGGTCTTTCTTGCGGACATGTACCACGATAGCGAATGCAGCATGTCTCGGTTGGCGATGCTCAAGGTCGTCATTGGCCCTCCCTGCGGAAGCTAGAAATTGAATAAGCCGAGGATTGTAGCTGCCAACTAGACGGCCCGAAAGGCGACATCACCGACGGACAGCAATTGGCCAGTTGCGCTTGGATTGGCATGCTTAAGGCACCGGCTTCTGCCGACTGCCTTTCAGACGCTCACCAGAGCGGGATGAGGGAGAACAGCCGACCCAAACCCGACCTTGCAAATTGCCAAAAGCAGAAGATCTATCGGCAGAAGTTAGCAATCTTCACGACTTTTTTTGTATTGAAATCGTAGTTCTTGAAATAAAGATATGCCAGTTTGCAACCATCGGGAGATGGTAATAGTCGCTCAACGAGGTAGCCATTTGATGCGTCGATAGACGTTACTCCAGCGTTCCTTATGAAGAACATCCCTGGATTCTTTTTCCACCCGCCGGTATTCAGAACGATAATCCCATCGCGTAAAACGTATTCACTCACCGCGTAAGCTACACCGCCGGCGTCGCTAACTGTTACTGATGGCTTGTGTACTGACTCGATGGCTTCATACGGCCTCGGCGCATTTACGACTTTTCCATCACGGGTCAGAAATTTATATATGTGTTTGTCAGTCATCCGGTATTTACCCACGCCGACCTGGTATAGATCCAAATGACGAACATACCGCACGCTTTCCAGTTCACCTCCCACAATCGGTAACGTCACTGGCTTTTCATTTCTACGGTACAAAATCGCAGGCTCAGTGCTATAGCCTCCCCCCGTCCTCCCAAGATCAATATACCCGTCACCTGGCCTCAGAAAATGCTGCAGGCGCCCGCGGTCTTGTTTCCCATTGTCGACACAGAATTCATTCATGTCTGGACGGACGACTGCAGGGAGGAACCTCCCACCCTGATCCAAGGTCACGAATCGGCTTAGCCGGTCCTTGAAATTCGGAACATTGCTCTGCCCTTCAACGAGAACTGCAGTTCTACTTTCAGGATGAAAGCAATTGAGATGTACGTCCTTTGCAATCTCAGTGGTTTCCTGTGTTCTTGTATCGAAAACCACCAGGCGCAATCGCCATTTCTCCTGCGCGCCGGGAGCATCTTGCAGAGCGTTGACGAGCAGTCGGTCATTGTCCAACCATGCCCCCAATACACCAGGTCCATATAACGTGGATTGCTCGAGCCCGGTATCGACAACCGTATAGGTACTGGAAGATGAACTGGATACCGGCACGTGTAAAGTCGAACAACCGGCCAAGAAAACTAACGAAATAAGAAGCCGCTTGGAAGACCGAAACCGATGTCGACCGTCGAACATTGGATATTCCATTAGTGAAGGCTGAATTTCCCCAAATTTTACAGATTCCCTCAAGCCTTACGGCTGAGGGCTTATGGAAGACCATGCCAAGCACCGCGGTCCATGTTGCGTTTCAAAATGATAGGTTCTGGCCGGTAGTGCTGGCCGCCACTCTTCGGGCACCGGCCGCTATCTACTGACTTTCAGCCGATCACGAGGGTGGGGTGAAGGAGAACAGCCGACCCAAAGCTGCCTCTCGGCAAGTCGGAAAGCGGACAGTCAACGTCATGTTGACCGGTGCGAAGCGTCGGTGTCCAATTGCATGTTAGGTAGACTCACTCGTGACTCCGATGGCTATCTGCCGAACGCTTAATAACATGCAACAACATGTTTGACGTGACGGCTGCACCAAATATGATTAAGCCAGCAGGAACAACCCCCATCGCAAGCAGCAGAATTTCTTGGCGCAGCCATCCTAGGAAGACGGCTACGACAGTGCCGGCAATGATAATCCCGAACAGACTGATGATGATTAGTCCAGAAACCTTCGGCCGGAAGAATAAGCCGAAAATCGCCCCGACTATTATCATTGCTCCCCACACGAGATAAGGTTCCATAAAATCTAACGAAGCTGTATAAAAAGTATCGGCACATCTTGCCACGCTCGAACTGTTATCACAATAACCAGTCTATGGGAGAAACTAGGAGAGTCCCCCATGGCGCGCTATAAGCAGATCGATACCAGCCCACGCTTTTTACCAGTCGACCTGTCCCGCCAACTTTTGCCCGGCACCTTCGAGCATGCGTTGAACCATCTGCTTGACCATGAGATGGACCTGTCTGGATTCGATGCACGCTTTCGGAACGACGATACGGGCGCATCGGCCTATCCCCCATCCCTGCTGCTCAAGATCATCCTATTCGGTTACTCACAAGGTATCGTCAGCAGCCGTGCTATCGAACGCGCCTGTCGGGAACAAATCACCTTCATCGCCCTGTGCGGCGATAACGCTCCGCATTTCACCACGATCGCTCATTTCATCAGTACGCTCGGCGAGGACATCAGCCGCATTTTCAGTCAGGTGCTGTTCATCTGCGACCGCCAAGGGTTGATTGGCCGCGAGATGTTCGCCATTGACGGGGTGAAGCTGCCGAGCAATGCGTCCAAGAGCAAGAGCGGCACCCGAGCTGATTTCGAACGCCAGGCACAGAAACTAGAGGCGACCGTACAGACCATGCTGGCACGCCATCGGCAAGCCGACCGGCTTGCGGCCGAACCTGGTCTGGAATCCAAGGCGACGCAACGGATCGATTCCCTCAAGCGCGAGGCTGCGCAGATCCGCCAATGGCTGGCAACTCATCCGGAGGAGCGCCGAGGCAGCAAAGGCAGCATCCGCAAGAGCAATCGCACCGACGGCGACAGTGCAAAGATAGCTACTTCCAAAGGCGTCATTCAAGGTTATGCCGGCGTCGCCGCCGTCGATGGCAAACATCAGGTGATCGTGGAAGCGCAAGCGCACGGCACCGGCAGCGAGCAGGAATTGCTGGTGCCGATGGTCCAGGCAGTCAAGGGAATGCTCGCGGACGACACCATAGTGACCGCCGATGCCGGCTACCACAGCGAAGCCAACCTCAAGGCGCTCGATGCGATGGAAGTGGATGCGATCATCGCCGACAACAACATGCGCTCGCGCGACGAGCGGTTTGCCACGCAGGACCGGCACAAACAACAACCCGATCCGCTCTACGACAAGAGCAATCCGGATGACGGCAGGCGCCTGTACCAAGCCAGGCACTTCCACTATGACGCAAAGCATCGGACCTGCCACTGCCCGGCCGGGAAGAAGCTATACCGGACTGGCAGCAACTGCACGATCAATGGCTACGCGGCGATCAAGTTCCAGGGAGCGCAGCGCGACTGCCTGCCGTGCTCGCATCGTGACAAGTGCTTGCGCACACCGGACAAGACCAAGACCCGCCAGGTGGCAATCTTCCTTGGCAAAGTCGTCGGGGAAAGCCATACCGATCGGATGAAGCGACGCATCGACTCGCCATCAGGCAGAGCGTTATACGGCCGACGCCTGGCGATCGTCGAACCCGTGTTCGGCAACCTGCGCCACAACAAGAAGCTCAATCGATTTACTTTGCGAGGCCGGATCAAGGTGGACATGCAGTGGAAGCTGATTCCTAAGATTCCTATTTAATTCACATGGCAGTGACGCTAGTTTAGGAATGGCGTCCTAGGAATCGTCGCTTGAAAAAACGGTTTTTCTACAGCCTCAACGTTTACGCTGACCGGCGCTCTGCGGTCGCGTCGAGCAACGAGTTAAGCGCTTGCGCTTGAAGATTAAAGCGAATGACATCTGCGTGAATTCCATAGACCATTTGCATACCATCAGCGTCATTGAAGTAGT
>DATEZO010000030.1:0-50507 GCA_035255485.1 Burkholderiaceae bacterium
CGAATATCGATTACTTCTCCAGATGCGGCATGATCTATGGCCATATCGCTTTCCTTCCTATCTGATAACAATCAACAATGAGGCGCCGATATCCGGGATGTCCATGGATTTTATTGACTGCGCCTGGCCGGTGACGACACGAATATCCCGCGGATGAAATGGCGATCCGGAAATATTCCATCGTGCGCAAGTCAATACCGAGCAACTTCCATACCATTCTGCATCCGAATGGATGCTTATCCATGCGCCGGCAGGCACATCTTTTTGCCCGCATATGAAGTGGCGCAAAACCGCAGCAGGATTCCTGTGTCAGCATTATTTACACATACTGCGCCCGATTGCGGAAAGAACCCCATGAATTCCTCTGAACTGCATCAAAAAACATTCGACTTCCTCAAGTCGCTTGATCCGGAAGCGCGGAAAAGGCTGATTGAGATTTTGAAAACCTTCGATCCGAAGGAACGGGCAAAAGTATTGATGAAAATCATCCATCGCAAGGAGTTGAAAGAAATCAACGCACAAATAGAAATGAAGAAAGCCATGAGAAAGGCAATGACAAGCGCGCGCAAATTCTGTCATTGCAAGACTCCGGATAAATGACTGTCCGGTAAAAGCCTTCGTAGCAATATTGGCCTCGACATCGGCAAGGCATACCCCTTTATCTTCAGCACTCACCAGAGCGGGCAGCCTGGAAGATATCCGGATTTTGTGTAATCGGGCTATCGATACTGTTGCGGCAGGCGCTCATCGAACACGAGCGCGCATCTTTCAGCACCGCATTCCCATACGACAATCACAAGATTGCCAAAGAAGATTGCCAACATCTTTCGGGTTGGGCATGAAGACATTCTCCGGGGCTGGAATCCGACTGGAATTCCATTGAAAAAACGGCATTTCTATTCTTGATACCGCAAAACAATGAATTTTTACGGCACTTTTGACGAATTTTGCCGTCCTACATCATTCGCGTGAGTCAACGTGACTCAATGCCATGCCCGTCTGGCGCACTGTGGCGGTATGTGGAACTGCGCTTCCGCTTTATACTTCCAGTTCAATAAATATCAATTTTCTAAAAAACAAGGTTATGCACAACGCTTCTTCGATGACTTATCGTTATTCTTTTGCGCGCACCCTGCAACGCGGATTCACCCTGATCGAAATCATGGTGGTCGTCGTGATCATGGGGATTCTGGCCGCCTTGGTGGTTCCCAAGCTGATGGGGCGTACCGATGACGCGCGCATCATCGCCGCCCGGCAGGATATCGCGACCATCATGCAGGGACTTAAGCTGTACAAGCTGGATAATCAGCACTATCCAACCACGGAGCAAGGCTTGCAGGCACTGATCAGCAAGCCGACCTCGGGGCCGGCTGCCAATGGCTGGAAAGAGGGCGGCTATCTCGACAAGCTGCCCAAGGACCCATGGGGTAATCCTTATCAATTCCTGTCGCCGGGCGTGAAAGGGGAAGTCGATGTCTTCTCGTTCGGCGCCGACGGGCAGCCGGGCGGTGCGGCCAACGATGCCGACATTGGCTCGTGGGACTTGTAAGAACACAGCCTCTCATCGGACTGCAGCGCGCTTGCGCGCATGTGCCGGCACGTGGCTTCACCCTGCTGGAACTGCTGATTGTCATCGTGATCGCGGGCATTACGCTGGGGCTGGTATCGTTCAATGCGATGCCCAGTGAGCGCCAGGTGTTGCAAAAAGATGCGCAACGCATCGCATTGCTGCTGCAATTGGCGCGCGACGAGGCGATCGTGCGCAATCGCCCGATCGTCTTCGAAGCCGGCCAGGAACGCTATCGCTTTCTGATCCGTAACGGTAATGAATGGCAACCGATTCCACAGGACGATTTGCTGCGCGAACGCGAATTCAAGCGCCCGCCGATCGCGCTTGCCATCGATCCGCCGGCGCCCGGGCAGACCAATCCGCTGCGCATTGTGTTCGGACGGGAACCGGTCGACAAGCCATTCGTCCTGACGCTGTCGGCACGCGGTGCGAGCGTTGCGATCCGCGCCGACGGCATCGGCCATTATGTGGTGGAATGAGATGAATACGGTTCATTCTCGACCGGTTGCACCGAACGCCAGCGGATTTACCCTGCTGGAAGTGCTGGTTGCGCTGGTGATTGTCGGCACCGCGCTCGGCGCCAGCCTGCGCGCGGTCGGCAGCCTGACGCAAAACAGCAACGGCTTGCGCGCCTCCATGATGGCTACCTGGTCCGCCGAAAATCGGCTGTCACAAATCCGCCTGGCACGCGAATGGCCTGCCATCGGCAAGCGCTCGTTCGATTGTCCGCAGGGCGACTTGCGCCTGAGTTGCGAGGAGGAAGTATTCGCCACGCCAAATCCCCTGTTTCGCCGGGTCGAAGTCAGCGTGTTCGATGCGGAAGCGCTGCAGCGACGCATCATCAAGCTGACGCAGGTGGTGCCCAATGAGAAATAGACGCCGCGCGCGTGCAGGATTCACGCTGATCGAATTGCTGGTCGCGATCAGCGTGCTGGCCGTGGTCGCGGTGCTGGGCTGGCGCGGGCTGGATGGCATTGTGCGCGCCCGGGTGGCGCTGACCAATGATCTGGAGCAGACGCGCGGCATGCAGCTCGCCTTTGCGCAACTGCAAAGCGATTGTGCGCGCATCGCCAATACTGCTGATATTGCCGGCCGCCCACCACTGGTGGCGGAGCAGGGGCGGCTGACGCTGGTGCGCTCGGTGTTTGCGGAAAACCAGCCGTCGCGCGTGCAGGTCGTCGCCTATCGCCTCGCCGACGGCGTGCTGATGCGGCGTGAAACGGTGGCGACGCGCGATCTCAAGGAGCTGGAGAGTTTATGGCAGGCCGTGTCCAATGATACCGACAGGAACCAGCCAGTGGCGCTGCAGGCCGGCGTGACGGCGATATCGATTCGCACATGGGCCAACGACAATGCCGGATGGCGTGTCGCCGGCGCCCCTGCCGGCGCCACGCCAAACCCGGTCAATCCGGCAGCCGGAGTAGCGATGCTGCAGGGGTTGGAAGTATCCCTGCAATTGAGCGGGCGTACCAGCAACCTGGTCAAGATATTCCTGCTGGGGGCGGTGTGAGAATCCGGCCATGTGTGCTTGACCGCCAGCGCGGGGTGGCGGTTATCACGGCGCTGCTGTTGACGACGCTGGCCGTGACGATTGTCGCCAGCCTGTTCTGGCAGCAACAGGTGCAGGTGCGATCGATCGAAAACCAGCGGCTGCAACTGCAAAAACAATGGATCTTGCGCGGCGCGCTCGACTGGGCGCGCCTGATATTGCGGGAAGATGCACGGGATTCCCGGACATCGCGCACCGACAATCTGGATGAGCCGTGGGCTGTGCCGCTGGAAGAAACCCGGCTCGACCAGTATATCGAGAATGGACACGCGGATACCGATGCCAGCGATGCGGCATTGTCGGGCGGCATCATTGACGCGCAATCGCGCTTCAACCTGGCCAACCTGTGTGTCAACGGCGCGATCAATCAGCGCGAGGTCAATGTGTTTGCGCAATTGCTGTCGAATGTCCATGCCGATCCGACGCTGGCGCAAGCGGCGGCCGATCTGATGGCGGCTGCGCAAGGCGGTGCGGCCGCTACTGCGCCGGATGCGTCGCGACCCTTGACTATCCGGTATGCAGAAGACCTGCTGGCGGTGCCGGGCTTTTCGGCGGAGGCGTTTGACAAGGTCAGGGATTTCGTCGTAGTCCTGCCGCGTCCGACGCCGATCAATCTGAATACTGCGCCAACCGAGGTATTGGCCGCCAGAATTGATACACTGTCCGTTTCGGATGCGGCAGCATTGGTGGCGAGCCGGGCACAGGCGTATTTTCGCACCAAGGCCGATCTGGTGGCGCGCCTGCCGGGCAAGCAATTGACGCTGAATGATAGCGAGGTATCGGTTTCAACCAGTTTTTTTATTGTGAACGGCAATGTGCGCCTGAGCCGCGCATCCCTGCAGGTGCATGCCTTGATCGAACGAAGAGGCGCAGCCAGCACGCAAGTGATCTGGATCCGGGAGGATTGATTTGAACATCGCAATGGAATATCAAATATCTTGAGCATACTGTATATCCGCCTGCCTTCGAAAGCTGCCGCCGATAGCGCACCGCACTGGATCGCGCTGCCCTGTCCGTTCGCACTGGTGTCCCACGGCGATACAATCGAGCGTGAAGGCGCTGCGCCGCTGTCGGACCTGTCCGGCATCATCGGCAAGGCGCAGCGCGTGGTATTGCTGCTGGCAGCCAGCGATGTGACGCTGCTGCAGGTCCAGATGCCGCCGCTATCGCCATCCCGGCTAAAGGCGGCGCTGCCGAATCTGGTCGAAGATCAACTGATGTCCGATCCAGCCGAGTGCGCGTTCGCGGCCGGAAGCGCAGTGGAGGGATGGCGTGCCGTTGCCGTCATCAATCGCGGCTGGATCGGGATTCTGATCACTACCTTGCGCACGCTTGGCGCGCGCCATCTCGCCGCCATCCCGTCGCAATTGTGCCTGCCGTGGAAGACGGGCACCGTATCGGCTGCGGTCGCGGCGACGGATGCGGAAATCGACCTGACGGTGCGCCTTGCGGAACAGCAGGGTATCGGCTTGCCGATCCTGCCGGATCAGCCCGCGTCGCCGGCGCACGAGGTGGTGCAGGTGCTGTGCGCAGTCGTGCCGGAAGCGCCGATCATTTTGTACGTGCCGCAAGCCGCCGTGCATGATTACCAGGAGGCTGCGCAGGCGATTGACGCCCTGGCGCAGCGCATCACGGTCTATGCGGACAACTGGTCGCGCTGGATCGGTGGCGCAAATGCGGTATCGGTCGACTTGGCGGCGGATGCCGGCGGCGCTTCGGCGGCAAGGATGGACTGGCGCGCATGGCGCTGGCCGTTGATCCTGGGTGCGGCGGTGTTGCTCGTTAATATCGCCGGCCTGAATATCGATTGGCAGCGCATGAAACGAGAGGGCGATATGCTGCGTTCCAGCATGGTGCAGACCTATCGGGCGGCTTATCCGAAGGAGACGGTGATTGTCGATCCGCTGGCGCAGATGCGCCAGAAGATCGCCGCCGCCCGGCATGTGGCGGGGCAGGCCGCCCCGGATGATTTCACGGCGCTGGCCGCCGGCTTCGGCGAGGCTTTGGAGAGCGTGGCGGCATCCGGACGCAAGGCGCCCGGCATCGCCTCCCTCGAATATCGCGACCGTAGTCTGTTCGTGCGCCTGAAAGCGGATGCGGCCATGCCGGTCGAACAGGTAAAGGCGGCGCTCACGGCACATGGTCTGTCGCTGACACAGGCGACGACCGGCGCATGGCAGATCCGGAGCAATAAATGAACGGCAATAATCGACTGAAGGCGTTCGCGGAACCGTTGTCGGCTTTCTGGATCGAGCGCAATGCGCGCGAACGCAATGCGCTCGCGCTGGCAGCGCTGGCGATTCTGCTGGCGCTGGTCTATTTGTTGTTGATTGCCCCTGCCCTGGCAGGGCGCGCGCAACTGGAGAAAAGCCTGCCCGCGCTGCGCCAGCAGGCGGCAGAATTGCAGGCGCTGTCGAAGCAGGCGGTTGCGCTGGACAATAATGCCGCACCGCCAGCCGCGACGGTCACCAAGGAAAGCATCGAGGCATCGCTTGCGCGCAAGGGATTGAAGCCGCAAAGCGTGGTATTGACGGGCGAGCTGGTCAAAGTGCAATTGGCGACGGCATCCTTTGCCGGCATCGTTGCATGGCTGGATGAGATGCAGAAAACTGCCCGGTTGTCCTTGGCTGAAGGCAATATCGAAACACTGGCTGCGATTGACACGGTCAACGCTACCCTGACGCTGCGACAACAGAAAAGCGACAAGACCGATGGATAACATCATCCGGCCGATAGCAATGCGCCCTGATGCTTGTCAAATGCGCTTGGAAACGGAGATTACGTGCGGCGCATCGTGATATGGTTACTGGCGGCAGCCGCCAGCATCGGGATAACGGTACTGGCGTTTTGTCCTGCGGCATGGATGGCTGTCGTGGTGGAAAGGCAAACAGCGGGCCGGCTGACACTGGGCGATCCGCAAGGCACGTTATGGCGCGGCTCCGCCTTCATCGGCGGTGCACCGAGCGGGGCCGACCCGGTGACGCCGTTGCTGCCGGGGCGATTCTCATGGCGTCTGTCGCCGTGGCTGCTGTTAGGGCAGGTCGATGCCGATCTTGAGAATCCGTCCGCGCTGTCGCAGCCTGTCAGGATCAGTGGCGGCTGGCGTCAATGGCAAGTCAGTCCGTCATCGGTGCGGCTGCCGGCGTCGCGCCTGTCCGGTCTGGGCGCCCCGCTGAATACGGTGCAACTGTCCGGCGAGATGGTCCTGTCGTGGACGCCGTTGCAGTTGACGCAGCGCGGAGATGCCGTCGATGTGACCGGTGAAATGCATCTGGCGATGACGGATATCGCATCGCGCCTGTCGCCAATCAAACCGCTGGGTGCTTATGATCTTACGATGGAATGGCGTGGCCGGCAGGCGCAACTGGTGCTCAAGACCGTCAAGGGGCCGATGCTGCTGTCCGGCTCCGGCGCGTTGGTGAATGGAAGATTGCAGTTTTCAGGGCAGGTGGAGGCCGAGGCGGGCCAGGAAGAGCGGCTTGCGGGGCTGCTCAATTTGCTGGGTCAGCGTCGCAGGGAAGGCAACCGGAACATTATCGCGTTAGAGTTCAAATGACAAAAAAACAAATCGCAAGAACTTTTCAGGGGCCAGCAGGGTGGCGTCGCTGGAGCGCCGTGATCGCATTATCCTGCGCTATCGCCGGCGTGCCGGCGGCGGCCCAGGACCCGGCCGCGGGCGAGGCCACGCTCAATTTCGTCGGCGCGGATATCGAATCGGTAGTGAAGGCGATCGGTCATTACACCAACCGTACTTTCATTATCGATCCGCGCGTCAAGGGCACGATCAACCTGGTGTCCGAGAAGCCGGTTACCAAGGCGCAGGCCTTCAGCCTGCTGACCTCGGCGCTGCGCCTGCAGGGCTATGCCGTCGTCACCACTGACGGCTTCACCAAAGTGGTGCCGGAAGCCGACGCCAAACTGCAGGCCGGACCAATCCAGGCCGGCGCGGTGCGCGGCGACCAGATCGCTACCCAGGTATTCCGCCTGAATTACGAATCGGCAATGAATCTGGTACCGGTGCTGCGGCCATTGATTTCGCCGAACAATACGATCAACGCGAACCCCGGCAACAATTCGCTGGTGATTACCGATTATGCCGATAACCTGAAGCGGCTGGGCAAGATCATCGCCGCGCTCGACGCCCCGGCCGCCGGCGACATGGATATAGTGCCGATCCGCTATGCGATTGCGAGCGATGTCGCGGTGATGGTCAACCGGCTGCTGGAACCGGCAGCAACAACTGCTCCCGGCGGCAATGCGGCCGGCCCGATCAGCCTGCTGGCGGATTCCCGGACCAATTCGGTGATCGTGCGGGCGCCGTCGGTGGCGCGGGCCAGCCTGGCGAAGTCCCTGATTGCCAAGCTCGACCAGCCGACTGCGCAGCCGGGAAACGTGCATGTGGTGTACCTGCGCAATGCGGATGCCATCAAGCTGGCGCAAACGCTGCGCGCGGTAGTGGCAGGCGAGACATCGTCGCCGGCCGCGACGCCCGCGTCAACGTCGACCCAGGGCATCAGCCAGCAAGGCGCCCAGGGCGGCGGCATACAGGCGCCGCCGTCAACGCCGCCACAGCCGACCACCTTGCCGTCCGGCGGACCGGCCGGTTACATCCAGGCCGATGCTGCCACGAACTCGCTGATCATTACCGCGAACGAATCGGTGTATCGCAATCTGCGCACCGTGATCGACCAGCTCGATGCGCGTCGTGTCCAGGTGTACATTGAATCGCTGATCGTTGAAGTCACCTCGGACGATGCCGCCGAATTCGGCATCCAGTGGGCAGGATTGACAGGCGATGACAGTAGCCGGTACCGGGTCGGCACACTGACCGGTTTTGGCACCGGGGGCACCAATCTCATCAATCTGGCGACCCAGAACATCACCAAGCAGCCGCAAGTGCCGCCCAACGGCCTGAATCTCGGCATCTTCCGCCAGGTTAACGGCGCCCTGACGCTGGGGGCGATCGCGCATGCGCTCCAAAGCGCGGGCAACGGCAATATCCTGTCGATGCCGAACCTGATCACGCTGGACAATGAAGAAGCGAAAATCATTGTCGGCCAGAATGTGCCATTCGTGACGGGACAGTTCACTACCAGTGCCTCCGCCGCCGGCGCTGCCGGCGTCAATCCGTTTCAGACGATCGAGCGCAAGGATGTCGGCCTGTCGTTGCGCGTGCGGCCGCAGGTGTCCGAAGGCGGTTCCGTCAAAATGGCGATTTATCAGGAAACCTCGAACGTCCAGCCGACCAGCAATGCGTCGGACATCATCACCAACAAGCGCTCGATCGAGACCAATGTGCTGGTCGATGACGGCCAGATCATCGTGCTTGGCGGGTTGATTGATGACAATGTTACCGATACCAATGAAAAAGTGCCCGGTCTCGGTGATATTCCGGTGCTTGGCAATCTATTCAAGTATCAGAAGCGCGGCAGGACCAAGCGGAACTTGATGGTGTTCCTGCGGCCTACCGTCATTCGTACCAATGAACAGAGCGTCAACCTTTCGAGCGACCGCTACGGCTACATTCGCAATGCGCAGGCCGCAGCCCAGCCGGAGCCGACCATGCTGTTGCCGAGCCTGGGCGCGCCGCTATTGCCGCCCTTGCAGGATGGCCGGATGGTCGATGGCCCGCTCTACAACCTGACATCGCCCCGCAATAGCGACGGGGCGCCAGTGCAACCAGCGACGCCGCAGCAACCAGCGACGCCGCAGCAACCGCCGACGCTGCAGCAGGCGCCGCCACCGCAGACAGGACAGTAATGAACACGATAGCAATGCCCGATACCCGCCTCCTGCCGTACGCCTTCGCGCGCGACTTTGCGCTGCTGGCGCGGCGCAGCGATGCCGGCAATGACGCCGGTTCCGCGGTCGAGGTCTGGATATCGGATGCGACCGCCCCAACCGCGATCGCCGAAGTCAGCCGCCGTTTCGGCCGCGTGAAGCTGAAGTCGATGCCGCGCGACGAGCTGGAAGCGGCCATCGCGCAAGCTTATGCCGGTTCCGGCGGCGATGCCGCGCAGGTGGTGGGCGAAGTGGAATCCGACCTGGACCTGGCCAAACTGATGATGGACATGCCGGCGATCGAGGACCTGCTGGAATCGGCTGACGACGCACCGGTGATCCGCATGATCAATGCGCTGCTGACGCAGGCCTTGCGCGAGGATGCCTCGGATATCCATATCGAGCCCTACGAACTGACCTCGGTGGTGCGCTTTCGCGTCGACGGCGCCTTGCGCGACATCGTGCGGCCGAAAAAGGCGATCCACGCCTCCCTGATTTCGCGTATCAAGATCATGGCGCAGCTCGATATCGCCGAAAAGCGCCTGCCGCAGGATGGCCGCATCACCTTGCGCGTCGGCGGCAAGCCGGTCGACGTGCGGGTGTCCACCTTGCCGACCGGCCACGGCGAGCGTGCGGTGCTGCGCCTGCTGGACAAGGAAGCGGGCCGGCTCGATCTGCAGCACCTGGGCATGAGCGATGCGGTGCTGAAGCAGTTCGATGCGCTGATCGCGCAGCCGCACGGCATCGTGCTGGTGACCGGCCCGACCGGCTCCGGCAAGACCACCACGCTGTACGCGGCGCTGTCGCGGCTGAACGCCACCGCCACCAATATCCTGACGGTCGAAGACCCGATCGAGTACGAGCTGGCCGGCGTCGGCCAGACCCAGGTCAATCCGCGCATCGACATGACGTTCGCCAAGGCGCTGCGCGCGATTTTGCGGCAGGACCCGGATGTCATCATGATCGGCGAGATCCGCGACCTGGAAACCGCGCAGATCGCGGTGCAGGCTTCGCTCACCGGCCACCTGGTGCTGGCGACCCTGCATACCAACGATTCGGCTGCCGCCGTCACGCGTCTGCTCGATATGGGGATCGAACCGTTCCTGCTGTCGTCGTCGCTGCTGGGGGTGGCGGCGCAGCGCCTGGTGCGCAAGCTGTGCGAGCATTGCAAGACGCATGACGGCCAGTACTGGCATGCGGTCGGTTGCGAGCACTGCAGCCAGACCGGCTACCAGGGCCGGATCGGCGTGTACGAGTTGCTGCTGACTACCGATACGATCCGCGCGCAAATCCATAACCGGGCTGCCGAAGCGGAAATCCGCAACATGGCGCTGCATGACGGCATGACCACCATGCGCGAAGACGGTGAGCGCTGGCTGACGAGCGGCGCCACGACGCAGGCGGAACTGCTGCGCGTGACCAAGGAGTAAGCATGCCCGCATTCCGTTACGAGGCCGCCGATGCGCTGGGCCATGCGAAAAAAGGCGTGGTCAACGCCGACAGCGCGCGCGCCGCGCGCGCCGATTTGCGCAGCCAGGGGCTGGTGCCGATCATGGTCGATGCGATTGCCGCGCAGGTCGATGAAGCCGGCAAGACCCGGCGCCGTGCCTTCGGCGACAAGCTTTCGACAGTGGAGCTGGCGCTGTTCACGCGTCAGCTGGCGAGCCTGCTGGAAGCCAGCCTGCCGCTGGAGCAGGCATTCTCCGCCTTGCTGGAGCAGGCTGAGCGCACGTATGTGCGCGACCTGATCGCCTCGGTGCGCTCCGAGGTGATCGGGGGCGCCTCGTTTTCAGACGCGCTGTCGCGCCATCCGCGCGACTTTGCCGATATCTATCGTGCCCTGGTCGCGTCCGGCGAACAGATCGGCCAGTTGCCGCGCGTGCTGTCGCGCCTGGCCGACTATATTGAACGACGCAATGCGCTGGTGCAAAAGGTGCGACTCGCCTTCACTTATCCCGCCATCGTGACCGTGGTGGCCTTCGCGATCGTGATCTTCCTGCTGACCTATGTGGTGCCGCAGATCGTGTCGGTGTTCGCCAATACCAAGCAGAAGCTGCCGCTGTTAACGGTGCTGATGCTGGGCGTATCGGATTTTGTGCGCAGCTACGGCTGGATTGTCGCGCTGCTGCTGGTCGGCGCATCCCTCGCGTGGCGCACCGCGCTGAAAAATCCGGATATCAAATATCGCTGGCATGCCTGGCTGCTGACCGCGCCGCTGTACGGTAAATTCGAACGCAGCCTGAATACCTCGCGCTTTGCCAGCACGCTGGCGATCACTACCGGCTCCGGCGTGCCGATCCTGCGCGCCTTGCAGACCAGCCGCGACACGCTGTCGAACGTGGCGATGCGCGACCAGGTGGAAGACGCCGCCAACAGCGTGCGCGAAGGCGTGAGCCTGGCGCGCGCCCTGTCGGCGCACAAGCATTTTCCGCCGATGCTGATCCACATGATCCGCGCCGGCGAAGTGACGGGCGAATTGCCGGCAATGCTGGAGCGCGCATCCAATGCCCAGGAGCAGGATCTGGAGCGGCGCGCGCTGACCATTGCCGGACTGCTGGAACCGGCGTTGATCCTGGCGATGGGCGTGGTGGTATTGTTGATCGTGCTGGCGGTGTTGATGCCGATCATCGAAATCAACCAGTTGGTGCGGTAGGAATGCCGATGCATCATCGGACCGATGCGCCGGACATCGTGGGCAGCCGCTTTCCTGTTCTCCGCGGAAAGAGCGTGGTGAAGTCAGGACGTTATCGGGCCGAATCACCTTGTTGAAAGAAGCGAAAAAATGAAACGGCAGCCTCTTGTTGCAAGTTTTGTGCTGTTTATCGTGCTGTGCATATCGGCAGCCTATTGGGCAATGCAATTGTTCAAGCCGCCGGTGCGCGCCGTGGCCGCACCGCCGCCGGTCGCCCGGGCCGAGGTCAAGCTGGATGCAGCGGCAGCGCTGTTTGGCGGGCACTCCGCGACCGCTGCCGTGGCCAGCAATTACCAATTGAAAGGGGTGGTGGTGGCGGGCAATGGCAAGGAAAGCATCGCTATCCTGGCCGCAAACGGCAAGCCGGCGCAGGCGATTGGCATCAATGGCATCGTGGCGCCCGGCGTCACGGTCAAGGAAGTGCATCCGGGATACGTGCTGGTGTCGGAAGACGGCGTGACCAAGCGCGTGGAATTGCCGGAGAGCGCAAAAAATCTGACGGCAACGGCCGGCACCGTCGGCAATAATGCCGCACCGGTAGCGACCGCGCCGATACCGCCGCGTACAGCGCCACCGGTGACGGGTATTGTCAACGCGCCGGCACCCGTTCCAGCGTTTCCTGCGCGACCGGCGCCGGTGCCAGCTCCAGTGCCAGTGCCAGTGCCAGTGCCAGTGATTCCCGCGTCGCCGTCGGCGCAGACGCCAGTCACGTCGTCTGGCGCAACGACAACGGCGACGCCACAACCGGTGCAATCCGTTCCCGGGGTTGGCAATCCAGTTAATCCCAATATGCCGGGTGGCCTCAATGCGCCGGGTAATTCCGCCATGCCGGGCGACGGCCATCCCGGCGTGCAGTAACGCATATATTGCTGCATTAGCGGTTTTTATCCTGCCTCAACCGGCTCTTGCGCCTGATACATACACGGCTATGTATTTTTTAATGCCCGCATTTTCAATGCGCGTATCTATGTATTATTTCATATACTCCCGGTAAATAACTAAAAGTCACCAGGCTTTCCATCGTTTTCGGGCCAATAGTGGATAGTGGCGTGCATGCCGGCATGCGGCAATTGCCGCCTTCTATCTGTTCCGCCACGGCGCAATCAAACTCTGGCTCATCATTGGTCTTTGGCGGAAGAAGCGCGGGTGCTATCCGGCCGCCATCACGGTTTTCGGTTTGTTCATTCTCTACCAGGCATATCGATACGGCTTTACGCATTCACTGTCGTTACTGCCCATTACCGCATTGGATCTCGTCGCATGCCATTCATCACCGCCTTTGTCCTGACCGACCTGGTGCTGGCCGCTTTCAGATCGCTGTACGCAACGTCAGAACAATTCATTCTTCACTTCATCCCTGACCTTTTCTTCCTCGCTCAGGGCGTGGTCGCCCATGCCTAGGGTATGCACGGCGGCTCCCGGTGGATTTTCCGCATAGTAGTAATCGTTATCCGCCTGAATGATGCCCTCCGGTACCGAACGTTCATCTACCGGCACGTCTTTCAGCGCTTTTTGCATGTAGCCGACCCAGATCGGCAGCGCGATGCCGCCACCGGTTTCCCTGCTACCCAGGCTTTTCGGCTGATCAAAGCCGATCCATGCAATCCCGACGATTTTCGGCTGATAGCCGGCAAACCAGGCATCTACCGAGTCATTGGTCGTGCCGGTCTTGCCAGCCAGATCGGGGCGTTTCAGGGCCTGGTATGCCCTGGTTCCCGTGCCGTAGCGCACCACATCCTTCAGCATGCTGTCCATCAGGAAGGCATTGCGTTCGTCAATGACGCGATTGGCCTGATCGCCCGCCTTGTCCGGCTTGGCCACTGACAATACCTTGCCGTTGGCATCCGTGATTTTCGCGATGAGATAGGGATTGACCTTGTAGCCGCCATTGGCAAATACGGAATAAGCGCCGGCCATCTGCAACGGCGTCACCGCGCCGGCACCCAGTGCCAGTGTCAGATAAGGCGGGTTCTTGTCGGCATCGAAACCAAAGCGGGTCGCGTATTCCTGTCCGTATTTGGCGCCGATCTTGTGCAAGATACGAATCGATATCATGTTTTTCGATTTGGTCAGGCCTCTGCGCATCGACATCGGTCCTTCGTACTTGCCGTCGTAATTCTTCGGTTCCCACGCCTGTCCGCCGGTCTGGCCGGCGTCGAAGCTGATCGGCGCATCATTGATGATGGTGGCTGGCGACAAGCCTTTTTCAAGCGATGCGGAATAAATGAACGGCTTGAACGAAGAGCCGGGCTGGCGCCATGCTTGCGTCACATGGTTGAACTTGTTCCGGTTGAAATCGAATCCGCCAACCAGGGCGCGAATCGAGCCGTCATCGGTATTGGCTGCGATGAACGCGGACGAGACCTCGGGCATTTGCGTAATACTCCAGTTGCGGCCATCCTGCGTCACGCGGATGATGGCGCCGCGCCTGACGCGCCGATTGGGCGGCGCCTTGTCGCTCAGCAGGTTGGTGGCGAAACTCAGGCCGGGGCCCGACATCGTGATTTCCTCGCCGGATGACAATACTGCGTGGACATTTTTTGGCGATGCATCAAGCACCGCTGCGGCAACAATGCCGTCGCTATCCGGATGGTCCGCCAGTTCGGCTTCGATGGCGTTTTCGGCTTCTTCCCTGGACGAAGGAATATCCATGTAGCCTTCTGGCCCGCGGTAGCCGTGATGCTTTTCGTAATCGGTGACGCCGCGCCGCAGCGACAGGTAGGCGGCTTCCTGGTCTGCCTTGAGGATGGTAGTGTAGACATTCAGGCCGCGTGTGTAGGCTTCATCCTTGAACTGGTCGTACACCAGCTGGCGCGCCATTTCAGCGACATATTCGGCATGCACGCTGAATTCGCTGCTATTGGTTTTGGTATGCAGTTCTTCGTCGATAGCCGCAGTATATTGCGCATCGGTAATGTAACCCAGCTGATGCATGCGCAACAGGATGTATTGCTGACGCGCCTTGGCGCGCTTGGGATTGACCACGGGATTGTAAGCCGAGGGTGCCTTGGGCAAGCCGGCCAGCATGGCCGCTTCCGCGACGGTCAGTTCGGATAATGTCTTGCCAAAGTAGATTTGCGCCGCAGACGAGAAGCCGTAGGCGCGTTGCCCGAGGTAAATCTGATTCATGTAGACTTCAAGAATCTGGTCTTTCGACAGGTTTTGCTCGATTTTCCATGCCAGCAGCATCTCGTAGATCTTGCGCTTGAAGGTCTGTTCGCTGGTCAGGAAGAAATTGCGGGCAACTTGCTGGGTAATGGTGGATGCTCCCTGTCTCGCGCCGCCCGACATGTTATGCAATGCAGCGCGCATGATGCCAAAATAGTCCACGCCGCCATGTTCATAGAAACGGTCATCTTCAATCGCCAGCACCGCCTTCTTCATGAGGTCCGGAATTTCCTTGAAATGGACTACATTGCGGCGCTCTTCTCCGAATTCACCCAACAGCACGTTGTCCGCTGAATATATCCGCAGTGGAATTTTCGGACGATAATCCATCAGCGAATCCAGCGGCGGCAGATTCGGATAAGCCATGGTCAGCATAAAGCCGATCACCAGCGCACCGATCAATACCGCACTGGCAAAAAGTCCTGCAAGAGCAAGCGTAATGCGTGTAAACATGTTGAAGCGGTGCTTGGGCACCGAAGCAGAATTACTGGCGGAAGGATTAGTGGCAGCCATGCAGGAAGGTAGATAAATTGAAATTCAGCCCATTATAGCGGCGTGCGACTTGGATCAGCATGTATCCAAAAGACAAAAAAGATGATATTTTCGCAACCTTGCCGTGGGATTTTGGCAACGAATTTGCAAATTGCTAGTCGGAAATTGCTTTACACTTTTAAAGGCTTATTGCTAGGATCTAACGTAATCTTTAACAAATATTACCTAAGCGCAGGTTTTTAAAAGCAATTTCCCCCTGGAAACTTCTGATTTTCCTATTGGACACGGAAGCGGACAGAACGTTCAAACGTATTATCCTGTTCAGGAAGAGGCTCCCGTGACATTAGATCTCGGATCCCTAATCGGCAAAAAGAACCCTCCATTGATCGGGCTGGATATCAGTACCTCGGGCGTGAAGCTTGTCGAACTGTCCGAGGCGGGCAAGAATGAATTCCGGCTGGAGCGTTATGCGTCGGAATCGCTTCCCCGCGGTGCGCTGGTAGATGGCAATATCGAAAATATCGAGCAGGTGGCCGAAGCGGTGCGACGCGTTTGCAAGAAAAGCGGCACGCACGCCAAGCTTGTCGCGCTGGGCATGCCGCCCGCATCAGTCATCACAAAAAAAATGATCCTGCCAGGCGGCTTGTCCGAGGATGAGCTGGAAGTGCAGGTCGAAGCCGAAGCCAGCCAGTATATTCCGTTTGCACTGGACGAGGTCAGCCTGGATTTCGACGTGATCGGCCCTGCACAACATTCCCCCGAGGATGTCGAAGTCCTGCTGGCGGCCACCCGTAGGGAAAAAGTCGAGGACCGCGTCGCAGTAGCCGAGGCTGCCGGCCTGACGCCCACGGTCATGGATATCGATTCCTACGCGGCGCGTGCGGCAATCGACCGCCTGATTGCGCAATTGCCGAAGAGTGGCCAGGGACAGATTGTCGCGCTGTTTCAGATCGGCACGCAGATTACCCACGTTTCGATGCTGCTGGATGGACAGACGATTTACGAGCGTGAACAGCCATTCGGCGGCGTACAACTGACGCAGGATATCGTGCGCGCCTACGGCATGTCGCATGACGAGGCGGAAGCCAAGAAAAAAGCCAGTGATCTGCCGGAAGGATACGAGCGTGAATTGCTGGAGCCTTTCCTGGAGAATGTGACGCTCGAAGTGACACGGGCGATCCAGTTTTTTTTCACATCGACGCCCTATACGCGGATCGATCAGATTTTTCTGGCGGGTGGTTGTGCGATCATTCCCGGCCTGGTGGATCTGGTGGCAAGCCGCACCAGGATTTCAACTTCCGTGATCAGTCCGTTCAAGGGTATGCAGGTCGGACCGCATATTCGCGAAAAGCAGTTGCGCATTGATGCGCCGGCGTACCTGGTTGCCTGCGGACTGGCGATGCGGAGGTTTGGCTGATGGCTAGAATCAATCTTCTTCCGCATCGGGAAGCGAAACGCAAGCTGCGCAGAAATGCATTTTTCACACTGCTGCTCCTGGCAGCGGCGCTTGGCGGGTCGATCGTGCTGGCGGTAGGCGCCTACATTGCGAGCAATATTGCGGATCAGGCGCAGCGCAATGATTTCATCAAGGCCGAAAACGCCAGGCTGGATGAACAGATCAAGGAAATTGCAACATTGAAGCAGGAAATCGATTCGCTGAAGGCACGCCAGCAGGCGGTGGAAGATCTGCAAAGCGACCGCAACCAGCCGGTATATCTGATGGATGAACTGGTGCGGCAGGTGCCGGAAGGCGTTTATCTGCGGGCATTGAAGCAGGAAGGACAGCGCGTGGTGCTCAATGGCTATGCGCAGTCAAATGAACGGGTATCCGAATTGCTGCGCAATCTCAGCAATAACTCGGCATGGCTTGAGCGACCGGACCTGATTGAAATCCGCTCAACCGGTATCGGACAGGGAAAGGAAGCAAAGAAAGCCTTTGATTTCACCATCAATGTCGGCATCAAGCGCCCGCGCGACAAGGACAAGGCTGCATCCGGCGCAACAATAACCGCTGCTGCCAGTGCTGCGCCGAAAAAACCCTGAAACGAAAGACGCATCATGGCGGATTTGAAAAGTATTGGTCATTCGATCAGCGCACAGTTCCGGGGGCTGAATGGGCGCCACCCCGGTCAATGGCCGCTGGTGCCGCGCCTGGCCTGCGGCGCAGGCGTACTGGCCGTGGTCATTGCCCTGGGCTGGTTCTTTTACTGGGACAGTCAGCTTGAGGAATTGGACCAGGGTAGGCAGGAAGAACAAAAGCTGAAGGAAGCATACAGGAGCAAGGTGCAGCAATCAATCAATCTCGATGGCCTGCGCAAGCAAAAGGAGCAGGTCGCCGAATATGTCGCCACGCTGGAAAAGCAACTCCCCAGCAAAGCCGAAATGGATGCACTCCTGTCCGATATCAACCAGGCTGGCCTGGGGCGTGGGCTGCAGTTTGAACTGTTCAAGCCGGGGCAGGTGGTGGTGAAGGACTATTATGCAGAGCTGCCAATCAATATCAAGGTTGCCGGCGGCTATCATGATGTCGGCGCATTCGCCAGCGATATTGCCAACTTGCCGCGCATCGTCACATTGAACAATCTGAACCTGGTCGCCGGCAAGGATGGCACTCTTGCGCTGGACGCGATCGCAAAAACTTTCCGCTATCTGGATCCCGAGGAAGTCGCCGAGCAGCGCAAGGTCGCTGCCGGCAAGAAGGCCGGTCAGAAGGGGGTGAAAAAATGATGAGCCTTCGCATCGGACGCGCGACGTTATCGATTGCCCTGCTGTCGGGACTGGCCGGTTGCGGTGATAGCGGCGTGCAGGAACTCAAGCAATGGATGGCGGATGTCAGGAGCCAGACTCGCGTGTCGATCACCCGGTTGGCGGAACCGAAGAAATTTGCGCCTTTCGTCTACAGCGAAAAAGACAATATCGACCCGTTTAATCCGGGCAAGCTGGCGGCCGCCTTTGCAAAGCAGAAGGCCGGTTCCAACAGCGGGATCAAGCCGGACCTGGAGCGCCGTCGCGAACCGCTGGAAGGCTACCCGCTGGATACGCTGACGATGGTCGGAACACTGCAAAAACCGGGGCTGAGTTATGCGCTGCTGCGAATCGATAAATCGATATTTCAAGTCAAGGTAGGCAATTACATCGGACAAAATCTCGGCATGATTACCAACATTACCGAAACCGCGGTCGAACTGAAGGAAGTCGTCCAGGACGCATCCGGCGACTGGATCGAGCGTAAAGCCAAGTTAGAGTTGCAGGAGACAAAAAAATGATCGGCCCAGTAAATCGATACAGGAATCAGGCAGCGGTTGTGCGCCAGGCAGTGCGGCAATGCGTTTTTGCCTGTCTCTCAATGGTTTGCGGATTCGCGTTTGCTCAGGAAAATGCCATACAGTCCATTACCGCGAATCAGCAAGGTGCCAATGTAATCGTCAAGATTCAGCTGAAAAACCCGGTTGCCAAGCCGCCGATCGGTTTTTCCATTACCAATCCGGCGCGCATCGCGCTTGATTTCGGCGGGACTGCCAATGCCACCGGCAAGTCGACGCAGGATATTGGATTGGGCGATGTACGCAACGTCAACGTGGTGCAGGCAGGCGAACGATCGCGCCTGGTATTCAATCTGATGCGGCCCTTGAATTATGCGACTGCCATCGAAGGCAACGCGGTCATTGTCGCGATCGATGGCTCGGGTGGCCCTGCCACTGCAGTCGGCTCTTCCGGCCTGCCAGTGGCGTCCAGGCCGGCGGCAGCCGGCAAGCAGGCGATCCGCGATATCGATTTCCGGCGCGGCGTTGGCGGCGAAGGAAGGGTTGTGATCGAATTGCCGAGTAACCAGATCGCGGTCGATGTGCGGCAGCAAGGCAAGTCGATTGTGGCCGATTTCATGAAGACAAGTTTGCCGGATGTACTGCGCCGTCGCCTCGATGTCGCCGATTTCGGCACGCCGGTCAATACAGTTACGGCAACCCAGCAGGGCGATAATGTGCACATGGTCATCGAGCCGCAGGGATTGTGGGAGCACAGCGCCTACCAGAGCGATACGCAACTGGTCATTGAAATCAGGCCGATCAAGGAAGATCCGAACAAGCTGACCCAGGGCACCCAAGGCTATCGCGGCGAAAAGCTGTCGCTGAATTTCCAGAATGTCGAGGTCAGGGCGGTACTGCAAGTGATTGCGGATTTCACCGGATTGAACATCATCACCAGCGATACCGTCGGCGGCAATCTGACGCTGCGGCTCAAGGACGTGCCGTGGGATCAGGCACTGGATATCGTGATGCAGGCCAAGGGCCTGGATATGCGCAAGAACGGTTCGGTGTTATGGATTGCACCGAAAGACGAGCTCCTGACCAAGGAAAAACTGGAGCTGGAGCAAAAAGCCCAGATTGCAGAGCTGGAGCCGCTGAAAACGGAAATCTTCCAGCTTAATTACCAAAAGGCGGAATCGTTCAAGCAGGTATTCGGGCTGGAAGGCAGCGATGGCAAGAACCGCATCCTGTCCAAGCGCGGCAGCGCGGTTATCGATCCTCGCACCAACCAACTGTTCGTGACCGATATCGCCTCCCGGCTCGAAGAAATTCGCCGGCTGGTGCAAAAGACCGATATCGCGTCGCGCCAGGTCTTGATCGAGGCGCGCATCGTCGAAGCCGATGATAAATTCAGCAAGAACCTGGGGGCCAGGCTTGGCTTTGCGGATTTGCGCACCATCCGCGGCGGCGATGCCGGATATCAGGTCGGGAATAGCAATACGCGGATTGCCGCAACCGGTAATTATCTTGGCGTCGGCGAGCAGACCGGACAGGCCAAGGTCACGGAGCAAAGTTATATGCCGAATACGCAATTCGTGAATCTGCCCGCCGCAGGCATCAACGGACTTAATCCGGGCAGCCTCGCGGTCAGCCTGTTTTCTGCGGCGGCAAACCGCTTCCTGAATCTGGAATTATCCGCATTGGAAGCCGATGGCAAAGGCAAGATCATTTCCAGCCCACGCGTCGTGACCGCGGACCAGTTGAAGGCATTGATCGAGCAGGGCACCGAGTTGCCGTATCAGCAGGCGACCAGTAGTGGCGCCACCTCGGTCTCTTTCCGCAAGGCTAATCTAAGGCTGGAAGTGACGCCCCAGATCACGCCCGACGGCAATGTGATTCTGGATGTCGATGTCAACAAGGACAGCGTGGGGCAGGAAACACGCGCCGGGTTTGCCATCGATACCAAGCATGTCAAGACGCAAGTACTGGTGGAAAACGGCGGCACGGTCGTACTGGGAGGCATCTTCCAGCAGACCGAGCGCGATGCGGTCACCAAGGTACCGTTTTTTGGCGATGTGCCACTGCTGGGGAATCTGTTCAAGACGACGGGCCGTACCAATGACAAGACCGAACTGCTGATTTTCATCACACCGAAGATCGTGACCGACCGTCTGACAACACGCTAAAGACAATCAAAATAATATCTGGAATAAAAAAAATGACATTCATGCTGAACAAACAGTCAATTTCGACATTCGTTTCCCTGAGCGCAGCGGTCCTGGCCGCAGTTGTCATGGCGGCCTGCGGCGGCGGCGGCGGTTCACCTGGGACAACCACAGGTAACGGCGGCACTTCCGGAACCGGCACAACGGTCAGCGAGCCAAAGCTCAAGCTGGCACTGGTTGACGGTAGCGGCGCCGCGGTCACGACTTTGTCGGGCGGGCAAAACGGTACGGCAAAGGCAACCATTACCGATGCATTGGGCGTGGCAATAGCGAATGCCGTTGTTAAATTCTCTGCTTCCGATACGACTCTGGTGGAATTTTCCCCTGTCTCAGCGTCGGCCCTGACCGACGCCACCGGTGTGGCAGTCATGACAATCAAACCCAAGGACTTTACCTCCGCTGGCGCATTGACGCTCAAGGCCGAAGCGGCGGTCGGGCTGAAGACAGTGACGGATTCCATCAATATGTCAGTCGGTGCCGCACCACTGGTAGTGGGAACGCTTTCCTTTACGCCAGCGCCGACCGGGACGCTACCGGCATTCAGCGCACTCACGCTAAACATTCCCGTAACAAGCAATGGTCAGCCGGTCAACACCGTGTCGGGCCTGACCCTGACTTCTCTGTGTGCCGGCGATGGCACCGCCACGCTGGTGCCCAGCGCATTTGCCAATGGCGTGCAGTCGGTTACCTATACAAATAACGGCTGCCTGCGTGGCACGGATGTGATTACTGCCTCGATCGGCAATTCCACTCAAACCATTTCGCTGGCCGTGGGCAGCGCCAATATCGGTACGATTCAGTTTGTCTCATCCGACCTGACCGGCACTTCGATCGTCCTGAAAGGCTCCGGCGGGCTGGGTCGCAGGGAATCCGCGCTTCTGACTTTCAGGGTGGTCGACCAGAACAACAACGGGCTGGCAGGCGTCGATGTTGCCTTCAGGCCGACCACGACCATCGGCGGCCTCGGCGTGGCGCCCGCCTATGCCACAACGGACGCCAGTGGGAACGTGACGACGACGGTATCGGCCGGCACCATTCCGACGCCGGTGCGCGTGATTGCCGAGGCGACTCGCAACGGCAAGACCATCAGCGGACTGTCCGATGCATTGACGGTGTCCACCGGCTTGCCGATCCAGAAAGCCATGTCGCTGAGTGTAGACAAGTACAACATTGAAGGTTTGCAATACGATGGCGAAGAGGCCAAGATCACGGTCATGATGGCCGACCAGTATGGCAATCCGGTTTCCGACAACACCACGGTTAATTTCGTTGCCGAAGGTGGCGCTGTGGGATCTTCTGCGCAAGGTGCCTGCAATACCATCAATGGCGGCTGCACGGTGTCACTCAAGAGTCAGGCATTCCGACCGACTAATGGCCGGGTCACGGTCCTTGCCTATGCACAAGGGATTGAAAATTTTACTGACTCGAATGGCGACGGTCAGTATTCCTGTTCCAGTTTCACGGACGTTAATGGCAATGTTCCCACAGTCTATCGGCCGCTGGTGGATATTTGCGTGAGCGGCGGCGAACCATTCGGGGATATGAGCGATCCATTCCTGGATGCCGGCGTCCTTGACGCAACATCCGGCGCTTCCACGGCAGGCACATTGGATGGTCATTACGACCCAGCGAATGGCGATCTGCCTTTTCCATATAAAAACAGCACGTATAGTGCCACTGGCGATGGCAAATGGGGCATCAACTACATTCGCCAGCAGGCGGAAATTATCTTTAGCGGATCCAATGCCGTATTGACCAGGCTGGTCTGCGATGCTTCAGGCAATTGCCGCGACTGGAACAATACGACGGATGGAAACCCGTATATTATTCAGGGTCTGGCGGGAACCGGGTGCGCCAGCCAGGCGCTGAACTTCCGCCTGACCGACGTGAATAACAATCCTCTGCCGGTCGATACGACGGTTGGTGCCGCCGATGCAGACAAGATTGCGCCCCAAACTTTTTATCCGGCCAAGGTCCTTTCTACCAGCCAGGTAGGGGGCACGATGCATTCCGTCATGGTGAAAGCCGACAGTAATTGCGCATCAGGCAGCTTTGCCGTAAAAATAACCACCCCGAAAGGGAATGGAACAGCTTATTTCTTTAACTCAAATTGATTATTGGTAATATTTTTTTGGTCGGCCTCATGGGTGCCGGCAAGACCACGGTCGGCCGCGCCCTGGCGAAAAAACTCAACAAGCGCTTCATCGATTCCGATCATGAGATCGAAGCGCGCACCGGCGCTTCGATCTCATGGATTTTCGAGATTGAAGGCGAGGAAAGCTTTCGCCAGCGCGAAGCCGATGTCATCCGCGATCTCACCGGGCAGGAAGGCATCGTGCTCGCGACTGGCGGCGGGGCGATCCTGCGCGAAGAAAACCGGGCATTGCTGAAAGCGCGCGGCACCGTGATTTACCTGCGGGCCAGCGTCAACAGCATCTTGCAGCGCACCAGCCATGACAAGAGTCGCCCGCTGTTGCGGACAGCCAACCCGCGCCAGCGCATCGAGGAGCTGGCGCGCGCGCGCGAGCCGCTTTACTGCGATGTGGCCGATGTGATCATTGAAACCGGCCGGCCTAACGTACAATCCCTGGTGCAGTCGATACTGGCGCAACTGAAACCGGTCGCACCTGGTTCGGCCGCCGTGTCGCCCGCTTCAACCAGCCATTCTGTAGAGCATTCGATGACCAGCCAGCAATCCGCCGCCATCCACCTGCGTGTCGATCTCGGCGAGCGCAGTTACCCGATCACAATCGGGGGTGCGCTTTTTTCCGATACCGAACTCGTCAGTCGCCATATTCCCGGCCAGCGGGTTGCGGTGGTCACCAATACGATCGTCGGCCCCCTGTATCTTGAGCACGTCGTGAAAACGCTGATTGCCGCCGGCAAGCAAGTCACGCCGATCGTGCTGCCGGATGGCGAAGAGGAAAAGAACTGGGCCAACCTGATGCGGATCTTCGATGTGCTGCTGGCTGAAAAATGCGATCGCAGGACCACGCTGCTGGCGCTGGGCGGCGGCGTGATCGGCGACATGACCGGGTTTGCCGCGGCGACTTACATGCGCGGCGTGCCGTTCGTCCAGATGCCGACCACGCTGCTGGCGCAGGTTGATTCTTCGGTGGGCGGCAAGACCGGCATCAATCATCCGCTCGGCAAGAACATGATCGGCGCGTTTTACCAGCCGCAGGCGGTGATTGCGGATACCGCCACGCTCGCCACCCTGCCGCAGCGCGAATTATCCGCCGGACTGGCCGAAGTGATCAAATACGGTGTCATCATCGATGCCGTCTTCTTCGACTGGATCGAGGCGAATATTGCGAAGCTGGTCGCCCGCGAGCCGGCGGCGCTGGCACATGCGATCCGGCGTTCGTGCGAAATCAAGGCGGATGTGGTGCGGCAGGATGAGCGCGAAGGCGGGCTGCGCGCCATTCTCAATTTCGGCCATACCTTCGGACATGCGATCGAGGCCGGCCTCGGTTACGGCGAATGGCTGCATGGCGAAGCGGTCGGATGCGGCATGGTGATGGCCGCCGACCTGTCGTGCCGGCTCGGTTATATCGATGCAGTGGCAAAGGCGCGCATTGCCGCGCTGGTGAAAGCGGCCGGCCTGCCGGTGATTGCCCCCGACCTTGGCATCGAGCGCTGGCTGGAATGCATGCAGATAGATAAAAAGAACGAGGGCGGCCAGATCCGCTTCATCCTGGCAAAACCGCTAGGCAGCCCGGTCATTACCGCGGTGCCGCAGGAAGCCTTGCTGGCCACGCTTGCGGCGTGCGTATGAAATATCAGGCTCAATCGCCAGGATTCTGCTGACCGCCACGGAGTCTCGACATGGATCTCGAAGCGCATCTTGCCCCCTACGCCGCCCGTTCCGCGACATCCCGAGGCCGCCGCTTCGAAGAGGCAGTACCCGCATTGCGCACCGAATTCCAGCGCGACCGCGACCGCATCATTCATTCCACGGCATTCCGTCGGCTTGAATACAAGACCCAGGTATTCGTCAATCACGAAGGCGACCTGTTCCGCACCCGTCTGACACACAGCATCGAAGTAGCGCAGATCGCGCGTTCGATTGCGCGCAACCTGCGGGTGAACGAAGACCTGATCGAAGCCATTTCACTGGCGCACGACCTGGGCCATACGCCGTTCGGGCACGCCGGCCAGGATGCGCTCAATGCCTGCATGAAGGACTGGGGCGGCTTCGAGCACAACATGCAAAGCCTGCGCGTGGTCGACAAGCTGGAAGAGCAGTACGGTGCATTCAATGGCCTGAACCTGACGTTCGAGACGCGCGAAGGCATCCTGAAGCATTGCGCCCTGGCCAATGCGAAAAATCTGGGCGCCATCGGGCAGCGCTTCATCGACAAAAAACAACCGACGCTGGAAGCGCAGATTGCCAATCTGGCCGATGAAATCGCCTACAACAATCATGATATCGATGATGGGCTGCGTTCAGGACTGCTGACGATGGCGCATCTGGTGGAAGTCGACTTTTTTGCGCGTCACCGGCGCGAAGCGGAAATGGCGTTCCCCGGTATTGCCGGCCGCCGCGCTATCCATGAAACCATCCGGCGCATGATCAATGCGCTGGTGCTGGATCTGACCAATGCGTCGCAGTCCCGGATTGCAGAAGCACAAGTCACTAGCGCTGAAGATGTGCGCCACGCACCGCCTCTGATTGCCTTCTCCGAGCCAATGCGGCAGGAGGCATCGCTGCTCAAGCGCTTCCTGCATGAAAACCTGTATCAGCATTACCAGGTCAATCGCATGACCAGCAAGGCGCGCCGCATTGTCGCCGAATTATTCGATGCCTTCATCCGCGAGCCAAGGCTGCTGCCGCCGGATTACCAGGTTCTGCTGACGGATGCGCAGCAGGAAAACAGGCAGGCGCGCAAGGTCGCCGACTATATTGCCGGCATGACCGACCGCTATGCGATGCGTGAACATCGGCGGCTGTTTGTGGTGGATGAGATCTAAGCAAGAATACAAGGATTTTTTGACGCAAAGCGCGTTCCGGTTCCTTTTCCTTCAAGGAGAAGGAATAATAGGCGGTAGCCCGGATGGAGCGTTGCGCCGACCTGCCGTGCGCGATCTCTTGAACGGGCAGATCCCTGCCGCCGCCTTAGCGCAGTTCCCGCAGCGGGTGCGCATGATCCGGCCATGCCGGCTCGAAGAAACGGTCTACCATTTGCGGCGTGACCTCTTCCAGCGTGGCCGGATTCCATGTCGGCCTATTGTCCTTGTCGATCACGACCGCGCGCACGCCTTCCAGGATTTCGCCATGCTCGAAACTGCGGCGCACCATGGTGCGTTCCATGCGCAGGCAATCGGCCACGCCCAGCGCCGTGCCGCGCCGTAGTTGCGCCAGCGTCACGCACATCATGAGCGGCGAGCGCTTTTGCATGACGGCCAGCGTTTTTTGCGCAAACGCGCTATCGTCCGCGGCCAGCGATGCGGTAATCAGGCGCACCTTGTCGTGTGCGAAATGGCGATTGATCGATGCGCGCTCGGCGGCCAGCATACTGCCGGCCGGATCGGCCTGCTGCCGGAACGGCGCCGCAAAGGCGCGGATCGCGGCCCGCGGATCGCTCGCGTCGGTGGTGTCCAGCAGTGCTTCCAGTGCGGGCAATTGTACGGATGGAATGAAGATGTCCGCCAAGCCCGCATGCAATGCATCGGCCGCGCCAATCGTTTCTCCGGTGACCCCGAGATAGGTTCCAAGCTGTGCCGGCATGCGCGACAGGAAATGGCTGCCGCCGACGTCAGGGAATAAGCCGATATTCACTTCCGGCATGGCCATCCTGGTACGCTCGGTGACGATGCGCAACTGGCACGCCGGCCCGCTCTGCGCGATCCCCATGCCGCCGCCCATCACAATGCCGTCCATCAGCGCGAGATACGGTTTCGGATAAAAATGGGTTAAATGGTTCAGCGCATATTCTTCCGTAAAGAAATCCTCGATCAATGCGCTGCCGCGTTGCGGCGTCGCGCCGCCGGCATCGTAAAAGAAGCGGATGTCGCCGCCTGCGCAGAACGCTTTTTCGCTGGCGCTCTTGATGAACACCGCCCGGACGGCATCGTTGCCGCGCCAGTCCAGCAAAGTGTGCGTGAGCGCACGCACCATCTCCAGCGAAAGGGAATTCAAGGCCTTGGGCCGGTCCAATATCAGAAAGCCGATACCGTTGCGAATTGCGGTTTTAATGGATTCGGTCATGACGCGTCAATCGGGAAGGAAGTAACTTGTATTTTATCGGGGAAACGTGTGCAGTAAGGAATCTGCCTATCCACCCGGTAAAGCAAGGTATCGAGGTTGCCTATTTACTCCGGCATGTATTTTAAAAGACCCGCTTTTTCATTGCGAATATAGGTATTTTTCTACATATACTCCCTATATTTTTCAAATTTTCCCGTTGCGGCTGGGTGAATTTTGATCGCGGGCCCCTCTTTCTGCCATTTTCGTGGACTTCAACGGGAACCCTGGTTGGCACACTACCAACGATGCCGGATTCCGGCTGTTTTCCGCCAAAACGACAAGAGCCTCAAACCCCCATGGTCCTGCCGGATGAACAAGGTGCTTCACGATGCAAAGCGGATGAGCCCTTCATCGTTGCCTGCTTTTTCATGATGGGGTCCCCGGCAAAACAAAAGGGCGCTTGAAGCGCCCTTTGTGGATGCGGCCGATTTGCTCGACACGCTATTGCGCGTCTTTACGCGGTCGTCGCTGGGGACTCAGGCAGACGCTTGATCGCCTCGTGCTGATGATCCTGCATCTTCGTCTTGTATTTCATTACCTGACGGTCCAGCTTGTCGATCAATGAATCAATGGCTGCATACAGATCCTGCGCAATGCTTTCGACATGAATATCCTTGCCGCGCAGGCGTAAGGTGATTTCCGCTTTTTGCCGCTTTTCCTTTTCCGGTAGATTATCGACAGTCAGAATGACCGCGATATCAATGACATGATCGAAATGGCGCTTGATGCGCTCCAGCTTGTTCTGCACATAGTCACGAATGGCTGGCGTTAATTCGAGATGATGTCCACTGATGGTGAGGTTCATACGGCGCTCCTATTGTTGATGCTGCCGAAAGTTCGCAACGCATCGCGTAGCAGTTCCGCGTTTGAACACGGCAACAAAAATAACACTACAAAAACTACAAAAACTACAAGGACTTGCGCAGATTGACGGGGGGAATTTTTAGCGCTTCGCGGTATTTTGCAACGGTACGGCGCGCAACCACCATGCCCTGTTCCCCCAGCATGTCTGCCAGCTTGCTGTCAGAAAGTGGATTCTTGGGATCTTCTGCTCCTATCAGTTGTTTGATCAGCGCCCTGATCGCCGTCGAGGAAGCTTCACCCCCTGCCTCCGTGGCGACATGACTGCCGAAGAAATATTTCAGTTCAAACATTCCATGCGGGGTCAGCATGTATTTCTGCGTTGTCACTCGGGAAATTGTACTCTCGTGCAGACCTAGTGTATCAGCTATTTCGCGCAAGACAAGTGGGCGCATTGCGACTGCGCCATGCGAGAAAAAGTTGCGCTGACGATCGACAATCGCCTGCGAGACGCGCAAGATCGTGTCGAAACGCTGGCGCATGTTCTTGATCAGCCACTTCGCTTCCTGCAGTTGCGAAGTGAGCGATCCATCACCCTTGCTCTGCTTCAGGATGCGGGCATACAGTGCATTGACGCGCAGGCGCGGCATCACCTCATGATTGAGCATGACCTGCCAGCCGTTCTTGGTTTTCTTGATGATCACATCCGGCACCACATAATCCGAAGCGCCGGCGGAAAATGCCGCGCCCGGATGCGGATTGCATTGCCTGATGACTTCCTGCGCCTCGCGCAAGTCTTCGTCATCGCAATCCAGCGCTTTCTTCAACTTGCTGTAATCGCGTTGCGCGAACAGGGACAAATACTGTTCGACAATCTGGATGGCCCGACGGCGCGTAACCAGCGGCACCGATGGGAAGCGGCGGATCTGCAATGCCAGGCATTCCGATGCATTGCGCGCACCGACGCCGGCTGGTTCAAAGCTTTGCAGCAGCGACAGCGCGAATCTCAATTCATCGATGTCGATGTCAAGCTCTTCGGGCAGGCGCGCATGGATCTCCTCGAGCGACTCTTCAAGATAGCCATTGTCGTCGACCGCATCGATCATCACTTCCAGCAGCGCACGGTCGCGCTGCTCGCGCACTGTCACCCGCATCTGTTCCAGTAAATGCTCGCGCAGGGTGGTTTCGTGCGCTTCCAGTTGCGGGCGCGCATCGTCATCCTCGGGCGCCTTGGTGGTGCGGGCAACATCGTCGAAACTCCAGTCGGCTTCGCCATTGGCTGCCGAATCCGGGCTGTCGTTTCCTTCGAAGGATGTTTCCGTATCCGCCGGCGCCGACTCCGACTCCGCTTCGGCGCCGACGCTAGCGATCGATGGCGCCGAGCTGATTGCGCCATCGGCCAGCAGGTGGATCGAATGATCGAGCGGATCGTCGAGTCGTTCCAATAGCGGATTGTCGGTCAGAATCTGCTCTAGCTCTTGGTGCAACTCGAGCGTCGACAATTGCAGCAGGCGGATCGATTGCTGCAATTGCGGCGTCAGCGCGAGATGCTGTGAAACTCTGAGCTGGAGGGACTGTTTCATGATCGATTCATCGGTTCCCGTTACATCCGGAAATGTTCGCCCAGATAAACCCGTCGTACAGATTCGTTGGTAATGATGTCATCGGGACGGCCGCTGGCGAGGACAGAGCCCTGGTTGATGATATAGGCGCGGTCGCAGATGCCAAGCGTTTCCCGCACGTTGTGATCGGTGATCAATACGCCGATACTGCGCTCCTTTAAAAAACGGACAATACGCTGAATTTCAATCACCGCAATCGGATCGACCCCTGCGAACGGCTCGTCCAGCAAGACGAAACGTGGATTGGTTGCCAGCGCGCGCGCGATTTCAACCCGGCGCCGTTCGCCGCCGGAAAGCGAGAGTGCCTGGTTCTCGCGCAATTTTTCAATTTGCAATTCCGAGAGCAGGGTATGCAGTCGCTGTTCGATCATGGAATGCGACAGTGGCTTGCCGTCTTCCATCTGCAATTCAAGGACGGCACGGATATTGTCTTCGACCGTCAACTTGCGGAATACCGAGGCTTCCTGCGGCAGATAGGACAAGCCGAGCATGGCGCGCCGATGAATCGGCAGGCGTGAGATTTCGGTGTCATCCAACATGATTTCACCCGCATCGGACGGCACCAGTCCGACGATCATGTAAAACGATGTCGTCTTGCCTGCGCCGTTTGGTCCCAGGAGGCCGACTACTTCGCCGCTTTTTACTTCCAGGGAAACGTCGTGCACTACCTGGCGCGCGCCGTAACTCTTCTGCAAGCCCTGGATCATCAAGGTGCTGGCCATCACTTGTCTTTCTGATCGGTATGCGGCTGAATCACCGCCTTGATGCGGCCGGCGCCAGGCTTGCTTGCGCCGGTCGGCGTGTTGTTGACCGAGAAAAATTCGGCGCGGCTATCGTAGGAAATAAATTCCCCTTCCACTTCGTCAGTGGGTTTGTCACCTTCCAGGCGCCGTATTTTCGCCCGTGAAAACAACTTTACCAATTCCGTCTTGCCATCATATTCAATTCGCTCCGCCTGGCCCTCGATCCAGAGATCGGGGCCGCCGTCGCGCTTTTGCCGGAAAGTCGCCAAGCCGCCAGGTGTGGCGTACATTGTGGCGAATTGATATCCGGCAGGGTCTTGCGATACTACAACCTTGTTTGCCTTCATGCGCAATGAGCCACGGGTCAGGATCACATTGCCGTTGAAGGTGTTGATCTGTTTCACATCATCGTATGCCATCTGGTCTGCCTCAACCGTAGTCGGTTTGTTGGCATCCGCTTTTTCAGCATGGACGATCGCCGCCGCAACCATATTGAGCGCAAACAGAGAGTAGAAAAAAAATCGCTTCATTGCGAAACCTCGAAAGGATGGTGTGCAGTTGCCATCGCGGCACGCAAATTACTGGGTGTGCGGCGGATAAATACCGCGCACATGGTTCATGAGCCGAAATTCCCGCGTGGCATTGTTGGCAATCATCCCGGTGCCACTTAGATGGGATTGCCCGAGCCAGATATCAACTGGCTGGTCGGTGCGTATTACATCCGTATCCGGCAGCAGCAACAGGTAATTGGAGCCCAGGTGGAAATGTTCGCTATCCGGTGCCGCCGGGCGATCCAACTGTACATCGCGATACAGATGAATCTTGCTATTCGCGTGTTCGACGATGGCGCGGTCGGCGCGAATCGTCATGGGCGCCTGATTATCGTCAAGACTATGCAACACCGGTTCCGTGATTTCAAAGGAATCGTTATCCGGGTAGTGCATCAATTCTGCGCCGGAAATAGCATAATGCACACGGCCGCTTTGCGACATGCGGATAAAACTGAATCGTTCCACTGTGTAATCCGGCTCGCCTTTCGGCAACTCGGTTCTCTTGTCAGCGGTATCTCTGCGCATTACCTCCAGCATCCAGAAGCTGCCCAGCGCAAATGACGCAAACAGCATGATGATCATCGCCAGCCGCATGCGATTGGTGCGTGTATGGTTCACGCAAGGTACGGCGCCAGCGCCGTCTCATAATTGCCTTGTGCGCGCAAAATGAAATCACAGAGCTCGCGCGCTGCGCCGCGCCCGCCGGATGCCTGCGTCACGTAATGCACGCGCGAACGTACTTCGGGATGGCCGTTCGGCACGCTGGCCGCGAAACCGGCGCACAGCAGGATCGGCAAGTCAATTACATCATCGCCGATGAACCCGCAGGCATCGGCGCTGATGCCGGTATCGGCGAGCAGTCGCTCAAAGGCGATGCGCTTATCGTGTACGCCCTGCTGCACATGGGCAATCCCGAGATCCGACGCGCGCCGCGCAACGATCGGCGAATGGCGTGCGCTGATGATTGCAGCGGCCACCCCGGAGCGCTGCAGCAACTTGATGCCATGGCCGTCCAGCACGTTGAAGGTCTTGATGACTTCGCCGTCCGGTCCATAATGCAGGCTGCCGTCCGTCAGAATGCCATCGACATCGAAAATCATCAGCCGTACGCGCGCTGCCCGCATCACTGCATCCGGATTGGCCGACATTGTCATCAAATCACCTTGGCCCGCGTCAGGTCATGAATGTGCAGTGCGCCGACCAGTTTGCCGTTTTCATCGGCGACCAGCAATTGATTGATGCGGAATTCCTCCATCAGATGCACGGCATCCACAGCCAACTGATCAGGGCCAATAGTGCGCGGGTTGGCGTGCATTACCTCGGCGACCGACAGTTTCGTGAAATCCTGCACATGCTCCAGCAAGCGCCGCAGATCACCGTCGGTGAAAACGCCGATAACGCGCCAGGCATCGTCGACTACGGCGGTCATCGCCATGCCTTTTTTTGTGATCTCAAGCAAGGCATGCGATAGCGTTACATCGGCAGTGACGGCCGGCACTGCATCGCCGCTGCGCATCACGTCGCGTACATGCGTCAGCAAGCGCCGACCAAGCGCGCCGCCAGGATGCGAGCGGGCGAAATCTTCCTCGCGGAAACCACGTGCATCGAGCAATGCGACCGCCAATGCATCGCCGAGCGCCAGTGTGGCAGTGGTGCTGGCGGTGGGCGCCAGGTTCAGCGGGCAGGCCTCCTTGTCGACTTTCACATCAAGGTGAATGTTCGCCAGTTGCGCCAGGCTGGACTCTGCATTGCCGGTCATGGCGATCAGCTGTGCACCCATGCGCTTGACGATGGGTACGATTGACATCAGTTCAGTGGTTTCGCCGGAATTGGAAATGGCGATGAAAATATCATGTTCGGCCACCATGCCAAGGTCGCCATGAGCGGCTTCGGCGGGATGCACGAACAATGCGGGGGTGCCGGTCGATGCCAGCGTGGCAGCGATCTTGCGCGCGACATGACCCGACTTGCCCATTCCGGATACGACTACGCGGCCGCTGCAGACAAGCAGGGTCGCGACCGCCTGGACAAAGGCATTGCCCGGACTGGCAATTGCCAGCCGGCGTTTCAGCGTCAGGATCGCATCGGCTTCGATCTGCAGCGTGTCACAGGCAAGTGCCAGTGCACGTTGGGCGCTGTTGGCGTCGAAAGTTTTCGGCGCGATTTTTTGATGGGGTACACTCATGCCGAAAGTATAAACGAATTGGCTAAGCAAAAAATCTGCCAGAGCGAACAAAAATCGTATTGCATATTTTTATTGACTTTCCTGTAAACAATGTTTTCGGCACTTGACCTGACCCTTTTATTGCTGGGCGCCGCTGTCCTGGGCGTGGTGGCGTTTCGCATGCTGCATTTGCCGCCGATGCTCGGTTACCTGGTGGCCGGCATCCTGATCGGGCCGTATGGAATCGGTTTGACGGAAGACAGCGAGACGATGCATCGGCTGGCTGAATTCGGTGTCGTGTTCCTGATGTTTTCTATCGGGCTGGAATTTTCGCTGCCGAAATTATCCGCGATGCGGCAAATCGTATTCGGCCTCGGCTTGGGGCAAGTGCTGCTCACGATAGGCGCCACCATGGTATTCGGCTGGGTGGTGGCAGATGTGGTGACGCAGCTTACCAATATCAGCTGGAAGGCGGCGTTCGCACTGGGCGGCGCGCTCTCGATGTCGTCTACTGCCATCGTGTCGAAGCTGCTGACCGAGCGACTGGAGTTGGAAAGCGAGCATGGCCGGCGCATCATGGGCATTCTGCTATTCCAGGATCTGGCACTGGTGCCGCTCCTGATCCTGGTGCCGGCGCTAGCGCGCCCGAGCGGCGATCTTGCGGCGGAGCTGGCATGGGCGGCCTTGAAGGCAATTTTCGTGCTGGTGTTGCTGCTGGTAATCGGCCAGAAACTGATTCGCGGCTGGTTCAGTATCGTCGTCAAGCGCCGCTCGCAGGAATTGTTCATGCTCAACCTGCTGCTGATCACGCTGGGCGCGGCCAGGATTACCGAGCTCGCTGGCCTGTCGCTGGCGCTGGGCGCATTCGTCGCCGGCATGCTGATCTCTGAAACCGAATACAAGCATCAAGTGGAAGAAGACATCAAGCCGTTCCGCGATGTGCTGCTAGGCCTGTTTTTCATCACGGTCGGCATGCTGCTCAACGTGCGTCTGGTGACCGTCTACTGGTGGCTGGTATTGCTGCTGCTGGCAGGGCCGGTACTGCTGAAATTCGGCCTGATTGCGATACTGGCGAAATTGTTCGGCGCCACCACCGGCATTGCGCTGCGTACCGGCCTGGCACTGGCGCAGGCCGGCGAATTCGGCTTCGTCCTGCTGAATCAGGCTGGCGGGCTGAAGATGATGGACCCGCTGATGATCCAGCTGATTCTCGCATCGATGGTGCTGTCGATGCTGGCGGCGCCCTTTATCATCGCCAAGTCCGATGCAATCGTGATGAAGCTGTCGGCCAATGAATGGATGATGCAATCGCTGGCACTGACGCAAATCGCGGCGCGCACCATGGCAACCCAAAAGCATGTGATCATCGCCGGTTTCGGCCGCAGCGGACAGAATCTGGCAAAGCTGCTGGACGAGGAAAAAATTGCCTATCATGCACTCGACCTCGATCCCGACCGGGTGCGCGAAGCGCAGGCGGCGGGCGCGAATGTGTCATATGGTGATGCGGCGCGACGCGAGAGCCTGGTCGCCGCCGGCATCCACCGTGCGGCGGCGCTGGTGATCAGCTATGCCGATACGTCGTCGGCATTGAAGGTATTGCATTTTGCGCATGAGCTGGCGCCTGCATTGCCGGTCATCGTGCGCAGCCATGATGATACCGATCTCGACAAATTGCGCGCGGCCGGTGCGGCCGAGGTAGTGCCGGAGGCGATCGAAGGCAGCCTGATGCTGGCGTCGCATGCGCTGGTCATGCTGGGCGTGCCGCTGCGGCGCGTGGTGCATCGGGTGCAGGCTGCCCGCGACGAGCGCTACGCATCGTTTCGCGGTTATTTCCATGGTGCCAGCGATGCGCAGGAGGATGCCGAACATTTGCATGTACGGCTGCATTCAGTCACGCTACCGGAAGGCGCCAGGGCGATTGGCCAATCGCTGGCAATGCTGAGGCTGGCTGATGTCGGCGCGGAAGTCGCCACGTTGCGACGCGGCAAGATACGTATCGAAGTGATGCCGGATACGGTCTTGCATGCCGGCGATATCGTGGTGCTGCGTGGCGCCACCGATGGCGTGGCGCGCGCCGAAGACCGCCTGCTCAAATAAACCGGCATCAGATGTTGGAGGCTTGCCGTACTTCAGCCGGCATGATCTCCTTTGGCAGGCATTGGCTGGCATCGTCAGTGCTCTCGACCAAACCAGCATGGGAAAAACACGTCGCATGATGCGATAAAGCGCAAGACCGCCTTCCCCGTTCGTGAATGCCGATATGTCGCTACAATATTATCGATCAGAATAATCCGCGGCCCTCCAGCCTCTCTGCAAGAAAGAAATCTCCCATGGAAGTGTTTCAGCGTATTGTCGGCATCATCCTGCCGGTGTTCATCATCATTGCACTCGGCTACGGTTATGCCCGCCTGCGTGGCGAGAGCGTCAAGTCCGACATGGGTGCGGTAAACCGCGTCAGCATGGATGTGCTATGTCCGTTGCTGGTATTTACCGCATTGGCAGGCAAGGATTTCGAGATTGCGCAAAACGGCGCGCTGATGCTGGCGGGTGTACTGATTTCGCTCGGCTCCGGCCTGCTGGCATGGCCGATGGCGCGCATGCTCGGCTACGATGTGCGCAGTTTCGTGCCGCCCATGATGTACAACAATTGCGGCAACATGGGCTTGCCTCTGGCGGCATTGGCATTCGGCCCGGCCGGGTTGTCTTCCGCGGTGGCCTTGTTCATGGCATGCAACCTGGTGTATTTCACGGCCGGCATCAAGATTCTCGAAGCCGGTCGTGGCAATCGCGGCGCTTCTTCGCTGAGATTCCTGGCCAGTCCCATGATGCTTGCCATGATGGCTGGCATGACCTTTGCCGCACTCCATGTCGCGTTGCCGGCGCCCTTGCTGCTGGCCCTGAAAATGGCGGGTGACGCCTGCATTCCGATCATGCTGTTCGCGCTTGGCGTGCGCATGATCGATGTCAGCTTCAACAGTTGGCGCATCGGCTTGATCGGCGCGGTCGTGTGTCCGGTGGCGGGGCTTGCGGTGGCGTGGCTGCTGGAGGGGATGTTGGCATTGACGCCGGCCCAGCGCGGCCAGATGTATTTGTTCGCCGCACTGCCGCCGGCAGTGTTCTGCTTCATGGTGGCGGAGCAGTACCAGCAGGAGCCGGACAAGGTCGCATCGATTGTGCTGCTCGGCAATCTGGCGGCGCTGATCTTCGTGCCGGCCGGCCTGTGGATGGGGCTGCGCTGACCCGCCAGCTTACAGTGCGCGGCGTGCAAGGGCCTTGCCGGAGGGGTTGCGGGCGGTTTTTGTACCCTTAATATACTGAGTTGTGTATTTTTAAACAGCCGCGAAAATACTCCGCATTTACAGTGAAATTTACGGATACTCCCAGATAAGATCGAAAACCGCAAGCGAACCGGTTTACAGCGTTGGCAGCACGCGGAAATCCGCCGTGGCTTCATCATCCCCGGTTTCCGCCACAGTGACCCGATCGACGCGCGCGCCGGACGGCCCGCGCCGCGCCCAGGCGATAATCCGGTCAAGCGCCGCGGGGTCGCCGGCGACCAGTGCTTCCACCGCGCCATCGGCGCGATTGCGGACCCAGCCCGACAGCCGTAGTGCGCGCGCCTCTCTTTCAAACGATGCGCGATAGCCGACGCCTTGCACGATACCGGTAATCAGCAGATGTCTGGCCACGGTGAAGTTTCCTGGCAATCAGCCGCGATTGCCCAGCATCGGTGCCAGGTATTTTCCGGTCACGCTGGCCGGGTTGTCCGCGATGTCTTCCGGCGTGCCGGTCGCAATGATCAGACCGCCACCGGCACCGCCTTCCGGGCCGAGATCGATGATCCAGTCCGCCGTCTTGATGACGTCCAGATTGTGCTCGATGATCACCACGGTATTGCCCTGGTCGCGCAGCCGATGGATCACTTTCAGCAACAAATCGATGTCGTGGAAATGCAGGCCGGTGGTCGGCTCGTCCAGGATATAGAGTGTGCGGCCGGTGTCGCGCTTGGATAGTTCCAGCGAGAGCTTGACGCGCTGTGCTTCGCCGCCGGACAGCGTGGTTGCGCTTTGCCCGAGGCGGATATAGCCGAGGCCGACATCGAGCAGCGTTTGCAGCTTGCGCGCGACCACCGGTACCGGCTTGAAGAATTCATGCGCTTCCTCGACCGTCATTTCCAGCACCTGATGGATGTTCTTGCCCTTGTACTGCACTTCCAGTGTTTCGCGGTTGTAGCGTTTGCCGTGGCAGACGTCGCATGGCACATACACATCCGGCAGGAAATGCATCTCGACTTTCAATACGCCATCGCCCTGGCAAGCCTCGCAGCGGCCACCCTTGACATTGAATGAAAAACGGCCGGCGCTATAGCCGCGCTCCCTGGCGGTCGGCACCGTCGCAAACAGGTCACGGATCGGCGTAAAAAGGCCGGTGTAGGTGGCTGGATTCGAGCGCGGCGTGCGGCCGATCGGTGCCTGGTCGACCGAGATCACCTTGTCGAAATGCTCCAGCCCGGCAATCGATTCATATGCCGCGGGCTCCGCCTGCGAGCCGTACAGATGCCGTGACGTTGCGTGATACAGCGTGTCGTTGACCAGCGTCGATTTGCCCGAACCAGAGACGCCGGTGACGCAGGTCAACAGGCCGACCGGCAGATCAAGCGTGGCGTTCTTCAAATTATTGCCGTTGGCGCCGGTGATCACCAATTGCCGTTCCGGATCGGCCGGCGTGCGCTGCTTCGGAGTGGCAATGGACAGCGCGCCGTTCAGATATTTCGCGGTCAGCGATTTCTTGCTTTTCAGGATTGCTTCCAGCGTCCCCTGGGCGATGACTTCGCCGCCATGTACGCCTGCGCCAATGCCCATGTCGACGATGAAGTCGGCGCAGCGGATCGCATCCTCGTCATGCTCGACCACCAGCACGCTGTTGCCGATGTCGCGCAAATGCTTGAGCGTCTGAATCAGCCGATCGTTGTCACGCTGATGCAGGCCGATCGATGGTTCGTCCAGCACATACATTACGCCGGTCAGGCCGGAGCCGATCTGTGACGCCAGCCGGATGCGTTGCGCCTCGCCGCCGGATAGCGTGTCGGCGCTACGCTCCAGCGACAGATAGTCGAGGCCGACATTGTTCAGGAACTTCAGGCGCGACACGATTTCCTTGATGATACGATCGGCAATGTCGCGCTTGGCGCCGGTCAATTTCAGATTTTCAAAAAACGCCAGCGTATCGCGCAGCGGTGTCGCGGCAACTTCGTAAATCGCGCGTTGCTGGCGGCCGGCACCGACTTTTACGAAGCGCGCTTCGATCCGCAGTCGCGCGCCCTGGCACGATGGGCACTCCTTCTTGTTGATGAATTTGGCGAGTTCTTCCTTGACTGCCATCGAATCGGTTTCGCGGTAGCGCCGCTGCAGGTTGTTGACCACGCCTTCGAACGTGTGCTCGCGAATCACGGCGCGACCGCGCTCGTTGATATAGCTGAACGGGATCGTCTGGCGGCCGGAGCCATACAGCACCGCCTGCCGCGATTTTTCCGACAGCGTCTCGAACGGCGCATCGATGTCGAAGCCGTAGAATTCCGCCAGGTTCGACAGCATCTGAAAATAGAACTGGTTGCGCCGGTCCCAGCCTTTTACTGCGCCGGAGGCCAGTGACAGGTTCGGGAAGGCGACGATGCGTTTCGGATCGAAAAACTCGATATGGCCAAGGCCGTCGCATTCCGGACAGGCGCCCATCGGATTATTGAACGAGAACAGGCGCGGCTCCAGTTCCTGCAGCGCATAGCCGCAGGTCGGGCAGGCGAACTTGTTGGAAAACAGATGCTCGGTGCCAGAGTCCATTTCCAGCGCGATGGCGCGGCCCTCGGCCAGTCGCAGCGCAGTCTCGAAACTTTCCGCCAGTCGCTGCTTGATGTCGGATTTGACCTTGAGGCGATCGATCACGACATCGATCGTATGTTTTTCGGTTTTCTTCAGCTTGGGCAAATCGTCGACTTCGTAAATCCGCGCGGCGTGCGTGCCGCTCTGGATGCGAAACCGCACAAACCCCTGGGCCTGCATCTGCTCGAACAGATCGACGTGCTCGCCCTTGCGATTGGCGACCACCGGCGCCAGGATCATCAGCTTCGTGTCTTCCGGCATGGCCAGTACCGCATCCACCATCTGCGACACCGATTGCGCCGCCAGCGGATTTTCCGGGTGATCGGGGCAATAGGGCGTGCCGACGCGCGCATACAGCAGGCGCAGGTAATCGTGGATCTCAGTTACGGTGCCGACCGTCGAGCGCGGGTTGTGCGAGGTCGCTTTCTGCTCGATCGAGATCGCCGGAGACAGTCCCTCGATCAGGTCCACGTCCGGCTTTTCCATCAATTGGAGAAACTGGCGCGCATAGGCCGACAACGACTCCACATAGCGGCGCTGGCCTTCCGCATACAGCGTGTCGAATGCGAGCGACGATTTGCCGGAGCCGGACAGACCGGTTATCACGACCAGCTTATTGCGCGGCAGATCCAGATTGATATTCTTGAGGTTGTGCGTACGCGCACCCCGGATGCGGATTTCTTCCATGTACTTTTCGTTGTAGGCTGCGCTGGCGCCCCTTTGTCAAGTGGCACGCAAGCTAAAATGGATCAACCTGATACTATAACGGGTTTTAATGCCTGCCGTAAAAGCGGGCCTGCTCACCGATTGATATCGATGTCCTCTTCCGTCTCCATTGAACCAACAAGTGGCATGACGCGCACCGAAATCCGGGCCAGTGTCTCTCTGGCATCGATCTTTGCGCTGCGCATGCTGGGTCTATTCCTGATCCTGCCGGTATTCGCGGTGCATGCGAAAACCCTGCCTGGCGGCGAAAGCGCCACGCTGGTCGGCCTGGCGATGGGTATTTACGGATTGGCGCAAGCGTTCGGGCAACTGCCTTTCGGCATCGCATCCGATAAATACGGGCGCAAACCGGTGATTGTCGCAGGGTTGGTTGTTTTTGCCCTTGGGTCGTTTATTGCTGCAGCAGCAACTAATATCCATTGGGTCATCGTTGGTCGCGCAGTGCAGGGGGCTGGCGCAATTTCAGCGGCGGTCAGCGCATTCATTGCCGATGCAACGCGCGATGAGCATCGGACCAAGGCCATGGCCATGGTCGGCGGCTCAATCGGGATCACGTTTGCGATTTCCCTGATTGGTGCGCCGGTGCTGTATCGCTGGATCGGCATGGGTGGGATTTTCACGCTGACTGGGGTATTGGCAATCGGCGCAATTCTGATTGTATTGTTCGTGGTGCCTGACGCACCTGTAGTCAAGGCCCAGGCTCCAGCGTTTGGCAAAATCCTGAAGAACCGCGAATTGATGCGGCTGAACTACGGCGTATTTGCGCTGCATTTGACGCAGATTGCGGTATTTGTCGTGGTGCCGGGCGCGATTGTCCAGTATGTCGGCGTCCCGCTCGAGCAGCACTGGGAAATCTATTTGCCGGTTGTGCTGGGGTCATTTATCCTGATGCTGCCGCCAGTATTCATTGGTGAGAAACGCGGCCAAATGAAGCAGGTTTTTGTCGGCGCAATTGCGCTGCTGCTGTTGGTGCAGCTCGGTATGTGGCTGTTTCTATCGCAGTTGACTGGACACGGAGCTATCCTGATCGGCTTGCTATTGGCTTTTTTTGTGGCATTCAATATTCTGGAAGCAAGCCAGCCATCGCTGGTATCGCGTATGGCGCCGCCGGCAGCAAAAGGCGCGGCGCTCGGTGTCTACAATACGCTGCAATCGCTGGGATTGTTTTTTGGCGGCGCAATAGGGGGCTGGTTGAAGCAGCATGTTGGCGCATCTTCCGTATTCATCATGGGCGCGGTGCTGACCATTGGCTGGCTTATAATTGCAATCGGCATGAAAAATCTGCCGCGCCGCGGCAAAGCAGAAGCTGCTATCGACTAGCGCACCTCAAGAATCATTTGGAAAGAAAGTTAATTTATGGCATCCGTGAACAAAGTCATCATTGTCGGCAATCTGGGCCGCGATCCTGAAACCCGTTACATGACAAACGGCGAGGCGGTGACCAATATCGCGGTTGCCACGACCGAAAGCTGGAAGGATAAGCAATCCGGCGAAAAGAAGGAATTGACAGAGTGGCACCGCATCACCTTTTATCGCAAGCTGGCTGAAATCGCCAGCCAGTATCTGAAAAAGGGCTCGCAAGTCTACATCGAGGGCAAGCTGCAGACCCGCAAGTGGACCGACAAGGAAGGTGTTGAGCGCTACACGACGGAAATCATTGCCGATACCATGCAAATGCTGGGCAGTCGCCAGGGTATGGGCGGCAATGCGCCGATGGACGATGATTACGGCAATGCGCCCGCGCCGCGCCAAAATGCAGCCGCACCGCGTCCGGCTGCCAAGCCCGCGTCGAACTTCAACAACATGGATGATGACGATATTCCATTCTGATTCCCGGTAAATCAATTTGCTCCGTATCAAGCCAATGCCGTTCAATTAAAAACTGAACGGCATTTCTGTTTGATAGCCACCATTTGGCATCCGGATTATCGAAGTCCGGCATACATATTGACATATAGGAATTTCAGAGTAAATTTCTGTATTAAATTTTGTTAAATTTGTTAATATTGCACTTCGGCAATAATGTTGCATGCTATTTCAAAAGCATGTTGAACATCTGTTTGCAAAAACATTTTTATAGCCTGAATAAAACGACAACAAGCTATTCCCCATGTTTTTTAAAAGCAGTAATCCGCCTGACACGGCAAATCAGAAGCAAATGCTCAACTTGATGGAGTTGGTGGGAGATGCCGTTTTCCGTCTTGATAAAACAGGAAACATTCTTTACAGCAGCAAACGGGCAAGGGATTTATTCGGCTATGGCGAAAGTCTGGTGAACTTGCCACTGTCGAATTTGCTGGTGCCATCAGACCGGCTTGCCATCGCTGGCGCATTCGACCAGGCCATTGCATCACATCAGTCAAATCGCATCAATGTCCGCGTCCATGCGCGCTCCGCCATATTATGGTTTGAACTACGGTTGACGGTATGCGCAAATGCCCAAAACGAGCCGGAATTACTGGTTGTCGGACGCGATATTTCTAGCCAGCAGGCGATTGAAGAGCGCTTGCAACACATGGCGACGCACGATGCATTGACCGGTCTGCCGAATCGAGCCTTGCTTTCGGACCGTATCCGCATGGCGATCGCACAGGCGCGCCGCTCCGGTAATGGATTTTCCTTGCTGTCACTGGATCTTGATAATTTCAAGAAAGTAAATGATGCGCTCGGGCATTCAGTCGGAGATGTGTTATTGCGAGTTGCCTCGGAGCGCTTGCGCCAGACGCTGCGCGATGTCGATACCTTGGCGCGTATTGGTGGCGATGAATTCATCGCCGTGCTATCGAACGTAACACAAGAATCCGAAGTGCAACTGATTGCGCGCCGCATGATTTCTGCTTTGCAGTTGCCGTTTGAAATCCATGGGCACATGCTGTACGTCTGCGTCTCGATTGGTGGCGCAATCTATCCTCTGCATGGCGATAGCGAAGTAAAGCTGTTGACACATGCCGATACCGCAATGTGCCGGGCAAAGGACACTGGCAAGGCGCGCTGCGTTGTGTATGATCCTCTCAGGTTTCAGCAGCCGCATCACGACGTGACGATGGAAGCCGCCATGTTCGAAGCAGTGAGAAACGGTGAGTTTTTGCTGCACTATCAGCCGATTGTGGATGCTGTTACGCAGCAAATCATGGGTTTTGAGGCATTGATGCGCTGGAGCCAGCCGGAATCAGGATGGATCTCACCGATTGAATTCATCCCGATGGCGGAAAGCAATGGCTTGATCAATCTGCTTGGTGCATGGGTGCTCAAGGCGGCATGCATGCAGCTCAAGCAATTCCAGGAAGCCGCCGGGCGACCACTGTATGTATCAGTCAACGTCAGTCCCAGGCAGTTCCGCAATGATCAATTCCTCAATGTGATGGAAGAAGCGCTCAAATTATCGGGATTGCAGGGAAATCAATTACTGCTCGAGATTACCGAAGGCATCCTGATGTCCGACCCTGAGCATGCGGAAATGCTGTTGAACGAGATTGCAGCGCGGGATGTGCGGATTGCGATCGATGACTTCGGCACCGGCTATTCGTCGCTGGCATATCTGAAGCGCTTTCCGATTGCCGCATTGAAAATTGACCGGGCATTCATCCGGGATTTGCCAGCATCGGTCAAGGATGTGGCGATCTGCAATGTCGTGCTTAGCCTGGCAAATCATCTGAATCTGTCAACTATTGCCGAAGGGGTCGAAAACGAGCAGCAACGGGCATTTCTGGCAGAGCAGGGCTGTACGCTGATTCAGGGGTTCCATACTGGAAGCCCGCTGCCGCCTGAAGAAGTAATCAGGATATTGACGCGAAATGCGCCAATGCCACAACAGCCTGCCGTGGCGATTCATTAAAGGATGTATGACGATTTCCGATACCTTATTCACCAGCCCGAAGCAAGCCATGGATCTGCTGTGGGCGCGTGTGCGGCAGCGCGGTGATCTACCCGGTTTTTCGAGTGCCGTTCGCGCGATATTGGGCGCGATGCGTGGAGAGGACGATCGCGAGTTCAGCATGACGAAGACCGTACTCTCCGATCCGGCGCTGACGCAAAAAGTGCTGCGTCTGGCAAATAGCCCGATGTATGCGGTTTTCGGAGGGCAAATCAATACCGTGTCGAAAGCAGTTATCGTCCTCGGCACCGAGGCCATCGGCCATTTGGCTTTAGGCTTGAAGCTGATCGACGGTTTGTCCGATGTTTCGGACGAATCGGAAAATACCCGTGCGCAGATGGAAAAGGCATTGCTGGCCGGACAGATTGCCCGCTACGTCGCTTCCTCGGCAAGCACACGCGATGCCGAAGAGGCAGTAGTCTGTTCGATGCTGCATTCGCTGGGCCGTATGATGGTGGCATTTTATCTGGCGGACTATTGGTTGGCGATACAGACGCGCTGCGCGGGAGATGGCCTTGCCGAGGCAGATGCGGTGCGTGCGGTACTGGGAATGCAACTGGATGAAATCGGCCGGCTGATTGCACAACACTGGGGCTTGCCGGCAAGCCTTGTCAATAGTCTGCAGGACATGCTCCCGCAAGAGGTCAGCGAGCCGCTCGATCATGCTGACTGGCTCGCCGCAGTATCGACAATGGCAACGTCTTGCGCCAATGTACTTCACCACAACAATTCATCGACAATGGAGGCAATTTCAATCATTGCAAACGACTATGCCGAGATGCTTGGGTTGGAGGTGTCCCAGGTTTTGACGGCAATCGACGCAGTGCAGGCGAATACGCAGGAAGAAGCCGCATTGATCCGCCCGGCAAGAGAAATTGATATGCGCAAAAATGCGCCAGCGTCTGTCGGGAAGCCGGACGATACCCTGAACATATTAGCCAATGGTATCCACGACATGCGTGAAGCGTTGCAGCGCATCAGCGCTGCCCAATTAATGAGCATGGCATTGGAGACGGTGTACAAGGGCTTCGGTTTCAGTCGAGCCATTGCATTTTTACGCAATCAGGAAACAGCGAAATACGTTGCCCACATGTGTTTTGGCGAAGGGGCACAAGACATCCTCCCGCACCTGGCTTTTGGAGATGCGTATCAGCCTGATGTATTTCATGCCGCGCTGGCCAATGACAAAATGATTTTTGTGGAAAATGCACAAGATCAAAAATTCATCAATAAACTGCCGCGCTGGTGGAAAGAACAGTTTCCAACCTCGCGCAGCTTTATCGTGCTGCCGCTCAGCCTCAACCAGCAACCTATGGGTTTTATTTATGGTGATTGGGACCAGCACCTGTTTCCATCCAAAATCGAAGCAGCAGAAATTCTATCTTTAAATGAATTGCGGGCACTTGTCATGCAAGCTTATGAACGCTGGCAGCATGCTTGTAACGGAGCCAAGGTCAAGGGGCGGTAAAAAATAATAAAATTAGGACCGACATCAAAAAATTAGGGTCAGAGTTAATTGTTTCAAAAAATTAGGGTCAGAGTTAATTGTTTTGTTAAAATTGTTTTGTTAATTCATGACTTTTCACAATTTTCACAATGGCTAGACTTCCCCGTCTTGTTGTTCCGTCCCAGCCTCACCATGTTATTCAGCGGGGCAATAATCGCCAAGTCATCTTTCGGGATGAAGAAGACCATATTGTTTTTCTTCAATGGTTGCGTGAAGCGGCAAAGGCATTCAAAGTTGCGATTCATGCCTATGTATTAATGCCCAATCATCTGCATTTGCTGGCATCACCATCCGATGCAATCGGACTGGGGCGCATGATGCAGTGGGTCGGGCGACATTATGTACCCTACTTCAATCAAAAATATGCACGAACCGGAACGCTTTGGGAAGGGCGTTTCAAGGCTATCGTAATCGATTCGGAGCAGTATTTTTTTATTTGCAGTCAATATATTGAACTCAATCCAGTGCGTGCAGGAATTGCCGTAAAGGCAGGAGACTATCCATGGTCCAGTTATACGCATCATGTTGGCGCTGCGCCAGACTCTCTTATTACCGAGCATGCACTTTATTGGGCGCTTGGAAATACGCCGTTTGAGCGCGAGGCCGCTTATCGGCAATTGTTCGATATGGCGCTTCGCACGGAAGAAATCAGCGCGCTGAACGAAGCAACACTAAAAGGATGGGTGTTAGGTTCGGAAAAATTTATCCGCTATCTGGAAAAGCATACAAATCGCCGTGTGGTGCCTGGAAAGCGTGGACGCCCCCACAAACAAAGTAAAACGCTTCCAGCGATGCCTGAAAAGGCATAGCGCACTTCCATTCAGCATAACTCGCGGCATCGCAAAAATTTTTCTTGATTTGACTCTGTCCCCATTTTATTAAAAATAAGGTGCTTTGCTGTTTTAATTAACTCTGACCCTATTTTTTATGATTGAATTATCTGCTGCGGTGCACTATTCTTTGGTTTCAACTAAATACCGCAGCGGAGAATGCTATGCATGCGCAAGGTTTGTATGATCCAGTCAATGAACATGACGCCTGTGGCGTTGGATTCGTCGCCCACATCAAGGGTAAGAAAAGTCATTCGATTGTCGAGCAGGGGTTGCTTATCCTGAAGAATCTGGACCATCGCGGTGCTGTCGGCGCTGACAAGCTGATGGGCGACGGCGCGGGTATCCTGATCCAGATGCCTGACCAGTACTTTCGCGAAGAGATGGCAAAGCAGGGCGTGCAATTGCCGCCGCCGGGTGAATATGGCGTAGGCATGGTGTTCTTGCCTAAGGAACATGCATCGCGCATCGCGTGCGAGCAGGAAATCGAGCGCGCGGTCCTTGCAGAAGGCCAAGTGGTGCTGGGTTGGCGCGATGTGCCGGTTGATGTTGATATGCCAATGTCGCCGACGGTACGGCAAAAAGAGCCGATCATTCGCCAAATCTTTATCGGTCGCGGCCCCGACATCATGGTGACTGATGCGCTGGAACGCAAACTGTATGTCATTCGTAAATCATCCGGTCATGCGATCCAGGCATTGAACCTGCTGCACGGCAAGGAATTTTTCGTGCCGTCGATGTCGGCGCGGACTATTGTCTACAAGGGACTCCTGCTGGCGGATCAGGTCGGAGTGTATTACCGGGATTTGCAGGATGCGCGTTGCATCTCCGCGCTGGCGCTGGTGCACCAGCGCTTCTCGACCAACACCTTTCCGGAATGGCCGCTGGCGCATCCATACCGGTTAATTGCGCACAATGGCGAAATCAATACGGTCAAGGGTAATTTCAACTGGATTCGCGCGCGCGAAGGCGTGATGAAATCCGCCGTGCTGGGCGATGATCTGAAGAAACTGTTTCCATTGATTTATGAAGGGCAGTCGGACACAGCCTGCTTCGACAATGCGTTGGAACTGCTGGTGATGTCGGGTTATCCGATCGCCCAGGCGATGATGATGATGATTCCGGAAGCGTGGGAAAATCACGCGCTGATGGACGACAACCGTCGTGCATTTTATGAGTATCATGCCGCGATGATGGAGCCATGGGACGGTCCGGCGGCAATGGCGTTTACCGATGGCCGCCACATCGGTGGCACATTGGACCGCAACGGACTGCGTCCGGCGCGCTATATCGTCACCGATGACGACCTCGTGGTGATGGCGTCGGAATCGGGCGTGTTGCCGATACCGGAATCGAAAATCATCAAGAAATGGCGCCTGCAGCCGGGCAAGATGTTCCTGATCGATCTCGATGCAGGCCGCATCATCGACGACAAGGAATTGAAGGATACCTACGCTAACGCCAAGCCGTACAAGCAATGGATCGACTCGGTGCGCATCAAGCTGAGCGCGCTGAAAAACGAGCCGGAAGAGCCTGCGCCTGCGGTCCCGCTGCTGGATCGCCAGCAGGTGTTCGGTTATACCCAGGAAGATATCAAGTTCCTGCTGACGCCGATGGCGACCACGGGAGAAGAAGCGATCGGTTCGATGGGCAACGACTCGCCGCTGGCCGTGATGTCGAACAAGAGCAAGACGCTGTACCATTACTTCAAGCAGTTGTTCGCGCAAGTGACAAATCCGCCGATCGATCCGATTCGCGAAGCGATGGTGATGTCGCTGGTGTCCTTCGTCGGCCCGAAACCGAATCTGCTCGATACCAATAACATCAATCCGCCTATGCGGCTTGAAGTGTCGCAACCGGTGCTCGACTATGCGGACATCGCCAAGCTGCGCAATATCAGCACGCACACAGGCGGCAAGTTCAAGTCACATGAACTGAACATCTGTTACCCGGTTGCCTGGGGCAAGGAAGGCATCGAAGCGCGCCTTGCCTCGCTATGCGCAAAAGCGGTCGATGCAGTCAAATCCGGCCACAATATCCTGATCATATCGGACCGCAAGGTTGATGCGGACCAGGTGGCGATTCCGGCCTTGCTCGCGACCTCGGCGGTTCATCTGCACCTGGTATCCAAGGGCTTGCGCACCTCGACCGGACTGGTGGTCGAAACAGGTTCCGCGCGCGAGACGCATCACTTTGCGTTATTGGCTGGCTATGGAGCCGAGGCGGTCCATCCGTATCTTGCGATGGATACACTGACGGCCATGGCCAAAAGCTTGCAGGGTAACCTGTCGCCGGAAAAGGCGATTATCAACTTCCAGAAGGCGATTGGCAAAGGCTTGATGAAGGTAATGTCCAAGATGGGCATCTCGACCTACATGTCGTATTGCGGCGCGCAGATATTTGAAGCGATCGGCCTTAATCACGCGATGATCGACAAGTATTTCAAAGGCACCGCATCCAACGTCGAAGGCATTGGCGTGTTCGAAGTGGCCGAAGAGGCGCTACGCCTGCACCACCTTGCCTTCAGCAATGACCCGGTATTGGCGAATGCGCTCGATGCCGGTGGCGAATACGCATTCCGGGTGCGCGGTGAAGATCACATGTGGACGCCGGATGCGATCGCCAAGCTGCAGCATTCGACCCGCTCCAACAATTTCAATACCTACAAGGAATACGCGCAGATCATCAACGATCAGTCGAAGCGCCACATGACCTTGCGTGGCTTGTTCGAATTCAGGATCGACCCGTCGAACGCGATTCCGCTCGATGAAGTCGAACCCGCCAGGGAAATCGTCAAGCGTTTCGCCACTGGTGCGATGTCACTCGGTTCAATTTCGACCGAAGCGCATGCGACGCTGGCGATCGCGATGAATCGCATCGGTGGCAAATCGAATACCGGTGAAGGCGGCGAAGATGAACATCGCTATCGCGAGGAATTGAAGGGTATCCCGATCAAGAAAGGAGAGACGCTCGCTTCCGTGATTGGCCAGGAGTCGGTCGAGGTCGACATGCCCCTGTTGGACGGCGACTCCCTGCGCTCGAAAATCAAGCAGGTTGCCTCGGGCCGTTTCGGCGTCACTGCCGAATATCTGATCTCCGCCGACCAGATCCAGATCAAGATGGCGCAGGGGGCAAAACCTGGCGAAGGCGGTCAGCTTCCAGGGCATAAGGTTTCGGAATATATTGCCAAGCTGCGCTTTTCGGTGCCGGGTGTCGGCCTGATCTCGCCGCCGCCGCATCACGACATCTATTCGATCGAGGATCTGGCGCAATTGATTCACGACTTGAAAAACGCGAACCCCAAAGCCTCAATTTCGGTCAAGCTGGTATCCGAGGTCGGCGTCGGCACGGTTGCCGCCGGGGTGGCGAAAGCGAAGGCCGATCATGTCGTGATCGCGGGGCATGATGGCGGCACCGGCGCTTCGCCGCTGTCATCGATCAAGCACGCCGGCACGCCGTGGGAACTGGGCCTGGCCGAAACTCAGCAGACCCTGGTATTGAATCGCCTGCGCAGCAGGATACGGGTGCAGACCGATGGCCAGATCAAGACTGGCCGCGATGTCGTGATTGCCGCGTTGCTGGGTGCCGACGAAGTCGGCTTTGCGACCGCGCCGCTGGTGGTCGAAGGCTGCATCATGATGCGCAAATGCCATCTGAACACCTGCCCGGTCGGAGTGGCCACGCAAGATCCGGTGTTACGGGCAAAATTTTCCGGCAAGCCGGAATACGTGGTGAATTATTTCTTCTTCGTGGCTGAAGAAGCACGTCAGATCATGGCCCAGCTCGGGATTCGCACCTTTAACGAATTGATCGGCCGCACCGACCTGCTGGACAAGTCCAGAGCCATGTCGCACTGGAAAGCGAAAGGCCTGGATTTCAGTCGGATCTTCCATCAGCCAGACATGCCTGCATCCGAGCCGCGTTACCAGGTTGAAGAGCAGGACCACAACCTGTCCAAGGCGCTCGACCATAAATTGATTGCGCAAGCCCAATGGGCGCTCAACAACGGTGAGAAAGTCTCGTTTATTTCGCCAGTCAGGAATGTCAACCGCGCAGTCGGCGCCATGCTGTCCGGCGAAGTGGCGCGAAAATACGGTCACGAAGGTTTGCCGGACGACACCATTCATATCCAGCTGCAGGGCACGGCAGGTCAGTCGGCCGGCGCGTTCCTGGCGCACGGCATCACACTGGATCTGGTGGGTGAAGGCAATGACTATGTCGGCAAGGGCCTGTCGGGCGGGCGCATCATCGTGCGGCCGAATACCGAATTCCGCGGCCGGGCAGTCGATAACATCATCGCCGGTAATACCGTGCTGTATGGCGCGATTGCCGGTGAAGCCTTCATCAATGGCGTGGCTGGCGAGCGTTTTGCAGTGCGTAATTCCGGTGCGACTGCAGTCATCGAGGGCACAGGCGACCACGGTTGCGAATACATGACTGGCGGCACCATCGTTGTACTGGGCGAGACTGGGCGCAATTTTGCGGCTGGCATGTCGGGTGGCATCGCCTATGTGTACGACCCGGATGGCGACTTCGTGAAGAAATGCAATTTGGCAATGGTCACGCTCGAATCGGTGCTGCCCAACTCTGAACAGGAAGCAAAAATCGATCGCACCATCTGGCACAGCACCGTACGCGGCGCCGAGAGCCAGACCGATGAAGATATCCTGAAAGGATTGATTGAACGCCACTTCAAATATACCGGCAGCACGCGCGCACGGAATCTCCTGGATGCATGGGCGCTGACGCGCAGCCAGTTTGTCAAGGTGTTCCCGATTGAATACAAACGGGCCCTCGGCGAACTTGGTGCAGTGAAACAGGCCAGGGAAAAAATCGCGGCA
>DATEZO010000031.1:0-2240 GCA_035255485.1 Burkholderiaceae bacterium
TGCCATCAATATTTACAATAACAATTCCAAGTTGAGAAAACAAATTGAAATTAGTCCATTTATAGACTAAAGTATTTTTATCCAATTACCTTTCCTACCACGCTATCCACATGGGTATCCGCACTGAAACAGCGCACGCACCGGTTACGGCGGAAGCAATGTCTGCCGCGGCAGTACGCGCGTTTGGCAATATCGCGCGCCTGTGGAACCTGGATACCGATGAACAGCTCGTCCTACTGGGCAGCCCGCCACGCTCGACCTTCTACAAATGGAAAAAGCAGCCGGAGGCGGCCCATCTCGGTCGCGACACACTGGAACGCATCTCCTACCTCTTGGGCATTTATAAAGCCCTGCAGATTCTCTTGCCGGACGAAAAGGCCGCCGACAGTTGGATCAGGAAGCCGAATGCGGCGACGCTGTTCGGCGGCAAAAGCGCGCTGGATCGCATGTTATCGGGCAATGTGGCGGACCTGTTTGTCGTGCGCCAGTATCTCGATGCCATGCGCGGCGGCTGGGCATAACCGTGCCGGTGACGTACCCGGTGGCGCAGGTCGACTGGCATCCGGCCTATCGCATCGTCCCGACACGCTTTCCCGCCATTAACCTGTTCGACCGCGTCGCCTCGCCGGACGATTTCGACGCCTTGTATGCGCTCGAAGCGATGACCAATGACCGCATTCGCGACGAAGTCGGCGCCATCGAACTGGTGCCGCACTCGGAACGCCTGTACGGGCCGGGCAGCGGGCCGATCATGGCCGCCTTCACGCACCTGAACCCGGCCGGCAGCCGCTTTTCCGACGGCAGTTTCGGCGTGTTCTATGCCGCCAGGGACAAGGCGGCGGCGGTGGCCGAAACCCGGTACCACCAAGCGCGTTTTCTGGCAGCCACCAGAGAGCCGCCGATCCAGCTGCAGATGCGCGTATATCACGTCGAAGTGTCGGGTCGTCTCCACGAATTGCGCGACATGCAGAAAGACCATCCGGTCTATGATCCTGCTTCGTATGCCGTGTCGCAGGCGCTGGCGCGCGAACTCAGAGCGCAAGGCTCAAACGGCGTGACCTACCGCAGCGTGCGCATGGAAGGCGGCGAATGCGTTGCGGCCTTCAGAACGCTCCCCCTGTCGAACTGCCGGCACGCGAGCCAGATGCTTTATCAATGGGATGGCGCGCAGTTTTCGGATGTCTACGAGAAGGTAATGTAAGGGCGTGACGCTGGCCGACCGCACCTATTTGACGCGCTGCTTCTCCAGCTTGCGCGCGAGCGTGCGGCGATGCATGCCAAGGCGGCGCGCCGTTTCTGAAATATTGAATCCGGTTTCCGCCAGCACTTCGTGGATGCGCTCCCATTCGAGCGTCTTGATCGACGTGGAACGGTTCGTCAGTTCGATGTCGGTATTGCCAGCGACATGGCCGAACGCCGCCTCGATATCGTCCGTGTTGGATGGCTTAGCCAGATACTGGCAGGCGCCGAGCTTGATCGCTTCGACGGCGGTGTTAATGCTGGCAAAGCCGGTCAGGACCACGATCAGCATGTCCGGATGCTGCTGGTGCAGCATTTGCACGCAGGCCAGGCCGGATGAATTGTCTTTCAGCTTCAGGTCGACCACCGCATGCGACGGCGCATGTTGCTGCAGCAGCGCGGCAACCTCGTCGGCATTCGTCGCATGCAACACCTGGTAGTGGCGGCGCTCAAACGAGCGGCCGAGCGTGCGCGCAAAAGCGGCATCGTCTTCCACGATTAACAGCAGGCGGTCAGGCGCCATTTCCTTGCCCCTCCTCCAGGGAGATTGATGCCAGCGGCAAGGTCAGCAGGATGGCAGCGCCACCTTCGGCGCGGTTGCGCGCAATCACCGTGCCGCCCAACTTGCGCGCGACATTCACCACCAGAAACAGCCCCAATCCACCGCCCGGGCGTCCCTTGCTCGACTGATAGGGCTTGCCGAACTGCGCCAGCATCTCGGGCGCGAATCCGGGGCCAGCATCCGTGATCAGCAGCTGCAACGCATCGCCCTCGCGCACAGCTTCCAGGCTAACCCATTGCGGCGATGCCTCGAAGGCATTGTCGAGCACGTTGACAATCATTTGCTTGAGCGCGGTGTCGAATACCACGGGGATGTCCGGCTGGATGCGGTTTTCGTAACCGAACGCGACGACCGGCCGGCTGGCGCACCATTCTTTGACCAAATCGTTCAGGAAAGTGCCGATGGTGGTCCTGGCCGACGATTCGCCGCGCGCTTCGCC
>DATEZO010000032.1:0-15865 GCA_035255485.1 Burkholderiaceae bacterium
TTCATACTTCGTTTGCAATCGCATCCACCGGCGTTTCCAGTGGTGAGCGCTTGACATTGCGCGTATTGTAAAAGGTGGCGGCGCTGCCGCTGATGAGAATGATACCGATGCCGGCCCAGCTCAGCCAGCCCAGTGCATCACGCCAGAACAGGATGCCCCACAGGCTGGAAAATACGATGCCGGTGTATTGCAGATTGGCGACCACCAGAGTTTTGCCCAGCCGGTAGGCGCGGGTCATGGCGATTTGCGCCACGGTTGCGCTGACGCCCACGCCCAGCAGCAGCGCGACCCCTTGCGGCGTATGGGCATGCCACACGGTCGGGACGCCGGAAAACATCGGGTTGAACAGCGATCCCAGTACGCCGGCAACTAGGCCCATGATCGAAAAGTAAAACACCACGCGATATTCCGGCTCGCCCAATTGCCCCAGGCGCCGCACCTGCAGATAGGCAAGCGCCGATAGCATGCCCGACATCAGCGCAATGATGCTGGGCTGCAGTTGATCTGCCTGGAAGGAAGGGCGCAACAGCATCGTCACGCCAATGAAGCTGGCCGTGACGGCAACGGCCAGGCCCCATTCGAAGCGAGTCCGGCCGCGCAGCCAGCCGCCGGCAAACAGGATGAGCGCGAGCCAGACTGGCGACATGTAATTGAGCGTCATGGCCGGCGCCAGGGGGAGCTTGCCGATGGCATAAAACCACAGCCAGAGCGAGGCCACGCCGACCGCGCCGCGCCACAGGTGCTGCAACGGGAATGCGGTCCTGAAGATGCCGCGACGCAGCCGGATGAAGCTGAACATGAATCCGACGCCCACCATGCCACGGTACATCACGATTTCGGCGGTGGAATAATGATTCGAGGCGAGCTTGACGCACACGCCCATGATGGAGAATAAAAAGCTGGCGAACAGCATCCAGAGAGATTGCATGGAAGTAGATATTGAGAGGGGAAACTTGAACCGCAGTGAACAATCCCCGGCGCCTGAAATGCTTCATCACTGCACCGGGAGTCGCAAAAGAAAACATCCGCCAGGTTGCCCGGTGCTGCCGCGTTTCCGGGTTGACAAGTGTCAGGTTCCAGAGGGGATAAAGGTCTTTTCGCCGCTGTAAAAATAGCGATCAAACCGCAATCCGCGTCCGGTACCACTCGTGGAAATGCTGCATGCCGTCTTCCATCGGCGACTGGTAGGGGCCGACTTCGTTGACGCCGCGCTCCAGCAAGATACGGCGTCCGGCATCCATGCGCGAGCCGATTTCATCATCCTCGATACAGGTTTCCATGTAGGCGGCGCGCTCGGCTTCGACGAATTCGCGCTCGAACAGCACGATTTCTTCCGGATAATAGAATTCGACCACGTTGATGCTTTTCTGTACGCCCTGCGGCCAGACGGTGGAGACGGCCAGCACATGCGGATACCATTCGATCATGATGTTCGGATACAGCGTCAGCCAGATCGCGCCGTACGGCGGCGCTGCGCCGTTGCGGAACTTGAGCACCTGCTCCTGCCATTTGCGGTACTTGGGCGAGCCGAAGCGCGACAAGCCGTGATTGACGCCAACCGTCTGCACGCTGTAGCTATCGCCGAATTCCCAGCGCAGGTCGGCGCAGCTGACGAAACTGCCCAATCCCGGATGGAACGGCTCGACATGGTAATCCTCCAGGTACACCTCGATGAAGGTTTTCCAGTTGTAGTCGCATTGATGCACTTCGACGTGGTCCAGCATATAGCCGGAAAAGTCGAGATCGCTGCTCACGCGCACGTTCGCCATGAGGCTGGCGACATCCGTGCCGTTGCGCTCGAACAGCAGGCCGTTCCAGTGTTGCAGCGGCGTCCTGGACAGGTTCAGGCACGGCGTCTGCTCGAAATGCGGTGCGCCCAGCAGTTCGCCCTTGAGGTCGTAGGTCCAGCGATGCAGCGGGCAGACAATATTGCTGGAATTGCCGCGCCCATTCAACATCCTGGCCTGGCGATGGCGGCAGACATTGGACAGCAGTTCGATGCCGTTCTCGCTGCGCACCAGCATGCGGCCTTCGTTTTCCCAGGCGAGCGTGGCGAAATCGCCATCGTTCGGCACCATCAGTTCATGGCCGACATAGCGCGGCCCCTGATGGAACAGTTGCCGGATTTCCTGCTTTAAAAGTGATTCGTCAAAATAGACGCTGACCGGAAGTTGCGCGCTGGAGCGCGCGAGCTCGGCGAAATGAACCAGATCGGACATCCCCACCCCCCAAATGTGTTGCGCCAACCCAAGAGAGAAAGAATCCGCAAAAACTGTATTCAAACGTGATGAAACGGCAATTTTGGACAGGATCAGTGATTATACCTTACCCATCATTGCGCACGAATAAGCCCTGGCAAGCTAATGGCCACAGTTTGCCTTGAGCCTGCGTAAAATGGAAATAACGGCATGATAACCATTCTTGATTGGTATATCGAAGCAGTTAGCTTGTTTTCAAGGTTGATATGTGGATATGCAGGCCCTTTTCCTGGCAATATCCGGCGCAGGACATGCTTGTGTTTTACTGACCCTGGAAGATAGTTTGTTCTAAAATAACGGGCTACACTTGAAATTGGGTTGTTATGTCAAAAAAACCGGCATCTGAACCGGCATCTGCGGTGGCGCCCGCCTCATTCGAAGAGGCGATGGCCGAACTGGCGCAACTGGTCGAGCAAATGGAAACGGGGGAATTGTCGCTGGAGGCGTCCGTCGCCGCCTACCGGCGCGGCTCCGAACTGGTGAAATTCTGCGCTGCCCAGCTCGACAAGGTGGAAAGCCAGGTCAAGATACTCGAAGGCGACATGCTCAAGCCGTTTACCGCAGAAGGTGCGGGCGAGGCGGGCCAATGACGGCCAGGGTTGCGTTTAATGTCTGGATGGCATCGATCCAGGCGGTGGTCGAGCCGGCGCTGGCGGCGTATTTGCCGGATGCGGCCGAGATGCCGGCCGGCTTGCATGCCGCGATGCGTTACGCGACGCTGGATGGCGGCAAGCGGATGCGTCCGCTGCTGGTGTTCGCCGCCGGCGAATTGTTTGAGGCTGGTCAGGATGCGCTGACGCGTGCCGCCGTAGCAATGGAAATGATGCATGCGTATTCGCTGGTGCATGACGATATGCCATGCATGGATGACGACGCATTGCGGCGCGGCAAACCTACCGTGCATGTGAAATATGGCGAGGCGACCGCCTTGCTGGCAGGGGATGCGCTGCAGGCGCAGGCGTTCCTGGTGCTGGCGGACGGCGACGGCGATGCGGCGCGCAAGCTTGGAATGGTGCGTTTGCTGGCGCGTGCGGCGGGCCCGGTCGGCATGTGCGGCGGGCAGGCAATCGACCTGGCCAGTGTCGGTTGCACCTTGTCGCTGGCCGAACTGGAGCGGATGCATCGCCTGAAAACCGGTGCGCTGTTGCGCGCTTCGGTGTTGCTGGGTGCGCTGTGCGGCAAGGTCCTGTCCGAGGCCGAGACCGCTGCGCTGGATGCGTATGCGCATGCGATCGGCCTGGCTTTTCAGGTGGTCGATGATGTGCTGGACGCGACCGCGGATTCGGTTACGCTCGGCAAGACGGCGGGCAAGGATGCGGCGGACAATAAGCCGACCTACGTCTCGATTCTCGGCTTGCAGGAGTCGCGGCTGTTGGCGCAAAAGCTGTGCCGCGATGCGGCTCTGGCGATTGCGCCGTTCGGCGATCGGGCCCGTCGGCTGCACGAACTGGCGGAGCTGATCGTGCAGCGGAAATCCTGAACCAGTGCTGCTGGCATCCGTCTTGCCATCGCCGGCGGCTCCCTGAGAGCAGGTGCGGGCGGAAAAATGCGGTCGAAGTTAAAGGGTTTTATGGAATTGCTGAACAAGATTAACGAACCATCCGATCTGCGCCGCCTGTCGCGCGCGCAACTGGAGCCGCTGGCGGAAGAGTTGCGCACGTTTCTGCTCGATTCGGTATCGAAGACCGGCGGTCATCTGTCGTCCAACCTGGGTACGGTCGAACTGACAATCGCGCTGCATTACGTATTCAATACGCCGGACGATCGCATCGTATGGGATGTCGGGCATCAGACTTATTCGCACAAGATCCTGACCGGCCGGCGCGACCGGATGCCGACGCTGCGCCAGCTCGACGGCATGTCCGGCTTTCCGCGCCGCGGCGAGAGTGAATATGACACCTTCGGCACCGCGCATTCCTCGACCTCGATTTCGGCTGCGCTCGGCATGGCGCTGGCCGCCAAAATCAAGGGCGAAAACCGGCATGCGATTGCCGTGATCGGCGACGGTGCGATGACTGCCGGCATGGCGTTCGAGGCGCTGAACAATGCCGGCGTGCACGAAGACATCAACCTGCTGGTGATCCTGAACGATAACGACATGTCGATCTCGCCGCCGGTCGGGGCCCTGAACCGTTACCTGGCGCGCCTGATGTCGGGCCAGTTCTACGCCACCGCAAAGAATGTCGGCAAGTCGGTGCTACCCGGCCCGATGCTGGAGCTGGCCAAGCGTCTTGAGGAACATGCGAAAGGCATGGTGGTGCCGGCCACGATGTTCGAGGAATTCGGATTCAATTACATCGGCCCGATCGATGGTCATGACCTCGATTCGCTGATCCCGACCCTGCAGAATCTGAAAAACCTGAAGGGACCGCAATTCCTGCATGTGGTCACGAAAAAGGGCCAGGGCTACAAGCTGGCCGAGGCCGACCCGGTGCTATACCACGGCCCCGGCAAGTTCAACCCGGCCGAAGGCATCAAGCCGGCCGCCGCCGGCAAGCTGACGTATACGCAGGTATTCGGCGACTGGCTGTGCGACATGGGCGCGCAGGATCAGCGCCTGATCGGCATTACGCCGGCCATGCGCGAAGGCTCGGGAATGGTCGAGTTCGAACAGCGCTTTCCGGACCGCTATCATGATGTCGGCATCGCCGAGCAGCATGCCGTCACGTTTGCCGCCGGCCTGGCGTGCGAAGGATTGAAGCCGGTAGTGGCGATTTATTCCACCTTCCTGCAGCGCGCCTACGATCAACTGATTCACGATGTCGCACTGCAAAATCTGGACGTTACCTTCGCGCTGGATCGTGCCGGCCTGGTGGGTGCGGATGGCGCAACCCACGCCGGCAATTACGACATGGCGTACCTGCGCTGCATTCCGAACATGGTGGTGATGGCTGCGTCGGACGAAAACGAGTGCCGCCGGATGCTGTCCACCGCTTTCCAATATAATGGTCCCGCCGCGGTGCGCTATCCGCGCGGTGCCGGTGTCGGTGCTGTAGTGGAAAGAGAACTGACGACGATTGCGCTGGGCAAGGGCGAAATCCGGCGCAACGGAAATGGCATTGCGCTACTGGCATTTGGCACCATGCTTGCTCCCGCGCTGGCTGCAGCGGTTGATCTGGACGCCACGGTCGCCAACATGCGCTTCGTCAAGCCGCTGGATATCGAACTGGTCAGGCAATTGGCGGAAACCCACGACGCGCTGGTGACGATCGAAGAAGGCGCGATCATGGGTGGCGCGGGTTCCGCGGTGGCCGAAGCGCTGGCCGCAGCGGGCATCGTCAAGCCGATGCTGCATCTGGGGCTGCCGGACAGATTTATCGATCATGGCGACGCGGCCACGCTGCTGGCGGCATGCGGCCTGGATGCCAAAGGCATTGTTGCATCGGTCAGGCAACGTTTCGATAAGGGCGAACCGCGCCTGGTCGTCAACAATCTTTAACAGAAAGCCGGGCTGTCATCATGCAGCGGCCTGGCGATCATCATATAGGCAATGCAATGAACTCCCGCGATTTCAACCGCACCACCATTCCCGATGTGCAAAGCGCGGTTGATACCCGCCGACTCTCGATCCAGCGCGTCGGCGTCAAGGGCGTGCGCTATCCGATCACGGTGAAAACCAGCACCGGCGTGCTGCCCACGATCGGCGCATGGAACATGTATGTGCATCTGCCGGAAGAGAAAAAAGGCACGCACATGTCGCGCTTCATTGCGCTGCTCGACGATAATCGCGCGCCGCTGGACGTCAACCGGTTCGCCGTCCTGATGCGCAAGATGGTGAAGCTGCTGGAAGCCGATGCCGGCCGCATCGAACTGTCATTTCCGTATTTCATCAACAAGGCCGCGCCCGTATCCGGAGTCGAAAGCCTGATGGATTACGAAGTCGGCATGACTGGGGACATCCGGCAGGATGTCCTGGAAATCACGCTCAAGGTGCTGGTGCCGGTCACCAGCCTGTGTCCATGCTCGAAAAAGATTTCCGCGTATGGCGCGCATAACCAGCGTTCGCACATTACGGTCAGCGCGGTCCTGGACGGCGATTTGCCGATCGAGGAACTGATCACGAAAATCGAGGCGCAGGCATCGTGCGAGCTATACGGCCTGCTGAAGCGCCCGGACGAAAAATACGTGACCGAGCGCGCCTACGACAATCCGAAATTTGTCGAGGATCTGGTGCGCGACGTGGCCGGCATGCTGAATGCGGAACAGCGGATTGTCGCCTACACGCTGGAAGCCGAGAATTTCGAGTCGATCCATAATCATTCGGCGTACGCGCTGATTGAATTCGACAAGCGGGTGAAACCGGCATTGGCCTGAATCTCGCCATGTAAAAAATATCCGTGATTTGCGGCTGATGGTGCGTTGTGCGGCCAGCGTAAAATGGAACGTGTGTCAATTCGAGGACATTCGTGACGGGCGGCGCAAAATGCATCGCAGAAAGCATGTGTTCACGCTCTTGTTTGCGGTCTCTGCCGGAATGGCGGCGGCGCAAGGGGCAATGGCGGACCCGGAAATCGCGAGCTTCGCGTTCGTGCAGGAAGATGGCACGCTGAAGATGGCCGGGCATCTGATTCACCTCTACGGCATTTACATTCCACCAACCGGGCAGACTTGTTATACCTTCATCCGGCCCGCGCCATGCGGGCCAAGAGCGGCCTTGGCACTGGATTTCAAGATCTCGGGCGATTTCGTGCACTGCATGCCGAAAACCACCAACCCCGATGGCAGTATCACGGCCAGTTGCAGCATGGGAAATGAAGACCTGAGCCTATGGATGCTGCAGCGGGGATGGGCAGTGGCCTTACCTGAAGCGCCCTTCGAATACGCTACGGCAGAACGCATTGCCCGATCAAAGGGAATTGGCATCTGGGGCATCCCGGTCGATGCCATCCGACATAGATGACGATCGTCGGCAAGTCGTGCCAGAGGCCTTCGATCAGATGCCATCGAAAAGTGGCCCGCTCTTGCAATGGATATCTTCCACGCCACGTAAAATAACGGGAGTATATGTGAAAAAATATAAGAATTCGCAATGGGAATGCGGTACATGAAAAATACAGGGTGGGTGTATAAATAAGGCGGCAACATGCCTCATGACGTTGAAAAGGCAGGAAGTGAAGGGCCCAACCCGTAATGGATAGATGATTGTCAAGAAAACACCAATTCTTTGGAACTTGTGTGTCAAGAATTTATCGGATTGCTATTCTTTTGCACCATTCTTTCTTGTTCAAACTGCAGCATTCATCGAGGACACATCATGAAAGTCACAAATAAATTACTGGGCGGGCTGGCAGCGGGTTTATTGGCATTTGTCACATCCTTTTCCTTCGCGCAATCGGAAACGCCGAATGATGCGCAAATTGCCGGGATCGTGGTTGCCGCCAATACGGTGGATATCAATGGCGGCAAGGCGGCCCAGTCCAGGGCGCATGACAAGGACGTCAAGGCGTTTGCAAAACAAATGGTGACCGACCATACCGGCCTGAACAAGGCAACATCGGATCTGGCGAAAAAACTCAAGCTGAAGGCTGAGGAAAGCGCCACCAGCAAGAGTCTCAAGGACGACGGTGCGGCGACGCTGAAAAAGCTGAAGGGAATGAAAGGGGCTGAATTCGATAAAGCCTATATCGACAATGAAGTCACCTATCATCAGGCCGTGCTGGATACGATCGACAAGACGCTGATGCCCAATGCCAAGAATGCAGAGCTGAAAGCCCTGCTGGAAAAAGCGCGGCCGACCATTGACGATCATTTGCAGCATGCCAAGAAGATACAATTATCGATGAAATAAGACGCACCATGTTTCACCTGAGGAGCCGTGGCTACCGATTGCGGCAAGGCGCCGCCGGGGTAGTGCTGGCGGCAATCGCATTGTCCGGCGCGCACCATGCGGCGTGCGCCGCCGGCAAGCCGAAAGTGCATGCCGTCACTATCGAAGCGATGCGGTTCTCTCCGGAAACCATCGAGGCGGCGCCTGGCGATACCGTCATCTGGACCAACAAGGATCCGTTTCCGCATACCGTGACTGCCGGAACGCGCGCATTCGATTCGGGTGAAATCGCCGCGAATCGTTCATGGAAACTCAAGGTACGCCGCAAGGGCGATTTTCCCTACGTCTGCACCCTGCATCCGAGCATGAAGGGCAAGTTGATCGTCAAGTAAATGCGAGGCGCCAGGTACGGCATTAACTATCAACTATCGCGCTTGCGATCCTTCTCCCACAGCACGTCGCTACCACCGGCAAAACGGTTCAGCACCCGCGACAGTACGAACAGCAGATCCGACAGCCGGTTCATGTACTGGCGCGGATTGCTGTTGAGGCTTTCCGCCTTGCCAAGGCTGACGATGGCGCGCTCGGCGCGGCGGCACACCGTGCGGCATACGTGCGCAATGGCGGCGGCGCGCGAACCGGCCGGCAGAATGAAATCCCGCAGCGGCGGCAGGTCTGCATTGTATTTTTCCAGCAAGGCATCCAGCCGCGCCACCTGCATATCGGTGATCAGGGTATACCCCGGGATGCACAATTCACCGCCCAGGTCGAACAGATCATGCTGGATGGAAAACAGCTCTTCACGCAGAGCCGCCGGTAATTCCTCGCACAATAACAAGCCGATATGCGAATTCAGCTCGTCGACGTCGCCTATTGCATGCACCCGCAAACTATCCTTGTCGGTGCGGCTGCCGTCACCCAACCCTGTCGTACCGTTGTCGCCGGTGCGCGTTGCGATTTTGGAAAGTCGATTGCCCATGTTGTAGAAAACAGAAATGGAAAGGGCCATTCTATAGCGTTCAATGCCGGGTTGCTCATGCAATGCCACAGGCGAGCCTTGTGCAGGGTAAAATCAGAAAAATATGGAGATTATCGTGAATTATCCTGTCCCGTCCGCAGCGCTGAAAAAACCACTGCCAGAAGCGCTTCGCGCCGCCCTGGAATCCCTGTTTGAGGACCGTTTCTCAACCTCGCAGGCAATCCGCGAGCATCACGGCCGCGATGAATCGCCGTATGATCCGATGCTGCCCGATGCCGTCGTCTTTGCGCAAACCACCGAAGAAGTCGCCGCAGCGGTAACGCTGTGCAACAGTCATGATGTGCCCGTCATCGCCTATGGCGCCGGTTCTTCGCTGGAAGGGCACATCCTGGCGCTGCGCGGCGGGGTGACAATCGATCTGTCGCAGATGAATAACATGGTCGCGGTCCATGCCGAAGACCTGACCGCGACCGTGCAGGCGGGCGTGACGCGCAAGCAGCTGAACCAGGAAATCAAGGATACCGGCCTGTTCTTTCCGATCGATCCGGGCGCGGACGCGTCGCTCGGCGGCATGGCGGCGACGCGTGCCTCCGGCACCAATGCCGTGCGCTACGGCACGATGCGTGAAAATACGCTGGCGCTGAAAGTGGTGACCGCCGACGGCCGCATCATCAGGACCGGCACCCGCGCCAAGAAGTCCTCCGCCGGCTACGATCTGACGCGCCTGTTCGTCGGCAGTGAAGGCACGCTCGGCATCATCACCGAAGTGACGGTGCGGCTGTATCCGCAGCCGGAGGCGATTTCCGCCGCGGTCTGCTCATTTCCCTCCGCGGCCGATGCAGTCAATGCCGTGATCCAGACGATCCAGATGGGGGTGCCGGTCGCGCGCGTCGAATTCCTCGACGCGAACGGAGTCAAGGCGATCAATGCGTACAACAAGCTGGGCTTGCCCGAGCAGCCGCTGCTGCTGTTTGAATTCCACGGCAGCGAACATGCCGTGCAGGAACAGGCGCAACTGGTGCAGGACATCACGGCCGAGCACAGTGCGACCGGCTTCGAATGGGCAACCCGGCCGGAAGACCGCTCGCGGCTGTGGACGGCGCGTCACAATGCCTATTTTGCCTTGCTGCAGATGCGGCCCGGCAGCCGCTCGATTTCAACCGATTGCTGCGTGCCGATTTCGCGCCTGGCCGAATGCATTCTCGATACCCAGGCCGATTGCGAACGGCACCACATCCTGTATTCGATCATCGGCCACGTCGGCGACGGCAATTTCCATGTGCTGATGCTGATCGACCCGCACAATCCGGAGGAAGTCACGCAGGCCGAAGGCGTCAACCGCCGCATGGTCGAACGCGCGATCGCAATGGACGGCACCTGTACCGGCGAGCATGGGGTTGGCTTGCACAAGATGGATTTCCTGGTGCAGGAACACGGCGACGAGGCGATCGACACGATGCGCGCCATCAAGCATGCGCTGGACCCGAAGAACATCCTGAACCCGGGCAAGATCCTGCGGTGGTGAGTTCCTTGCTTTGAATTATTAAGCTTTGCACATATGAGTGACGGCCAGCAAACCGCAATCCCTTACCCCCCGTCCCTCTCCCGCGAAGCGGGAGAGGGGAGCGCCCTGACGGAAATGGGTGCCCCCCATTTCCGTAATATCCAATAATGATTTTATGGCCACCAGAATTCCTCCTGTCCATGCATTGTCCGCGTTTGAAGCTGCGGCGCGGCATGGCTCCTTTGCGGTCGCTGCTGACGAATTATGCATAACGCCGTCCGCCCTGTCGCACCGGATCCGGCTGCTGGAGGAGTTCGTGGGCGAGCGCCTGTTCAGCCGGGAGGGCCGGGCAGTTGCACTGTCGGAATTCGGCCGGCGTTACCTGGACGTGGTCCGTACCGCATTGCGCACGCTGACGGACTTTCCGTTGCCGCATCGCAGCGTACCGGCGCAGCCGCGCATCAAGCTGACGCTGCCGCCGACCTTTGCGCGCTGCCTGTTCATGCCGGCATTGTCGGAGTTCGCGATTCAGCATCCCGATATCGTGATTGAAGTGTTCCTGTCGGTGCCGCTGTATGACCTGAGCCTGTCGGAAAGCGATGTTGAAGTACGCTTTGGCGTCGGCAAGTATCCGGATATGGTGACTGAAAAACTGCTGGCCGAACCGACTTTCGCGGTGGCCAGCCCGGCCTATCTCGAAAAGATCGGCGGCCTGAAAACGCCTTCCGACCTGAGTCGGGCGACGCTGTTGCGTTCCGCGCTGGAACCCTGGCAGCCGTGGTTCGAGGCGGCCGGGCTCGATTGGCCGGAGCCATCCTCGGCATTGCGCGTGGACGATCTCGGGCTGCTGCTGGAAGCGGTCAGGCATGGCCACGGCGTATGTCTGACGCGCCAGCATTTTGCGCAGGAACTGATTGCCCGGGGCGAAGTGGTGGAGTTATTCGATCTGCGCCTGACCACGCCGCCGCATGCCTATTACGTGGTATACGAGCGGGCCGCGCGCGACAGGCCGGAAGTCAATTTCCTGATCGACTGGCTGTTTGCAAAGTTTCGCAATGTATAGAAAGTGCCGCGCGTCATGATCTGCACCCCCGTATTTTGCCCGACTTGAAAAAATTTCACCCGGGCCGGAAAAGCTTTTCAGTATTTACGATCATTCGATCAACCTCTGCCTGACGGGTTTTCGTTACACTGCGTAATGGCATCTCCCACCTCCGGAATTACTCATGAACGCGCCTTCAGATCGTCCATTCCCTGCCGCGCGCCAGCGTGAAGTCGTCGCCGCATTGCGCGCGCTGCTGCCGCAACGTTGCGTCCTGTTTAACGAAGAGGATACCCGCCCCTACGAATGCGACGGCCTCGCCGCGTATCGCCAGTTGCCGATGGTGGTGGTGCTGCCCGAAACCGAAACGCAGGTCGTCGGCATCCTGACCATCTGCCGCAATCTCAAGGTGCCGATCGTGCCGCGCGGCGCCGGCACCGGACTGTCCGGCGGCGCGCTGCCGATTGTCGACGGCGTGGTGCTGTCCACCGCCCGGCTCAACAAGATCATCAGGATGGATGCCTATGCGCGCATCGCCGTGGTGCAACCCGGTGTGCGCAATCTCGCCATTTCGGATGCGGCTGCGGCGCATGGCCTGTATTACGCGCCCGACCCTTCTTCGCAGATTGCCTGCACCATCGGTGGCAATGTCGCGGAAAATTCGGGCGGCGTGCACTGCCTGAAATACGGCCTCACCGTGCATAACGTGATGCGGGTGCGCATGGTCACGATCGATGGCGAGATCGTCGAACTCGGTAGCGAAGCGCTGGACGCCCCCGGCCTCGATTTGCTTGCGGTGTTCATCGGTTCCGAAGGCATGCTTGGCGTGGTGACCGAGGTAACGGTGAGGCTGGTGCCGAAGCCGCGCACTGCGCGCGTGATCATGGCCTCGTTCGACGATGTGGTGAAAGGCGGCAATGCGGTCGCCAGCGTGATTGCGGAAGGCATCATTCCGGCCGGACTCGAGATGATGGACCGGACTTCCTCGCGCATGGTCGAGCCGTTCGTGCAGGCTGGTTACGATACCGACGCGGCAGCGATCCTGCTGTGCGAATCGGATGGCATACCGGAAGAAGTCGATGAGGAAATCGACCGCATGAGTACGGTCTTGAAAAATTCCGGCGCGACCGCCATCGCGGTATCGCAGGATGAAGCGGAACGCCTGAAATTCTGGTCGGGCCGCAAGAACGCGTTCCCGGCGGCGGGCCGCATCTCGCCGGATTACTATTGCATGGACGGCACCATCCCGCGCAAGATGCTGGCGCAGGTGCTGCTCGGCATCGAGGAAATGGAAAGGAAATACGGCTTGCGCTGCGCCAACGTATTCCATGCGGGCGACGGCAATCTGCATCCCCTGATCCTGTTCGATGCCAACCTGGAAGGCGAATTCCATCGCGCCGAATCATTCGGCGCGGAGATCCTGGAATTGTGCGTCGAGGTTGGCGGCACCATCACCGGCGAGCACGGCGTCGGCATCGAGAAAATCAATTCGATGTGCGTGCAGTTTTCTCCGAAAGAACTGGAAGCATTCATCGCAGTCAAGCGCGCCTTCGATGGCGCTTGCCTGCTGAATCCCGATAAGGCGATCCCGACGCTGAACCGCTGCGCCGAGTACGGCAAGATGCGCGTGACGGGTGGCAAGATGAAATTCGCGGGCTTGCCGCGTTTTTAAGCGTAGCTTGCCGGCTTTCTGCCCGATGGGCGAAAGCAATGCCGGGAAAAGCGCTGATGCAGGCGATGATCCCATGCGGGCGGGATGACATGCACCCGGTTGCACGACACAGTACGGAAATTGGAAAATGAAGCAGGTATTGCAAGACTTCAAAGAACGCGTCATCGTTTCCAGTGCGGATCGCACTGCGCTGCGCCTGCGCGGCGGCGGCAGCAAGGACTGGTATGGCCAGGCATTGAACGGCGAGGTTTTCGACACGCGCCCTTACGCCGGCATCATTGCGTATGAACCGACCGAATTGGTGATTACTGCGCGTTGCGGCACGCCGCTGCTGGACATCGAAGCGACCCTGGCGCAGCAGAACCAGATGCTGGCATTCGAGCCGCCGCATTTCGGCGCCGGCGCCACGGTCGGCGGCATGCTGGCCGCCGGCCTGTCCGGCCCGCGCCGCCAGGCGGTGGGCGCGCTGCGCGATTTTGTGCTGGGCGCGGTGCTGATGGACGGCAAGGGCGAAGTGCTGCGCTTCGGCGGACAGGTAATGAAGAATGTCGCCGGTTACGACGTATCGCGCCTGCTGGCCGGCTCGCTTGGCACGCTCGGACTGATCCTCGAAGCGTCGTTGAAAGTGCTGCCGAAACCGTATGCCGAAACCACGCTGCGACTGGTGATGAACGAAGAGAAGGCGATCCGTTGCCTGAATCAATGGGGCGGCCAGCCCTTGCCGATTTCGGCATCGGCATGGCATGACGGCTTGCTGCTGGTGCGATTGTCCGGCGCGCGCGCCGCGCTGCAGGCGGCACAGCAGAAAATCGGCGGCGATGTCGTGTCGGATCCGAACCGGTTCTGGATCGCATTGCGCGAACAGAGCAATGCATTCTTTACGGGAGACAATGGCGCAAGCAGCCTGTGGCGCCTGTCTCTGCCGTCGACCACGCCGCCCATCGCCTTGCCGGGCGAGCAGTTGATCGAATGGGGCGGCGCGCAGCGCTGGCTCAGGTCGGATGCCGATGCGGCGGCGATCCGCGCCGCGGCGCAACAGGCGGGCGGCCATGCCACGCTGTTTCGGGGCGCCGACAAGACCGCTGGCGTGTTCCAGCCGCTGGCCCCGGCGATTGCGGCAATTCACCGCAATCTTAAAAATGCGTTCGACCCGTCCGGTATTTTCAATCCGGGACGGATGTACCAGGCACTTTAATTCTTCGACGTAGCGGTGCGGAAATCCTGCGCGGCTCTTTCATTGCCTCTGCGTCGGCTCGCGTAAATGGTTTTCCATGCAGACCAATCTTGCTGATTTCATCAAAAACACGCGCGACGGCGACGAGGCCGACGCCATCCTGCGCAAGTGCGTGCACTGTGGTTTTTGCACCGCGACCTGTCCGACTTACCAACTGCTTGGCGACGAGCTGGATGGGCCACGTGGGCGCATCTACCTGATCAAGCAGGTGCTGGAAGGAAAAGAGCCCACCGCCAAGACTCAGACCCATCTGGATCGCTGCCTGACCTGCCGCAATTGCGAAACGACCTGTCCTTCCGGCGTGCAATATGGCCGCCTGGTCGATATCGGCCGCAGGGTCGTCGAAGAGCGCGTGCCGCGCCCGCTGTCGCAGCGCATCGTGCGTGCTGCACTGAAGGAAGCATTGCCGCGCAAATGGCTGTTTACGCCAGCGATGCAAGTCGGGCAACTGCTGCGCCCGTTGCTGCCGAAAGTGTTGAAAAGCAAGGTGCCGGCCCGGCAAGTCGCCGGCGCAAACAACCATTTGCGCGGCAACGCCTCCTTCAGCGCCGCACGCGTAATGCGTTCGGACAGCGGGCGCTTTACTTGCTTTTCAACGATATGGCGGCCAATATCGACGAGGCGGCCATATTGCACGCCGGACGGACAGGTGGATTCGCAATTGCGGCAGGTCAGGCAGCGATCCAGGTGCGTCATTGTCTTGTAGGTCGCCTGCTTGCCTTCCAATACCTGCTTGATCAGATAAATGCGCCCGCGCGGCCCGTCGAGTTCGTCGCCGAGCAGCTGATAGGTCGGGCAGGTTGCGGTGCAGAAACCGCAATGCACGCACTTGCGCAGGATGGCATCGGCTTCTTCGCCTTCGCGGGTGTTCTTGATGAAATCGGCAAGATTGGTTTGCATGCTCAGAACTCTTTGTACATCCGGCCCGGATTAAAGATGCCGGACGGATCAAATGAGTTTTTCAGGTTGCGGTTGATCGCAGCCACGGCCGGTGCGAGCGGAGGAAATACACCGACACTCTTATCGCCGCCCCGGAACAGGCTCGCATGGCCGCCTACCTGCTCGGCAGCAGAACGGATCGTGGCCGCATCGATGTCGGTACGCAGCCAGCGCTGCGCGCCGCCCCACTCGATCAGTTGCTCGCCCGTCAGCGCAAGCGGCGGCGTGACCGATGGCAGCGACAAGCGCCAGAGGCTGGCCGGCCCGCCGGAAGCAGTAAAGAATTCATTGTTCTGGTCCCGCACACCGGCCCAGAACACATCCGCGTTCGCTACCTGCTCACCGCCCAATTTCTGCACCGCCGCCCTGACCGCCGCTTCGGCGCCAGACAGGCGCACAATCAGAAGGCCGCCATGCCAGGCGCTGGCAGAAATCGGCAAGGGCTGTCCGCCCCAGCGGTTCAGCTGCTC
>DATEZO010000033.1:0-15208 GCA_035255485.1 Burkholderiaceae bacterium
ACAAGAACGGCTGGATGACGCCAGCCAAAAATACCGGGACGCCACCGAGCAGGTCAGCGCCCTGAAACAGCGGGTGGCGCAGGAAGAAGCCACCCGCATGGCAACGGCCAGGGAACTGGAGCAAAACCAGGCCCAGCTGACCGAGGCCAATCTGAAATATCGGAGAGTAGCTGCCGAGGAAGTTCCGCTATTAAAGAGCAAACTGGAAGAGCATTATTCCATCAAGCGTCAACAGCAACATGTCATTGAGCAGCTCAAGCTCGACGTAAAAAATAACAAGAAAACGCTGGCAGAAGCCAATGCCAAATTGCAGAAGCTGCAGCAGCAAAAAATGGCGGCTGAACAGCAAGTCATCAAAACACGTGCAAGCCTGTCATTTCAGCTGGGTTATTTGCTCATCCATAGTGTCAAGTCCGTGCGAGGAATAATCGGTTTGCCGGGTGCCTTATGGGCATGGCGGAAAGAATTGCTCAAACGTCGCGCACAAAAAAATCATCGCCTGAAAGCATTGGAAGTCGTTGCACCTACCAAAACTAACCAGGTGGTAGCAAAAGCGGTCATACCTGAATGGCAAAAGCCGATCGTAACGCAGTCTATATCAGAGATCACCGAACACTTGCCGCCAGTATTAATACCAGCGTCTGCACCGGTAAAATATCTGCGGCAGCTCAAAGTGGCGTGCATCATGGACGAGTTCACTTTTGGTTCGTACTGTCACGAATGCGATACGCAACAGCTCACCCCCGATCAGTGGGAAGCGGAGTTAAAGGCATTCCAGCCAGAGTTATTGTTTATCGAATCCGCATGGCGCGGCAAAGATGAGTTATGGGGTAGCAAGGTTGGCCATACCAGCCAGGAACTGCAAGGTATCGTTGCATGGTGCCGCACAATGGAGGTGCCGACAGTTTTCTGGAACAAGGAAGACCCGGTTCATTTTGAAACCTTTTTGACCACTGCAAAATTATTCGACTACGTATTTACGACGGACATCGATTGTATCCATCGCTATAAAGCGGCCCTCAGACACGAGCGTGTGTATCTATTGCCGTTCGCCTGCCAGCCGGCAAACAATAACCCGATCGAAACTTACGATCGCAAGGATGCCTTCTGCTTCGCAGGTGCCTATTACGTGCGCTATCCTGAGCGTACGCGGGATTTAGGCAATTTCGTGGCAGAACTTCCGGCCTTCCGCCCGCTTGAAATTTACGACCGCAATTTTGGCAAGACCGATCCCAATTATCAGTTTCCGCCCGAGTATCAACCCTATATTGTCGGGACCTTGCCGTTTGACCAGATTGACAAAGCCTATAAAGGCTATCGCTACGCGATCAATCTGAATTCAATCAAGCAGTCGCAGTCCATGTTTGCCCGCCGTGTTTTTGAATTGCTGGCATCGAACACCATCACTGTCAGCAACTTCTCGCGCGGAGTGCGCCTGATGTTCGGTGATCTGGTCGCTACCACCGATAGCGGCAGCGAAATGGTGCGTCACCTCAATAATGTGGCAAAGGACGAACAGCACAGCCGCAAGCTGCGCCTGGCGGCCTTGCGCAAGGTGTTGACTGAACACACCTATGAGCACCGCCTGGCCTATGTCTTGTCCAAGGTAACCAAGCAGACACCTCAAAACACCTTGCCGCATATCGCGGTTGTCGCCATGGCGAGAACTCAGGCGGAACTGGACAGCATCCTGCATCAGTACCAGCAGCAACATTACACGAACAGCAATTTGGTAATTGTGGTGGCGAGTGAAACTGCATCAGCGCGTTCAATTTCCGACTCGCGCATTCGGCTGCTGTCTTCACCAGACATCGATGGGCAAACAGTGCGTGCCGTTGTCGGAGATGTTCATCTGGTCGCAGCGATGGCTGCTGAAGACCATTACGGTCCCAATTATCTGCTCGATTATGCGCTGGCGACACGTTACAGCGGGGCCGACGTCATCGGTAAAGCGGCCTATTTCACATTGCTTGACGGTGCGCCGACACTGCAACATGCGGAAGCTGCATACCGACCGGCAAACAGCCTGGCGGCACGCAGTGCTGTGATCCGCTTCAATAAAGTGGCAGATGCCATACTGGCAGAGTGGCTAGCCGGATTGGCGACATCGCAACTTGTCTCAGACAACGGCCTGGCGATTGACGAATTCAACTATTGCCGGAACGGCGCCGAACCTGCGGTGCGTGACGTAGTATCTGTCCATGTTGATGATCTGCAAGGGCTCAATACCGGCATCAGCATTGATGAGTTGTTAATGCGGGCAGAACGTATCGCTCCGGAAGCTACAGGTCATGATGAATCTCCTGTACTGACAGGCAAGCAACTTGCCATTGATTTTGGTAAGGCGCCGAGCGCGGCCATAAAACTGGAAGTGGAGTACGATCACTGGCGCATCGATTCCACCTTACCGGACGGCAAGCACGAATACCTGTACGCTACCGCCGATCACAGTGTGAATAAACTCGGGGTCGATAAGCAATTCAAGTTTTATCTGGACACCACCCCCGGCCTGAACATCCAGTTGGTCATTTTGTTTTTGGATGCGCAGAAACAGAAGATCAGCCACGTCATCAAACATCCGAACCGCAACCAGGAAGCGGATATTCCGCTGGGCACCGCCAGCATCCGTTTTGGGCTGCGTTTCTACGCTGGCGGCAGTGCCGAAATCAAGGGGCTGGTGCTCGGGCACCGTAACTTGCAACCGGCCGAGATGATCGGCCAGGCAGAGCATCTGGTCCTGACCAATCATTACCCTTCATACGAAGACCTGTATCGGAACGGTTTTGTCCACAGCCGCGTGCGCGCCTACCGTGAGCGTGGCGTCAGGTGTGACGTATTCAGGTTGCGTCCTGATGAGTCGGTGTCTTTCCATGAATTTGAAGATGTTGATGTGACCACCGGCTCACAAGAAGTCCTGAACAAAATGCTATGCAGTGGCCAGTACAAGAATGTACTGGTGCATTTCCTCGATCCGTCAATGTGGGAGGTGCTGCAGCTCCATATTGACAATATCAAAGTAGTTGTGTGGATACACGGCGCGGAGATCCAGCCGTGGCATCGAAGAGACTTCAACTACCAAACCGAAGACCAGCGCACTATCGCCAAAATGAAGAGCGAAAAACGGATGGCGTTCTGGCGCGAACTGCTGCAATCTATCCCCGCCAATCTAAAATTAGTGTTCGTGTCACGCTATTTTGCGGAAGAGGTTATGGAGGATCTGGGTTTCCGCATTTCGGAAGACCACTACACGATCATTCACAACCCTATCAATACCGATACATTTAACTATCGAGAAAAACCGACTGAGCAGCGCAAGAAGGTGCTTTCGATTCGCCCCTACGCATCAGCCAAGTACGCCAACGATCTTAGCGTCAAGGCGATTCAACTGCTATCTTCCAAGCCGTGGTTCCACGATATGGAATTCAGAATGATCGGAGATGGGGCGTTATTCGAAGAAACACTGGCTCCCCTACGCGAATTCCGCAATGTATATATAGAACAGCGCTTTCTCAAGCAGGACGAGATTGCAAGGCTTCACAAAGAGTACGGAATTTTCCTCTGTCCAACGCGCATGGATGCACAAGGTGTCTCCCGTGACGAGGCAATGTCCTCGGGGCTGGTCCCGGTTACAAATAATGTGACTGCGATTCCCGAGTTTGTCGACGATAGTTGCGGGATTTTGGCACCCGGCGACGATCCTGTCGCCATGGCAAATGGAATTGCCGAGTTATATGAACGGCCAAAGTTATTTGCTGTAATGTCGAAAGCGGCATCGGACAGGGTTGCGCACCAGAGCAGCAAACAAAAAATAATCGATGTTGAAATAGGATTCCTAAAATGAGCTCATTTCCACTTGTCCAACGTGTCGTGCAGATCATCATGGCGGCCCCTCTTTGCCTGTCACTTGCCGTTCACGCAAGTGAGTCATCTGGTCTGCCTAAAGTATTCACTTTTGCAGCAGGTTATCGATCCAACAGTGCAAATCCACATAATCTTGTGGAATTTGGCGTTCTCAAAAATTGCGGTAAATCCTGGTGCATAAAAATAGAGCGATTTGATGGTGCGAAAGAGCTACCCCGGGTAAGGACAGACTACAAACATGAAATGCATGCGCCATATCGTGTGCCATCTTGTCAGGATGACCCTATTACCACGATTAAGCCTGACCAATCTGTGGATGACAACGTTAATGTACAACCGGATACCAATGGATTTTCAATATTGACCAAGGCCTTTCACTATCATTGGATCATTGACACAAAACTCGCAGATGGTTACCTGCTTGCGGATATAACTCCGCTAAACGGCTCCGACAAGATCGATCAGATCGTTGGCTTCGCATTTGCCTCGAATTTTGAAATGAAAGGTGATGTTGCAAAGACTCAACTTATGTCTCTGTACAAGGGCGAGATTTATCATAAAACTGCATTAACCGGAGTTTCTGGGGAATGGAAATTTGCCCCCTCCAGTATTGATTTTCGTCGCTTCAATGAAACTGATAACGGTCATGTTTTAATTTTGTCGCAAGCAGGTGATTCTTCCATTGTTAAAAAATATGGAAAGCCGATGTGGGTGCAGAACAGCATTGTGTTGGCACGCAGCAATGACACTATCGCACCTTTGACGCAGGAATATGGCCACGACTTCAATATGGACGGTTGCTTCAATGAATCCGGACATAATAAATTGATGCTGCCAATCAGTGACGGCGAAAATAATGTGCGAGCGCTGATTTATGTTGAGTACACTCCGGACAACATTCGGGGTTTCCCAATGCTTTCCGTCGGAAGATATTACCGATAGCGCAAAATTAACGTTGGCAAATAATGGCAATGCTCGGATACCGGTATGTTCAAGAAGAGTATTGGCTTTTACTCAGAGATCGAAGTGGCCATCCAAAGCGATACAGAACTGTTCTGTCGTATCCACGCGAAATCGTGTACTTCATTTAGGCAGGATCGCTCCTGATGACTAGTTTTTTCATACTGGGTAGCTGCGTTAGTCGAGACGGGTTTGGCGAGCACACCGCTGCTTTCTTTAGTGTCGAGACCTACGTAGCGCGGACTTCGTTGGCTAGTGCGTTCGCGACCCGACCCGTGCATGGGGTTGCACTCGATAAGATCGAGTCGTCATTCCAGCGGCGCATGGTGGATATCGATATCAACAAACGTCTGGAAAGCCTTCTACTCACCACAAACGCGGACATCATCCTGATCGATTCGATTGATGAACGTTTCGATCTTTTCGAAACCCGTGACGGATCAGTATGTACTGTATCAAACGAACTGTATTCGTCGGGATTTCGATGTGATCCATTGCTCGGAGCAATCATTCCGTCGAGATCTGAGGCGTTTTTTACGTATTGGAAACATGGGTGGAGCCGGCTGATTGAACTGCTGAAACGACGAGGAATGCTGAGCCGTTTGCGCGTAAACAAAGTGTACTGGAGTATCGAACATGAGGATGGTAGTAATTTCTTGCCAGTCTACCCGCCTGAAAAAATATCGGCCGCAAACCTGTTCCTAGAGCGTTTATACCAGCACATGGAAATTGATTTGTTAGACAGTCAGTTTATCGTTGTCCCCTCTCAATTGCAGGTAGGTGCTCTTTCACATCGCTGGGGTTCCAGCCCCTTTCACTATATTGAAGACTTTTACAGGGTTATGATTGAGGCTGTAACAAGCTCTGTGTCCATTCCGAATTCTGAATGTCTCGGCAAGCTCTTTGAATCGGGCCACGCTCAGCTTACCTCCAAGATACAGTGGCATGAGGTGAGCGCCCCTTCGGGCGCTACAGTATTATTTGAGGCTGCCCTCTTAGGAGCAATTGGTACGTCGGATAGGCGTGCACTTGTCAGCGTTGAATGCGGCGAGCAAGAAGGTGGTGTAAAAATTCTCGACGGGTTCGCTACTTCACATGACCCAACAGTCGGTATTTATCGATATCTGTCCACCGGCGTTGGTAGGGTGGGGTCGTCTTTCTCCTTTACTCTCCCGGCGGACTGTACGCAATTTCGAATCGGGTTACGTAGCTGGTGGCCAGAAAACGAGATTGTTCTAGAGTGGGTGCGCCTGTCGGTTCTCCCGAAAATTCGGACTGCTTCGATGATCTCTGTTGACGTGGAAGCATTGCCCGGGCGGGCAACCGGAAATGATGTCGAGCGCTTGATCTATGGACGGTTCGGCGATGGCCGAACTGCTGGCATCGAGAGGTTGTGCGACATCTTCGAGCGTTTCGGGGCGCGTGCAACATTTTTCGTCGATTATGCGACATGCGTATTGCACGGCGATGACCAGATATTCAGAGCTGCAGAGTTGCTCGAAAGGCGCGGGCATGACGTTCAGTTGCATATTCATCCGGAAGTGATCGTAAGAAACAAACATTGGCCTCATGACCCAACAGTTTTCCCGGCATTTGATACCCTTGACAAGAATGTCATACAGGCATGTCTTGAGTTCGGCATCGAAAAATTCGAGCGGAATCTTGGCCGCCGACCGCGAATCTTCCGACCAGGGGCGATGAAGCATTCAGTGGCAATGTATGAGGCTGCACGTAATACGGGAATTGAGGCTGTTAGTGCGATTTATCGCCGAAACGAAGAAAAGCTTTGGCCGCTGGTCAGTGCTCAACCTGTATTCCAATGGAGTAACGGTGTTAAGGAGATACTCTTGGACTTTGCACTCGATCCTCTGGTCTCGTGGTTGCCTTTTGAAAAAGAGTTTGCTGCCCTCCAGCGGAGGCGGGTAGCGCAGCCCGTCGCGTCAATGTTGCTGCATTCAACCTCGCTGTTATATAGAGAGCGTTCAGGCCATCCTCGGAATTTTATCGGCCACCATCAAGCGTACGAAGACACACTCGTCCAGTACCTGACTTGGCTCGCGACCCGTGGCGACTTTTTGACTCACAGCGACGTACTGACCGCCAGCGGCCCGCTCTGTACAGTCGAGCTTGATCGACCACTATATTCGGCTGGGCCCTGAACAGTTTGGAAGCTGGGGATGGTACTACTGGAATTTCCCCTAATGCGGGGCGCGTCAGGCCACCGGCGACTTTCAATGTACATTTTCATTGTTCGCTTTTTTATGTCGCGGTCTTGTAAGGACGGTTGAGGATTAGCTATGGAATCTCGCCAAATAAATGAGTGTCGAATGAGATGTGTGGTGTAGAAAGTTATTCAAGGAAAAGCTCCTATATGAGGAAACAATATTTCGCCACCGATCGCGTGTGCGGACGCAAGGTTCAGAAATTGATTGCCCCAGATTTTGTGTTCGCACCGATTTGGCAAAATCCGCGCTACGACGCTGTCAATTTCGTAGTGCAGGCATGATGCACTTGCTGCATGCCCTGCTTTCGCGGTTTCGGGATGGGGCGGGTGCCCGCAGTGGTGAATTACGCTACCTGAAAATGGCTCTGGTGTCGGATGAGTTGACCAGATCCTGTTTGGCATTCGAGTGCCAGGTATGCGATTTGACGCCGCTGAACCATAAGCTGTTGCTCAAGGTCTGGAAGCCAGACGTGGTTTTTGTCGAGTCTGCATGGAATGGATGCAGGAACGCGTGGAAGTTCAAGATTGCAGCCTATCCGGATCATCCTGAGCGTAACAATAGAACGCTTGCGCGCATGGTGGCTTATGCCCGCGATCTTGGTATTCCATGTGTTTTCTGGAACAAGGAAGACGGCGTCCACTTCGACCGCTTCATCAATAGTGCCAAGCTGTTCGATCATATATTCACCGTCGATGAAAACTGCATTCCCCGCTACCGCGCAGTAGTCGGGCCGGAGGTAACGGTCAATACGCTGATGTTTCCCGTGCAGCCCACTACCCACAATTTCACAGGGTTCGACTTCAAGCATCATCGCGCCAACTTTGTCGGCAGTTACAGCCATCATGTGCATGACCGGCGGCGTATCTGGCAAGACCTGATGTTTGATGCCGCCAGCCGCACCGGTCTTGAATCGACGGTGATTGACCGTAATTCCGATCGCAAATCGGATAATTATCGCTATCCTTCCTTGCCGGGGCTGGAGGTGCTGCCGGCCGTACCGCATGCCAAAACAGCGCAGATTTACAAGGATCATCTGGTGTCGCTGAATGTGAATACGATCGAAGATTCTGCAACGATGTATTCACGTCGCTTGGTGGAGATTCTGGCTTGTGGCGGCATTGCCGTGACCAATCCCAGCCCGGCGGTGGATCGCTATTTCAAGGATTTTTGCCACGTAGTGCATAACGCGGAGGAGGCTGCTGCGCTATTTTCCCGCCTGAAGAATGGACCTTCTTCTGACGATCTGGCGCGTGCCGAAGCGGGCGCGCGCTATGTATTGGCCGGGCACACCTGGGCACACCGGCTGGAGGAAGTGCTCAAGGTGGTGGGGTAATGCGATTCGGTGTTTTCAACCGGGGGCTGCGGCGGCTGCCGTTGTTAGGTGCATTTCTGGATGGCCAGGCTGTCATGCTCTTGCTGAATACGGCTGATGATTTGGACGCAACCGTGGGTTGGGGATGTCGAAAATATGCGCGCCGTGCCCGCAGGATCGCTGCCGCGAGGTGCTTGCCGTTTGTTTGCCTGGAAGACGGTTTTCTGCGCTCGTTCGGCACCGGCCAGCATTTTCCGCCGCTGTCGCTGGTGGTGGATGCGCTGGGTATTTACTACGACAGCACCCGACCGTCGACGCTGGAATCCTTGCTGGCATCACCTGTTGATTTGCTGGATGGCATTGCCGCCGATGTGGCGCGGGCCAAGGGATTGGTGCTGGAGCATCGGTTGAGCAAGTACAACCATGCGCCGTTGTGGGATTTGGCGGATTTGCGCCTTTGCGGCCGTCAAAGCCACCCTCTCCCCGACTCTCTCCCGCTTGCGGGCGAGGGGGCAAACCCGAGAAGTATTCAGCGCGTACTGGTGATCGACCAGACCGCCGGCGACATGAGCGTGACGCTCGGTGGTGCCAGTGCGGACACCTTTGCCGCCATGCTGGCCGCGGCCCGCGCAGAAAATCCGCACGCGACGATCTACGTCAAAACCCACCCCGAAGTGAGCGCTGGCCGCAAGGGTGGTTACCTGACCGATGTGCAGGACGACGCACGCACCGTGGTGCTGCGCCAGGCGATCAATCCGCTGAGCCTGATCGAGCAGATGGACCGGGTCTACGTGGTGACGTCCACCATGGGCTTCGAGGCGCTGTTGGCCGGCAAGCCGGTGACGGTATTCGGTATGCCCTGGTATGCAGGTTGGGGGGCGACGGATGACAGGCAAACCTGTGCGCGCCGTACTCGTCCACGCTCGGTGGATGCGCTGTTTGCCGCTGCGTATTTCCATTACACCCGTTACCTGGACCCGGTAACGCACCAGCGCGGGACGATTTTTGATGTGATCGAGTGGCTGGTGCGGCAGCGTGAGATGGCGGCCCGGTTTTCTGCTACCGCCAGCCCAAGGCGCATGATTGGCGTCGGTTTCCGGCGGTGGAAGGCGGCCAACATCAAGCCGCTGCTGGCGCTGGATCAAAGACAGGTGACGTTTGTTTCCGACGTCAAGGAAGCCGAAACCCTGGGTGTACAGTCGGGAGATTGCCTTGTTTATTGGGGGCGCGAGGCGCCTGCCGGTTTGCTGGAGCTGGGTAAACGGAATGCAGCGCCGGTGTTGCGCATGGAGGATGGTTTTGTTCGTTCGGTGGGGCTGGGCTCGGATTTGATTCGTCCGTTGTCGCTGGTGCTGGATGAGCGCGGGATTTATTTTGACCCGACCCGGCCTTCCAACCTGGAATGCATTCTTGACACTGCGCAGTTTTCCGAAAAGGAGCTGGCGCGTGCCCGACAAGTGCGCGCATTCATCGTCGAGCACGGCATTACCAAATACAACCTGGAACCATGCGAGGCGGCGGCGTGGCCCGCCAGCGGCAAGGAAGTGGTGCTGGTGCCCGGCCAGGTCGAGGACGATGCCTCGATCCGCTACGGCTGTACCGATATCAATACCAATCTGGGGCTGCTGCAGGCGGCGCGGCGCGCACATCCGGCAGCCTTTATCGTCTACAAGCCGCACCCGGACGTAATGTCGGGCAACCGTGCCGGCAAGCTGGCGCTGGCGGAAGCGCGCGCATTGGCCGACCATATCGAACTGCGGCTTTCGGTGGTGAGCTGCATCGATGCATGCGACATTGTGCATACCATGACCTCGCTCACCGGTTTTGATGCGCTGTTGCGCGGCAAGCGGGTGGTGGTGTACGGCCAGCCATTTTATGCCGGCTGGGGCTTGACCGAGGATGTCCTGAAACAGGGAACTGTCTTTGCGCGCCGCCAGCGGCGTTTGACGCTGGACGAGTTGGTGGCCGGCACCCTGCTGCGCTATCCGATTTATTGGGACTGGGATTTGAAAGGCTACACCAGCTGCGAAGCCGTGCTGCATCGGATTAGGGAGACGCGCAATCGGCTGGAAGCCAGCGGCGGGCTGGAGAAGCTGCGGGTGGGGATGGCGCGACGACAGTGGCGCAAGCTGGCCATCCTGGCGCGTACCTGGTTGACGCCGTAATCACGCATTACTCGCCATAAAAAAAGGGAGTATAGGCAAAAATTACTTAATTACGCAGTCATTCCGTAGGTATTTAAAAATACATGGTGGTGTATCAATATCGCCTGTTATGGTGATATTCGCGCAATCAAGCAAGAATGGCGTGCAGGGTGGTGTAAATGCCACCCTCGTTCAATCGTAATGCCGCAGGATTCCAGCTTGCACCCTGCCGGAACGACAGGCCTGCAGCGCGTTACCGCGCTGCATTTATCGGGTCATGTCAGCGCGCCGCCACGAAATACCGCGCCGTATCGCGCAAATCTTCTTCACCCAGCGTTCCCGCCGCATTGCGCAGGCGCAGATTACTCAGCAAATAGTTATAGCGCGCCTGCGCCAGATCGCGCCGTGCCGCATACAGCTGCTGCTGCGCATTCAGCAGATCAAGATTGATGCGGACGCCGCCCTTGATGCTCTGGCGCGTGGCTTCCACCAGCACCTCCGACGAATTGACCGACTTTACCAGCGCATCGATCCTGGCCATGCTGCTCAGCACCAGGCTGTATTGCTTGCGCAACTCCACCAGCACCTGCCCGGTCTTCGTGTCCAGGTCGGACTGCGCCTTGTCCCGATTAGCGACCGCCTGGGTACTTGCCGCGCTCGCATAGCCGCCGGAATACAGCGGCAGGCTCATCTGGAGGCCGATGCTGCGTCCGGTCGTATCCTGGTTATAGGTATTGATGGTTTCGGATTTGCCCTGGCTGTAGCTGGCAATGAAATCGATGCGCGGCGCATGGGCGGCGCGGCTCTTTTCGACTTCCTGCCGCGCTGCCTCGACCGCGAAGCGCTGCGCGGACAGTTCGGGATTCTTCTCCAGCGCAAGCGTCTTCCATGCATCGAAATCGGTCGGCTGCATCGGCTTGACGCGAAACCCGCTGGCAAGCGGGTCCAGATACGTGACCTCCTGGCCGACCATCGCCGCCAGCGTGTTGCGCGCCGTCGACAGGTTATCGCGCGACTCGATTACCTGCGCTTCCGCCACGTCGAGCTTGGCCTGCGTCTCCAGCATGTCGGTGCGGGTGCCCTCGCCCTTCTGGAACATGCGCTGGTTCACGCGCATCTGCTCGGCATACGCATCGCGCTGCGCTTCCGCCAGCGCCAGCTGGTCTTGCGCGTATTGCGCATCGACATACGCGCCCGTCAGCCGCAACACGAGATCCTGCCTGCGTCCGGAAAAAGTCGCCTCGCTGTAATTCGTCTGCGCCACGCCTTGGCGGTAGCGCGCCACGCCATCCGGGTTGAACAGCGGCTGGCGCAGCGACAGCGAGCCGTTGTTGCTCTGGTATTGCGGATGCGACGTGACCTGCTTGCCCTGTATATTCGGCTGGGTCACATCCGCGCGGTTGTGGCTGGCGGAATAATTCAGCGAGACGCTGGGCAGCAGGCTGGCGCGCCCCAGCGCGGCATACTGCTGCCCAGCCTCGTTCTCATGGATGGCAGAACGATAGGTCGGATCGTTCTGCAACGCCGCCTCATACGCCTGCAACAGGCCCAGCGCCGAAGCGGAGCCGGCCTGCAACAGCAGGGATGCGCCTAAGGCGGACGCCAGCAAGCGTTTGACTGAAACAGGCTTCACGATCATTCCTCCCGCAACGCGGTATTGGCGCGATCGAACAACGGCTTCAGCAGGTAGCTCATCATGGTGCGCTCACCGGTCTTCACAAATGCTTCCACCGGCATGCCCGGACGCACCTGCAGATGGGAAATCATCTTCATGCCTTCCGGCGCGACTTGCGCCTTCAGTTTGTAATACGGCGCTCCGGTCTTCTCCTCCACCATGCGGTCGGCCGATACCTGCGTCACGATGCCCGGCACCTGCGGCGTCTGGTTGCGGTTGAATGCGGAAAAATTCAGCTCGACCTTGAGGCCCGGATGCACCTTGTCGATCAGGTTGACCGGCACCTGCCCTTCGATCACCAGCGGATCGTCGCTCGGCACGATATCCATCATGCGAAAGCCGGGCGGCACCACGCCGCCGCGGGTAAAGATGTTCAGGGCGACCACCGTGCCGTCCACCGGCGCTTTCACCTGCACGTTCGCCAGATCAAAGTCCTGGCTTATCAGGCGACTCTGCAGCGCCGTCGCCTCTTTCTGCACATCAGCCAGTTGCGTACGTACTTCCTTCTGGTATTCCTGCTGGCGCTGGACGCGGCGCAACGTCAGTTCGGCAATCTGGCGCTGGGTGCGGCCGATATTGCCAATGTTTTCCGAAATCGCGCCATTGACCTGCGCGTAGGTGCGCTCCAGGTCGAGCACCCGGTTGCGGGCGACATACCCTTCCTTCGCCAGGTCGCGCAAGTCGTCCAGCTGTTCCTTCAGGATGGCCTGCTGGATCTTTTGCGTATCGCGCGATTCCTGCAGGCCGTGCACTTGCGCCTTCAGTCCGGCGATGTTTTCGTCGGTGGCCGCCAGGTCATTCTGGATCGCCAACTGGCGCGAGCTGAACAACTGGCTTTGCAAGCTGATATTGGACGCTATCCGGGGGTCGTTTTTCATGCTCTCCAGCTCGGGCGGGAAAACGATCGTTTTCTTGCCGTCACGCTCCGCGATCAGGCGCGCTTCCGCGGCGCGTGCGGAAAAATACTGGCCGCGCGTCATTTCGGCCGCCGATTTAACCTGCACTTCATTCATGCGCACCAGCACCTGGCCGGCCTTCACCACATCGCCGTCCTTCACCAGGATATCGTCGACGGTGCCGCCAGTCTGGTGCTGGATCGCCTTGCGGTTGGTGGATACCATCACCGTGCCGTTGACCGGCACGCCCTTGTCCAGCGGCGCAAACGACGCCCACAGCAAAAATCCGCCCACGCCCGCCAGCACGATCAGCCAGCCCAGCCGCGCATGCGACGTGGCGTCGGTATTGACTGCATGCAGCTCCACATCATGGGCCACGACATCGGTTGCGGCCTCCCGCTTGCCAAACAGCTTTCTCATCATTATTCCTCTTCCGCTACGGTAGTCTTCTGGCCGCTTGGCGCCAGGCGCGCCTGCGCCTCGGTCACCGCCGGCTGGCGTGCCTGCTGGACCTGTTGCACTTGCTGCGCCTGCTGCTGGCCGGCCTTGGTCAATGCCGCCAATACCTCGTTGGTCGGGCCGAACAGCTTGGTAGTGCCTTCATGCAGCAGCAGCAGCTTGCTGGTCACGCCAATGATGCTGGTGCGATGGGTAATCAGTACGATGGTCTTGCCGCGCTTGCGCAGATCGACGATCGCTGCCACCAGCGCCTGCTCGCCCACGTCATCCAGATTGGAATTCGGCTCGTCCAGCACGATCAGCGACGGGTCGCCATACATCGCCCGGGCCAGGCCGATGCGCTGCTTCTGGCCACCGGACAGTCCGGCTCCGCCATCACCCAGCGGCGTGTCGTAGCCCTTCGGGAAATGCAGGATCATGTCATGCACGCCGGCGCGCTTGGCGGCCTCGATCACCTTTTCCGCATCCACTTCGCCGAAGCGGGCGATGTTATCGCTGACGGTGCCGGCGAACAGCTCGATATCCTGCGGCAGGTAGCCGATATGCGGCCCCAGTTCATCCTTGTTCCACTGGAAGATATCCGCGCCGTCCAGCCGCACCTTGCCCACCGCAGCCGGCCATACGCCTACCAGCAGACGCGCCAGCGTCGACTTGCCGGACCCGCTCGGCCCGATCACGCCCAGCGTATCGCCCGGCTGGATGGCAAAATTCAACCCTTTCAACACCGCGACCTGCGAACCGGGCGGCGCGGCGGTCACCGCCTCCACCGATACCGCGCCTTGCGGCTTCGGCAATTCCATGCCGGCCCCGCGCGGCGGATAGGTGCCCAGCAGCTCGGTCAGGCGCTGATAGGCACTGCGCGTGCTGCTCCACTGCTTCCACACGCCGATCAGCAACTGGATCGGGCTCAGCGCCCGGCCCATCAGGATCGACGCGGCGATCATCATGCCCGGCGTGATCTTGCCTTCCACCGCCAGCAGGGCGCCAAAGCCCAGCACCAGCGATTGCTGCGACACCTGGACGAACTTGGTGATGGCGCCGACGATGCCGGCCTTTTCGCTGGCTTCCGCCTGCAATTGCAAAAATTTCGTATGCATCTTGAACCAGCGCTGCATCAGGTTCGGCAGCATGCCCATCGACTCGATCACTTCCGCATTGCGCAGATTGTTGGTGGCCAGGGTGGTCGAAGCAATCGCCATCGAATTGGCCTCGCTCAGCGGCTTTCTCGACACCTTTTCATTGATGTATGCCAGCGACACCAGGATCACCGTGCCGGCCAGCGCGAACAGGCCCAGCGACGGCTCGAACAGGAAAATCACGATCAGGTAGATCGGAAACCAGGGCGCATCGAAAAACGCGAACAGCGCATTGCCGGTCAGGAACTGGCGCAGGTTGGTCAGGTCCTGCAGCGCCTGGCCGGCATTGCCGCCGCCCTTGCGCAGGCTTTGCTCGAACGCGGCGGTGTACACGCGCTTGTTCAGATGCATGTCGAACCGCGCGCCGACCCGCACCAGCACCAGGCTGCGCACGAATTCCAGCGCCCCCATGAACAGATAGGCACCCAGCATGATCAGCGTCAGCATCAGCAGCGTGGTGTCATTGCGGCTCGGGATCACCCGGTCGTAGACCTGCAGCATGTAGATCGACGGCACCAGCATCAGCATGTTGATGATGGC
>DATEZO010000034.1:0-32916 GCA_035255485.1 Burkholderiaceae bacterium
TCAATTCCCATGCCGCAGAGCCGGTTTCGACACGGACCGCGACCGGATAGCTGGTGTTGGTGCGTGGCGAACGCCACAGGCGCAGCGGCCGGAAACGGACCTGTCGCGGCCCGTACTGCGTGATGCGGCCACTCGCATCGCGTAGTACCGCATGCGCCCACACATCGCTGCCGTCCTTGCCGCGTATCCGGAATGCCATCAGTGCGGAACCGTCGCCGAGATTGGCGCCGAGCCAGTCCCAACCGGCAGCATCGGCATCGAGCACGCTACTCGACCATTCATGATCGAGCCAGGCGCTGCCGCCGACCGCTGTCTGTCTGCCGTTGCGGCTGATGCTGCCGCTGACTCGTAATTGCGGCTCGCTATAGTAATAGCTGGCCTGCTGCGGCTTCGGCCCCTTGCGCGAATAGCCATGCTCGCCTTGCAGCAGCGGTGGCCCGGTCGGCGCCAGCATCAATGCCAGCGTGAAATCGCGCGCCTTGACCGTGGCACGGTAGCGGCCGTCGCTCTCGCGCACAAAGCGCCAGTCATAGAGCTTCACATCGGTAGTGCCTTGCTTCGCATACGCCAGCCCGAAACCTTCGCGCGCGCTTTTCTGGTCGTGCAGCAGCTTGCCGACGGCGGGGTCGGATAGCGCCGCATGCGCGATGACCAGCTGCTTCGGCGCAAAACGGCTCGGATTGGCGGCGTCATGCCCGGTCGCGGAACGGAAGAAGGTGATCTGGAACCCGAGCGGCTTTTTGTCCGGTGTTTCCAGCCAGCCGGTGGCGTACCACCATTCGGTACGGAAGGAGGGATGGGCGCCGAAGTCGCGCGGAAAAACCAGGGGTGCATCGGGCGTCACCGGCGAGAATCGGGACGGGGCGGCAAATGCAATCGCATGTAGCAAGACGAGGAGCGGGAGCGCCATCGGTATGGCCCGGCCGACGGCATCGAATTTCCGTCTGCGCAGATAGGGCGGAAATGACGGAAACCATTTGCGCAAGCGTTGCATCACCAGTCCTCCCTGACAGCCTTGACCGCATTTCCCGACACCGCATAACGTCCCGCTGCCAGCGCCGTCGCCATTGCCGCAGCCAGCAGAACGACGGCCACGCCGGCCAGCATGCCCCAAGGCACATGCAGCTGCATGCTCCAGTGAAACGATTGCGGATTCACGATGAACACCAGGATCAGGCTGATGCCCCAGCCCAGTGCAAACCCGACGCCGATGCCGGCCGCCGTCAGCAAGCCGCCTTCCAGCGCCAGGATGCCGAGAATCTGCCGTCGCGTGACGCCGATATGCCGCAACATGCCGAATTCCCTGGCGCGCGCCAGCGTCTGCGCGGAAAAGGTTGCCGCCACACCGAACAGGCCGATCACGATCGCCGCCAGTTCCAGCAGATAGGTTACCGCGAAACTGCGGTCGAAGATTTGCAGGCTGACTGCGCGGATCTCGCCCGGTTCCGAAAATTCCAGCGCCGCGCCGAACGGCAGGCGCCGCAATGCCGCAATCGCCTGCGCCGGCATGACGCCGGGTTGCAGCCATAAGCCGGCGTCGGTGGCCTGGCGGTCGCCGGTCAATGCCTGGTAATCGGACAGCCGCATCTGGATCGCCCCGGATTGCCGCGCATAGTCGCGCCACACGCCAGCCACGATACAGGCGCGCGGCTGTCCGCCCAGCGGCAGGGAAACGTGCTGGCCGACGGCATAGCCGTACAGATCGAGCATGGCTTCCGATACCCAGATCGGCGTTGTGCCAGGCGGCAGCGCATCGGACGCCAGCGCGTCGCCGATCAGCGGCAGGATGCGGCCCGGATCGGCGGCGTCGATCGGACGTGCAATCAGGATCACGCTTGGCCTGCCGGCCTCCAGTGTCAGCGGCGAGGTGCGCAGGAAGTCTGCGCGCGCGATGCCGGGCAATCCCGCGATCGCGTGTTGCTCTTCGGGCGCGAGTGCGCCGGTGTCGCCGCCGGCGGCGGAACGGACATACAGCTGTGCCGGCAGGATGCGGGTCAGCCATTCGTCGACCGATACCCGGAAACTGGTCACCATGATCGCCATCGCTACCATCAGGCTGAAGCTCGATAGCACTCCGCCCAAGGCAATCGAGGCCTGGTTCGGGGCATTGCTCAAGCGCGCCAGCGCCAATGCCGTCATGACGCCGGAGCGCGACAGGACGGCGGATAGTGCGGCAAACAGCCAGGCTGAAAAACGCGGCATCAGGGCGATTCCGCCGATCAGCAGCAATGCCACCGAGAGATAGCCGAATAGCGGCAAATCGAAGACTGGCGGCAGGCGCGTGAAGGCCGCACCCAATGCAAGGCAGGCAGCGGCGGGCCAGGGCGTGGCCAGCTTTGACAGGGCAACGTCTTCCGCACCCGCTTTCAGCGCCAGTGCCGGTTTTGCGCGCGCCGCTTCCCACGCGGGTGCGGCGCTGCCCAGCAGCGCGACCGCAACGCCGGCGATGAAAAAGAGCAACGCCGCCAGTGGTGTGAAATGTACGTTGGGCCGGACGCCGGGAAAGTAGCCGCCGCCCAGATCGCCCCCGAAGAAATATAGCGCCGTCGCAGCCAGCCCGTAACCCAGCAGCAATCCGGCCAGCGCGCCGGCCGTGCCGAAGGCCAACCCTTCCAGCAGGATCTGCGCCAGCAGTTGCCGGCGCGTCAGCCCCACCACGCGCAGCAGGGCGAACTGGCTGCGCCGCCGCAATACCGACAAGGCTTGCGTCGAGAACACCAGAAACGCGCCGGTAAACAGCGCCACCAGCGCCAGCACGTTGAGGTTGACCCGGTAGGCGCGTGACATGCTGGCGGTTTTCGCCTCCTGGTCTGCCGTTTCGGTGACCAGGTAGCGGCCATCCAGTTCCTGCGCCAGCGTATTTTTGAAGGCATTGCGGTCGATCCCGGGCACAAGCTTCAGGTCGATCTGCGACAACTGGCCGATTCGGTCGAAACGCCACTGGGCGGCGCCGATATCCATTACTGCGATGCGTTGCCCGGCGCGTGCATGCGCCAGCCCGCCGGCCACGCGCAGCGTGATGGTCCGCGTGCCGGAACGCAAGTGCAATGCATTGCCCGGCGTTGTCTTCAGCCATGCCATCGCCGCCGGCGACAGGAAGATCGCATCGTCGGCCAGCGCATCGAACGGCCGGTCGGTGGCGGGCAGGCCGATCAGATCCGGTGCGATGGCGGCGGCGCGCAATGCATCGATGCCGAGTATTTTCAATGCGCCTTGACGGTCCGGCAGCGCGGCATTCAATTCCAGCACCGGGCTGGCGATGGCAACGCCGGCGTGCTGCGCCAGAGAGGGATAGACGGCCTCGTCGAAAAACGGCTGCGCGCCGCGCACCTGCAGATCGGCCTGGCCGGCCACGCTTTTGATGGCGGCGGAAAATTCATTGAAGGCGGCCGCATTGATCAGGTGGATCGCAAAGCCGAGCGCCACACCGAGCGCAATCGCGCCAATCGCGATCCAGGCGCGCAGCGGATGCGTGCGCCACTCGCCGCCCAGCAGCCATTGCTCCAGATGCCAGCGGGCGGCGGTGTCGGCAGTCATGCGTGGCCGCCTGTAACGGCGGGGTGCAGGCCGTCTTTCGTCAATACCAGGATGCGGTCGGCGCTGGCGGCGGCGGCGGGTGAATGGGTCACGAGAATGCCGGATGCGCCGTTGTGCTTGATCTCCGTGCGCAGCAACTGCAGGATGTCGTGCGCGGTGTCCGGGTCGAGATTGCCGGTCGGCTCATCGGCCAGCACCAGTTTCGGCCGGTGCACCAGGGCCCGGGCGATGGCGACGCGCTGCAATTCGCCGCCCGACAACTGGCGCGGAAAATCGCCGCTGCGGCCGTGCAGGCCGACTGCCGCCAGCATCTGTTCGGCGCGCGCCGGCGCAATGCCGTTCAGCAGCAGCGGCAGGGCGACATTCTGGTGCAGCGTCAAGTGCGGCAGCACATGGAAGGCCTGGAAGATGAAGCCGAATTTCTCGCGTCGCAGCAGGGTTGCCGCATCATCGGACAGCGTCGCCATGTTGACACCATCGATCAGAATGTCACCGTTATCCGCGCTGTCGAGCCCGGCGATCAGGTTCAGCAGGGTCGATTTGCCGACACCCGAATCGCCCATGACGGCGACGTATTCGCCGGGCGCGAGCACGTAGGACAGGTCGGATAAGACACGCCGACCGTTGGCATAGGATTTATTGATGTGGCGCAGTTCCAGCATGCATGGTTCCATCTGATCGGAAAAGTAATAACACTATTTTGTGCCGTCATCCCGATCTCCGGCTACATCATTCGAGAATGGTCAAGCAGCATGCCAGGAGGTTTGCCTGCGCCGTAAAACGCGCTAGCGCGTCATCACCCTCCGTAGCGTGAAACTGAGTGCGTCGACCAGCGCCACCAGCAGCAGCATCGCGATGATGACGCTGGCGGCCTGCTGCATCTGGAACAGCGACAGGTGATATTTCAGCATCTGGCCCAGGCCGCCTGCGCCGACCACGCCGAGAATGGCGGCGGCGCGGATATTGTTTTCCCAGCGATACAGCGTATAGGACAGCATTTGCGGCACGATTTGCGGCAGCGTGGCATACAGGAATGCCGCCATCGGCTGCGCGCCGTTGATGCGTAATGTCGACTCGGGCAAGGGCGAGGCGTTTTCCAGCGCGTCGGCGAACAGGCGTCCCAGCACGCCGGTCGTGTGCGCCGCCAGCGCCATGGTGCCGCCGAAAGGACCGAGGCCGGCGGCGATCAGCAGGATCGAGGCCCACACCAGTTCCGGAATCGAGCGCAGGATATTCAACGCCATGCGTGTTGGCACACGCACCGCAAGACCGAAACGGCCGCTGGCCGGCACCGCGAGCGCAATACCGAGCAGCACGGCAATCAGCGTGCCCAGGGCCGACATCGACAGTGTCTCGATGGTGCCGATGGCGGTTTTGTAGAGGAAGCCGGGCGCTGTTTCGGGCGGTGCGAAGCCGCGCAGGAATTCGCCGGTCGTCTGCAAGGCTTCACCGGTGAAGAATGTCCGCCACTGAAGCGGCAGCGATGCGAAGCTGGCGACCACCAGCGCCAGCAGGCCCGCCAGCAGCAAGGCGGTCGAGATGCGCAGCGTCGGCGCGGCGCGCGGCAAGGCATTTTTCATCCCAGGTTCCTGCGCAATATTTTGCTGATGCCATCGGCACAGGCCACCAGCAGCACGAAAATGATCAGCATGCTCGCGACTTCACCGCCGGCCAGCATTTTCAGGGATTCGTCCATGCGCTGGCCAAGGCCGCCGGCACCGACAAAGCCCATTACCACCGAACCGCGGATGGCGCATTCCCAGCGATAAATCGTATACGACACCAGTTCCGAAGCCGCTTCCGGCAGCGCGCCGTAGAACAATGCCGCCAGCCGGCCGCACCCGTTTTTCAGCAGCGTATCGGTGGCGTGTGCATCGGACGATTCGAGTATTTCCGCATACACCTTGCCCAGCATGCCGCAATAGGTCAGTGCAATCGCCAGCACGCCGGCGGTTGGTCCCAGGCCGACTACCCGCACGAACAGCAGTGCCCACACCAGTTCCGGCACGCTGCGCAGCAGCACCAGCAGCCAGCGTGCGCCTTGCCGGACCAGATACGGCAGCAGACCCATGCGATCCCGCCCCAGTCGCGAAATGGACAGCTTGTCGGTCACCAGCAGCGTCAGTGGAATCGCGCCGGCCAGCGCCAGCGTCAGGCCGGCGGTCGCCATCGCAACGGTTTGCCAGGTAGCTTCGGCCACCAGTTGCAGGAATTCTGCCGAATGCGCAGGCGGGAAGAAGGCAGCCAGGAAGCGGCCAGTCGCCATCAGGCTCTGGGTATCGATCAAGGCCCACGGCTTGAATTCCGCCATGATCAGCATCGGCCACAGGAGGGCGAGGGCAATCACGAAAACAGTGATCCGGCCGCGCCAGGCGGGATCGACATGGGGAGGGACGGGAGCGTTATAAAACATCGTGACGGAAATGGGCTGAATCAAAAACAGCGCGGCCCGATGGCTTGCTGCATCGGCGCCGTCCCGGTTTCGGTGGTGGCGGGAATCTCCGCATTCTGCGCATTGCGGTAGAGCGCGGCAATCATGGCGTCGCTGACCGCTGCGCGCGGCGCGTCGAATGCAACTTTCCCGTCGCGCAGGCCGATGATGCGCGGAAAATGCCTGCGCGCCAATTCCACCTGATGCAGGCTGCATACCAGCGTTGCACGCCGCGCTGTTGCTTCCTGCTGCAGCACGGCAAGCGTCTGCAGCGCCAGGGCCGGATCGAGCGCGGACAGCGGTTCATCGACCAGGAATGCCTGCGCATTGGAAACCAGCAGGCGCGCCATGCCGCAACGCTGCCGCTCGCCGCCGGACAGATGGTCCACCCGTGCATACAGCTTGTCTTGCAGGTTGAATTGCGCCAGCGCAGCAAATGCGGCTTGCGGATCGGCCGGCTTGACCAGCGATGCGATTGCCCGCCATGTGCTCCATTGCGGCAGCAGGCCCGCCAGCACTGCGGTTACCACGCGCTGGCGTGGCGGTAATGGCGGGGTCTGCGGCGCGAGGAATAATCGGCAGCGCAAGGCATGGCGCGCCGCGCTGCCGAGCCGCCACGGATCGGCACCGAATGTCCGCAGGCTGCCGGCATCCGGCTGGTGCGCGCATGCCAGGGTATGCAGCAGGGTAGTCTTGCCGGCGCCGGACGGCCCGATCAGTGCAACCTGCTCGCCCTGCGCAATCGACAGGGTCAGACCGGACAACGCATGCGCGCCTGACGCCGACGCCGATGGAAAGCGTACGCTGACGCCGTGCAACGCAAAGCTCATGGCATGCCCAACGATGAAGGGTGCTGTTGCCAATCGCGCCGTGTGCTCCTGGACATCGCCGTCACTTTAACAAGCCGGCGTTGCGGGCGGCGGCTTCAATTGCGGTGTAGTTTTCCGCCCTGGTCGGAATGAAGCGCGTGGCACGTTGCAAGTCGAGGATTTCCTTGCCTTGCGGATCGTTCCGGTTCAGGGCGAGGAAGGCGTCGGTCAGCTTCTTGCGCAGGACTGGGTTCATGTCCGAGCGTACCGACCAGTTGTAATCGTAATAGCCTGGTGTGGTGTAAAACACGCGCACGACTTTGGGATCGACCTTGCCTTGCGCAATCAGTTTTTCCCATACCGAGATGTTCAGCGCACCGGCATCGACCTTGCCGCCGGACACGGCTGCTACCGTTGCATCATGTGCGCCGGAAAAGGCGATGCGCTTCATGTCGGTATCCGGATTGATCTTTGCCGCCAGCAGGTAGGAGCGCGGCATCAGGTGCCCTGAGGTCGAAGATTCGGAACCAAAGACAAAGGTCTTGCCCTTGAGATCTTCGAGCTTGTTGATCGATTTGTCGGTGGTGATGAATACCGACTTGAATTTTTCGTCTTCCTCGCGTTGCACGATCGGAATGATCTTGTTGTTGCTGCGCACTTTCGCCTGGATGAAGGTAAAGCCGCCGAACCATACCATGTCGAGCTTGTGGTTGATCAGGCCTTCGACCGAAGCAGCATAGTCGGTGACCGGGATGAATTCGACCTTCATGGCAAGTTTTTGCTCCAGGTAATCGCCCAGCGGCTTGAACTTGCGCTGCAACTCGGTCGGTGCTTCATCGGGAATGGCGGATACCCGGAATACTTGTTGCGCATGGCTGATGCTGCCGGAAAGCAGTGCTACACATGCAAGCGGGATTGCCAGCAAGGATCTGGCTGTGCGGAAAATGGAAAATGTGCTCATGGAATGGTTGATGTCGTGAGAAGGGGGAAACAAGCGGCGTCCATTGCAGAAGGCGGTTTGTGACGCCTCAAGCGATAAAACGATGAACCGCCTATGATAGCAAAAACCTTGTTATGGATTTGGAACGAACAGGATTGGAACCGGGTTCCTTCACTTGCAGTGCGCGCACCGGCTGGCAAGCCGCGCAGTTCCGCCGGCGAATGGCATGCCATTCGAAGTCCCGGCTTCGCTCCCAACCTCTCCCGGAGGGAGAAGCTGAAAACGGGGCACGATGCAGTCAAGACTGCATCGTGCCGGATGAATAACCGATATGCGCCGATTTCGCCTTGCCGGGCGGGAAGCGATCTCTCCATGCCGAATACGCCGACTTCCGGAACACCGTTGACGGAATTGATCCAGATGCACCGCATGAGCGCCGATGTCGTCCGGACGGAATTGACCGCCGGTATCCTGGCGCGGCAGGCATGCATTGCGCCCAAGTTCCTGTATGACGCGCTCGGGTCGAAACTGTTCGAGGCGATTTGCGAATTGCCCGAATATTACCTGACCCGCACCGAAGCCGCCGTGTTCGATGCGCACCTGCCTGCGATTGCCGCATCCATCGGACAGGGGGGCACGCTGATCGACCTGGGCGCCGGCAATTGCGCCAAGGCAGCAAGACTGTTTGCCGCGCTGCAGCCGGCGCAATATGTGCCGGTCGATATTTCGGCCAATTTCCTGCGCGATGCGCTCAGCCTGTTGCGGCAGCGTTTTCCAGAGATCAAGATGACCGGCCTCGGGTTGGATTTTTCGGAAACGCTGGATTTGCCGGATGCAGTGCGCCGCGAGCGCCGGCTGTTTTTCTATCCGGGCTCATCGATCGGCAACTTTACTCCGGAACAGGCCGTCGCCTTCTTGCGCCGGGTGCATGCGGCATGCGGCACGGATCGCCGCGCCGGTGGCGCTCTGCTGATCGGTGTCGATCTGATCAAGGACAGGCGGATGCTCGAAGCAGCCTACGACGATGCGCTGGGCGTGACTGCGGCGTTCAACCTGAACCTGCTGCGGCACCTGAATGCGCTGTTGCAAGCCGACTTCGATGTGCGCGAATGGACGCATCGGGCCTGTTTCAATGCGGACCAGAACCGGATTGAAATGCATCTGGAGGCAGCGCGTGCGGTGGACGTCAGCTGGCCCGGCGGCCGGCGGCGCTTTGAAGAGGGCGAGCGTATCCATACCGAAAATAGCTACAAGTACACGCGAGAAGATTTCGTGATGCTGCTTGAGCGCGCCGGGTTCGGCCATGTGCGCTGCTGGACCGATGCGCAAGGGTGGTTCATGGTATGCCATGCGCAGGCGATATAACCATGCGGAAGGCGTAGCGCAATGAGTGCGCAGGCTGACCATGCGACTTCGGCGCAGGCCGCCCTGCTGCGGCAACGCTATTGCAGCGTGCGCGAACGCACCGAGGCAATCGCCGCGCCGCTATCGGCGGAAGATTGCTGCGCGCAATCGATGCCGGATGCGAGCCCGGTCAAATGGCATCTGGCGCATACCGCCTGGTTTTTCGAAACCTTCATCCTGGAGCGCTACCTGCCCGGGTTTCGCGCATTTCATCCGGCTTTCCGCATGCTGTTCAACTCCTATTACAACGGTGTCGGCGAAAAACACCCCCGGCCGCAGCGCGGATTGCTGACGCGGCCATCGCTGGCGGAAGTGACAGCGTACCGTCGCAGTGTCGATGAACGGATGCTGGCGCTGCTGGCGCGAACCGGTGCGGCAGGCGAACTTGCGGCGCTGACCGAACTGGGCTTGCAGCATGAGCAGCAGCACCAGGAATTGATGCTGACCGATGTCAAGCATCTGCTGTCGATGAATCCGCTCAAGCCGGCGTATGCAGATGCGCCTTCGATCCGGTACGACGCGGCAGAGCCGGATGCCGGCGCGCCCGGCTGGGTCGCATTCGATGCGCGCATCGCCGGGATCGGGCATGAAGGCGCAGGATTCTGCTTCGACAATGAACTGCCGCGGCACCGGCAATTCATCGAGCCGTTCATGCTGGCCTCGCGCCTGGTGACCAATCGCGACTACCTCGCCTTCATCGATGCCGGCGGTTACCGGAATCCGGCGCTGTGGCTGTCGGAAGGCTGGGACTGGGTATGCGCCGACCAGCTGGCGCAGCCGCTGTACTGGCGGCATGCAGCAAGCGCCTCCACCGGAAAATGGGAGGAGTTCACCTTGCAGGGCATGCAGCCGCTGGATGCGCGGCTGCCAGCCACGCATCTATCCTATTTCGAGGCCGATGCCTATGCCCGCTGGGCCGGCGCACGGTTGCCGACCGAAGCGGAATGGGAATGCGCGGCGATGGCCTCAACCGGGCTGGCGCAGCTGTTCGGCGCCTGCTGGCAATGGACCTCGAGCAGCTATGCGCCGTATCCGGGTTATGTCGCTGCGGCGGGCGCGGTCGGCGAATACAACGGCAAGTTCATGGTGAACCAGTACGTCTTGCGCGGTTCTTCCTATGTCACGCCTGCAGGCCACGCGCGTGCCAGCTACCGCAATTTCTTCCCGGCAGCGGCTCGCTGGCAATGCAGCGGCATCCGCCTGGCCACGTCGGGCAATGGATGAATGCGGCACGAAAAGCAGTGTTTGCGACGCCGTCCACCTCATTTTTGCAGTTTAATACTCCATGGTGTAATTTTAAATTGCGGCGAATTCATTGGGAATATTGATGGTTTTTGCCTATACTCCCATATAAATTGCTTTAATGGCCGGATTGAGCGGATTTGATCCATGCTTGCCGCTGCTGCGGCGCAGTCGGCACGCGTCAGCCCGTTACCTGCACCCTGGCCGGGCCGGCCGACATTTCCCCGATCAGCGCCGCATGTGCGAAACCCTCTCGCCTGAACAGCGCCAGCACGTCTTCCACCGAACCGGCATCGCACGACACCAGCAGGCCGCCAGAGGTCTGCGGATCGGTCAGGAGCGCTTGCTGCACCGGCGTGATGGCGTCCGCCAGAATCACATCATGGCCGTAGCCGGCCCAGTTGCGACCGGAGGCGCCGGTGACGCATCCATTTTGCGCCAGTTCCGCCACGCCCGGCAGCAGCGGAATCCGGCGCATGTCCAGCCTGGCGCTCAAGCCTGCGCCGCGCGCCAGTTCCAGCAAATGCCCAAGCAGGCCAAAGCCGGTGACATCGGTGAGCGCATGTACGCCGGACAATTCGGACAGGGCCTTGCCGGGTTTATTGAGCTTGGTGGTGTTCTCGATCATCGCGGCGTAGCCGGCGGCATCCAGCAGGTCTTTTTTCAGCGCGGCAGACAGGATGCCCACGCCGAGCGGCTTGCCCAGGATCAGCTGGTCGCCAGCCCTCGCATCGGCATTGCGCTTGACCCTGGACGGATGCACCAGGCCCAGCACCACCAGACCGTAGATCGGCTCGACCGAGTCGATGGTGTGGCCGCCGGCGATCGGGATGCCGGCTTCGGCGCAGATTGATTCGCCGCCCTGGATGATCTTGCCGATCATCTCGATCGGCAGCTTGCCGATCGGCATGCCGACCAGCGCCAGCGCCATGATCGGCGTGCCGCCCATCGCATACACATCCGAAATTGCGTTGGTGGCGGCAATCCGTCCGAAATCGTAAGGGTCATCGACGATCGGCATGAAAAAGTCGGTGGTGGCAATCAGCGCCTGCTCATCGTTGAGCCGGTACACTGCGGCATCGTCCGCGGTCTCGATGCCGACCATCAATTCCTTCGGCACCGGAAAGCCGCTCGATTTTTGCAGGATTTCCGCCAGGATGCCGGGCGCAATCTTGCAGCCGCAGCCGCCGCCGTGGGAAAACGAGGTGAGTTTGATGATGGGATCGGTTGGGTTGTTCATTGGTCGTTATCCAGAGAGACGTCATTTCGGCTTTGACCGGGGCGACGGATGTTGATGAGGCGGTTCAGGAATCATGTGGATGGACCAGATTATCCATCAACTGCAGCACTGCCGCTTTTTCACGTTGCGGCGAGAACAGCGGCGCGCGGGCCGCGCATTGCGATTGCAGGCGCGCATGGAAAACGGCATCAGTGGCCGCCCGGTCGATCAATTGCGCCAATGCCATGCTGTCGCCTAGTGGAAAATAGCCGGCATAGTCCTGCCCCAACATGCCGCGGTTTCCCGGGATGTCGCTCGCCAGCACCGGCACCCCGCTGGTGATCGCTTCGATGATGACATTGGCGCCGCCTTCCATTTTCGATGCAATCACCATCAGATCGCTGCGTTTCAGGTACTGGCGGGTGCGGGCGTGCGGCAAGCCGCCCAGCCAGCGATAACGCGGCTGGTCGCGCTGGGTGATAACTGCCAGCCGCCCTAGCGCCACTTCGAGCGCGGCGCCGATGTGCGTCAGCCGCACCTTGGGAACCGTGACCAGGCCCGCCGCGCACATGAATGCCAGGGGATCCTTTTCTTCGCGCAGATGGCCGATCATGATGGCATCGAAATAGCGGCGACCGGCATTGCGGGCCGCCGGCTTGAGCTGCGCGGCGGACTGGTGGATGACGGCTGCCTTGGCGCGCTGTTCCGGTTCCAGTTCCTGCAAGCCAGCCTCCTGCAATACCACCAGGCGTGCCGCCAGCTGCAGCGAGTGCCGGGCCTGCGCATCATTGCAGATATCGCGATACAGGTCGGTGCCGGTCAGAACCAGGGCCGATGGCACGCCAGGATACGCTGCGGTGAATGCGGCAAGCGCATGCGCCGAGCGGCGCGCATGGAGCGCAATGATCGCAGCCGGGCGCTGCCGCGGAACAACCGGGTTGGATGCGGAGGCGAGGGTGACCCGATAACGCCCGCCAAGAAAGCCGGCCCAGCGGTGCGCGGTTTGCCAGTTGCCGTTATTGGCTTTTGCCGAGGCTGGACTGATAATGACAATGGGCGGTTTAACCAGGGATCTTTCCGGGACAGACATGACTTCTGCGAATCCTTCATTCCGAAATGCCACGCCGCAAGAGCTAGCCGACGCGTTGCAGGATGCACGGCATTATACGCTGGCGCTGTTCGACTGTTTTGCGGCGGCCGGGCTGGATGTGCCGGAAAATGTACCGCGCCTGCCGATTGTCAATCCGCCTTTGTGGGAACTCGGTCACATCGCGTGGTTCGCCGAATGGTTCATCCTGCGCGAAGCGACATCGAGCGCTCCGGTTGCCGCTAGCGGCAATTCACTGCTGACCAGGGGCGACGACTGGTTCGATTCCAACACCGTGCCGCACCGTGCGCGCTGGACGCTGGGCTTGCCCGGCCCCGGCGCACTGAAGATGTATTGTCGCGAGGTGCTCGACCGTGTGCTGGACCGACTGGCACGCGCGGACAGCAACGACAATGCGTTGTATCCATACCGTCTGGCGCTGGCGCATGAAGACATGCATGGCGAAGCATTCCTGTACAGCCTGCAGACGCTGGGCGTGCGCTTGCCGCAGCAACTGCCGCTGCCATCGACTCCGGCATGGGCGCAAGGCGAGATCCGCTTTGCCGGTGGCACGATTCGGTTGGGCGGTAAACCGGACGCGGGCTTTGTATTCGACAACGAAAAATGGGCACACCCCTGTTACGTGCCGTCATTCACGATGGATGCCATGCTGGTGTCGAATGCGCAGTACCGTGATTTCATCGACGATGGCGGGTACGAGCATCCGCAATTCTGGACAGTGGCGGGGCGCGGCTGGTTGATGCAGCAGGAAAGATCGGCGCCGCGCGGCTGGCAGCGCGACGGCAAGAGCTGGCGCTGCGAACGCTTCGGCCAGCTGGTCATGCCGTCGCCGCATGAACCGGTGCGCCACGTCAACCTGTACGAGGCGCAGGCATATTGCATGTGGGCCGGCCGGCGATTGCCTGCCGAAGCGGAATGGGAATTCGCCGCGCAGTCGGGTCATGCGGCGTTTCGGTGGGGTGATCTGTGGGAATGGACCTGCTCGCCGTTCGAGCCATATCCCGGTTTTTCCGCCGATGCCTACCGGGAATATTCAGCGCCATGGTTCATGACGCATCAAGTGCTGCGGGGCGCCTCGTTTGCGACGCCGCCAAGAATGCGTGCATCCGGATTCCGGAATTTTTACTTGCCCGAGCGGGATGATATTTTTGCCGGATTTCGCACATGCGCGTTGTGACGCGGCAATAGCGCCAGGCGCATCAATCCTTGTCCGGGCATTACATGAAGAAAAGCACAAAAAAAAACGACCGCCGCAGCGGTCGTTTCAACAGGAGCGTAAATCAATCGGCGCGATCAGCGATCGCCATACGAACGGCGGCCGCCATCTCCGGAACGCGCGCCCTTGTAGCCGTCCTCCCTGCGCGGTGCGCCCGGCTTGCTGAAGGTGCGCTGTCCCGGCTTGCTATTGGCGTTGCCATTGCGGTTTGCGCCGGGCTTCCAGCCGTTCGGCTTGCTGGCATGCGGGGCGGGCGCGGATTTCTTCGGTTCAAAACCTGCGATGACATCCACGGGAATGAGCTGCTTGGTAAAGCGCTCGATGCGCTTGACATTCATTCTTTCGGCATGGTTGACCAGCGAAATGGCGAGACCGTTGCGGCCGGCGCGGCCGGTGCGGCCGATCCGATGTACGTAATCTTCCGGGAATTTCGGCAAATCGTAATTGACCACGTGGGTGATGGCCGGCACGTCGATACCGCGCGCGGCGACGTCGGTTGCCACCAGCACGCGCACCTGGCCGCGGCGCAGCGCATCCAGGGTGCGGTTGCGCGCACCCTGATGCATGTCGCCATGCAGCGCAGCGGCAGCAAAGCCGGCGATATTCAGGCGATCCGCAATCGTGTCGGCATCGCGCTTGGTAGCGGTAAATACCAAGGCCTGGTCAATCGATTCGTCGCGCAGCAGATGATCGAGCATGCGATTCTTGTGTGACAGATCGTCGACGAAATGCACGCGCTGCTCGATATTTTCATGCTTGCTGGCGGAACCGGAGATCTGGATTACCAGCGGTTCGTGCGTGATGCGCTTGGCCATGTTGCCGACCATGCCGTCAAGGGTTGCCGAAAACAGCATGGTTTGGCGCGTTTCCGGTGTGGCGGCAACGATTTTCTCGATATCATCGATGAAACCCATGTCCAGCATGCGGTCGGCTTCGTCCAGCACCAGGACTTCCAGTTGCGAGAAGTTGATCTTGCCGGATTCCATGTGATCGATCAGGCGGCCAGGCGTGGCGACCAGGATTTCGGGATTCCTGGACAGCAGTTGCATCTGTTTCGGATAAGGCATGCCGCCCAGGATCGATACGGCCTTGACATGCCGCATGTGAGCGCCGTACTTATCGGTTGCAGTGGTTACTTGCAGTGCCAGTTCCCGGGTTGGAGTCAATACCAGCATCTTCGGTTGCGCCGGCTGGAAACGCGGACGTTCGCCGCGCGAACGGGTTGACTGGCGCGCCTGGTTTGGTGTTTTGCCGCCGGCAGAATGCTGTTCGGCGAGAGCGAATTTGTGCAGGCAGGGCAACATGAATGCGGCGGTCTTGCCGGACCCGGTTTGCGACGATACCATCAGATCGCGGCCATTGATGGCGGCGGGAATTGCTTGTTCCTGTACGGATGTTGGTTTGGTATAGCCGGAATCGGTCAAGGCTTTCAGGATGGACGCGTGGAGGCCTAGTGCTTCAAAAGTCATTTTTTCTTTCGTATAAATCAGCGCGGCGCACGCTCCGGAAAGGAGGCACACAAGCGCAAAAACGCAACGCCTACCAACGAAACAACTGAGAAAACTCTGAGAGATTTCGGCACAGAAAGCTTTGCGCCGGGACGGTGTCCAAATAGATGGCACCAAAGGCGGGAGGGCTTTATCGTTAATATTTGCGATGCTGCGGAATGCACTGCATATTGCAATGCACAGCGCGCATTTTACAGGGTAAATGGATTTTATGCAGGCCTATTTGCTGCATGGCAGTACGGTGGCGAAAGGTAAGCCCCGGGTCTACTTACCGCACTACAGGCCCGGGAATATGCCCCGACTTCAGTTGGCCTCGATGTAATCGTCTTCGTTCAGTCCCATGATATGGGAAAAGCCGCCGTCGACATAAGTGATCTCGCTGGTTATGCCGGACGCGAGATCGGATAGCAGGAAAGCTGCGACATTGCCGACATCCTCAATCGTGATATTGCGGCGCAGCGGCGCATGTGCGGCAACGAAACCGAGCAGTTTGCCGAAGTCCTTGATGCCGCTTGCGGCCAGCGTCTTGATCGGGCCGGCGGAAATGCCGTTGACGCGCACGCCTTTTTTGCCAAGCGACTCTGCCAGATAGCGCACGCTGGCTTCAAGCGACGCCTTGGCCAGCCCCATCGTGTTGTAATGCGGGATCGACCGGATGGATCCGAGGTAAGTCAGTGTCAGCAGCGATGAATTCGGATGCAGCAGCGGCAGTGCAGCCTTGGCCATTGCCGGAAAACTGTAGGCAGAAATGTCATGTGCAACCTTGAATGCCTCGCGTGAAAATCCGTCGAGGAAATCCCCTGCAATTGCTTCGCGCGGTGCGAATCCGATTGAATGCACCAATCCGTCCAGCTGGCCCCACGACTTGCCGAGGTCGGCGAATAGCGCGTTGATCTGCTCGTCGCTAGCGACATCGCAATCAAAAATCAGCTTGGAGTCGAATTCATTTGCGAAATCGGTAGTGCGGTCCTTGAATCGTTCGCCAACATAGGTAAAAGCAAGCTCCGCTCCTTCTCGCTTGCATGCCTGCGCAATGCCGTAAGCGATGGAGCGGTTGTTCAACAAACCGGTAATCAGAATTTTTTTGCCTTGCAAGAATGCCATGGATTACTCCGAATTTATCCACCGCTTCATGCTGCATGCTGGCAGCAGCCGGAAAGCGGTATGGATGGTAACGAACGGTGTTTGTTTTTAGTGGTTTGCCGGATCTGTACTTCAGGCCTGCAAGATTGTAGGGGGTCGCAGCCTAGAGGGCAACTTTTCAGCGCACGTTGTCGTGGCAATTGTTCCGAAAAGGCTCGTCCGGACAAAAAATCTGCTGTTCCATGGCAGTCATATCGATAATACGACTGCAACGGTATTGAAAAATCAGCTAAATTCAAAATGATATCCCAAAGTCCCGTGGCGGTTTGCGCTTAATTCGGTTGCGCCTTGGTTTACCGGTGGCTCTTTTTGCCATTCATGGCAAACTTTTTCCTGGGATGGGAAGCGGCGGCCTTGCGATAATGGCCCTTGGCTGCGGCGGCCTGGTAAGACGCCTGAATTTTCAAAGTCTGGCCAACAGCTATTCCATTATGATGCAGATTGTTCCATGCCTTGATCTGTTCTACAGTAACTTTGTTGCGCCGGGCAATCGATGCCAGGCTGTCGCGCTTGCCGACTCTCACATAAATACGCCGGGTATCCGGTACATCCGGCTCTATGGCCATGGTGGCGTAATCGGCAATTTCAGGCGCAATATCCTTTTCTGTTGTCAGTGCGGTTTTTGGCACCAGGATGGTCGAACCGGCTTTTAGCCGCATTTTTGGCGGAATGTTATTGACTTCCCGAATGACTTCGGGCGTTGTACCGAACTTCAATGCAATTGTTTCGATTCGTTCGCGCGCAGCCGTGACCTTATGGGCAGTCCATGAAGATAATGTGTGTCCCCATTTTGCAAGATTGGTCTTGAATTTTTCAGCATTGCTTTGCGGTAGAAGAATCTGGACGTTTGCGCTGCCGGTAATGACGGGGCGGTTGAATTGAGGGTTGAGTGCCTTGAATTCGTCAATCGACAATTCCGCCAATTGGGCGGCCACTTTGATGTCAATATCACGTGTTTTGCCGATGGTGACGAAATAGGGTTGATTATCAACTTTTGGCAAGGTGATGCCATATTGATCCGGTGTGGCAATAATGTTCTTCACCGCTTGCAGCTTGGGTACGTAATTCCGCGTTTCCACCGGCATGAGAGGCGAGAGACTCTTGAAGTCTGTAGGCAACCCAGCTGCCTTGTTCTTATTGACGGCGCGCTGTACTGAGCCTTCTCCCCAATTGTATGCGGCTAGCGCAAGTTGCCAATCTCCAAACATTCCATACAGCTTCTGCAGATAAGTCAAGGCTGCATCAGTCGAGGCAAGCACATCACGTCGCTCGTCCTTGAAAACACTTTGTTTCAGATTGAAATCGAGTCCGGTGGATGGAATGAATTGCCACATGCCTGCGGCTTTTGCGCTGGAATACGCCTGCGGATTGAAAGCTGACTCGATGAACGGCAACAGTGCCAGTTCGGTAGGCATGTTGCGTTTTTCAAGCTCTTGTACGACGTGAAATAAATAGAGTGATGCGCGGGTAGTGGAACGCTGGATATAATCGGGACGCGCCGTATACCATGCAGTTTGGTTGACAACTAGCGGGCTTTCCAGGTCCGGAATGGCAAAACCTTTGCGAATGCGATTCCAGATGTCAACTTCTTCCATCCCTATCGTTGATGTTAGCGGATTGCTTGCATCAAAAGCGGAATCCAGCATGGTGCGCTGGGATAAAGTATAAAACGGAAGGGCAAGATCGTTGGCGTGGGTAAAGGAAGAAGCGGTAACAAGGCACGTTGCCAGAGGGAGAATGAGTTTTTTCAATGGATGCATGGGTTCTCGCTCTGGTGACGTTGACATACATTGCCAACCAGCATGATATGGAATAGTCGTGCAGTGTACGTATAGCCCTTTTCCTCCGTCAAGATAATTTACATGTAGTAATACTCAACTAATTTGACGTTTATCAGCCTTCTGATGAGTTACATCTGGCTAGCGATAAACATTTTTCCATTCTCTTAATGCCGTAAAGACATTAAGGGGTTCAAGGGTATTGACCCGCCCGGCGGCAAGCAAGTGTTTGCCAATGACGGGTTCAGCGTATCTGAGAAAGGGGTTGGTGGCTTTTTCCTGTCCCATGGTGGAAGGAATGGTGGGTTGGCCGTGACGACGTTTTTCTTGCTCGACTTGCATACGAAGCGCGAGTATCTGGTTACCGGGCTCCACTTCAAGCGCAAAACGCAGATTTGCCAAGGTATATTCGTGTGCGCAATACACTTGCGTCTCATCTGGCAAGGCTGCCAGCTTGTCAAGAGATGATGCCATTTGGGCCGGTGTGCCCTCGAATAACCGGCCACAACCGCCTCCAAACAATGTGTCGCCACAAAAGAGCCAATGCTGCGACGCGCTATAGTATGTAATATGGCCGCGCGTATGACCAGGAGCGTCCAGTACCGACATGGCGAGATCCAGTTCGGCAATTATGGCAATATCGCCTTCACTCAGGGGATGCGTGACATGAGGGATATTTTCGTGTCGGGGACCATATACTGGTATATGGTAGCGTTTCAATAATTCCGGTACGCCTCCGATATGGTCGGCATGATGATGTGTCAGTAAAATAGCAACCAGGGACAGATTATTTGCTGCCAGAGCAGCGAGTATCGGCGCCGCATCACCAGGATCAACAACGGCAGCCTGTGCGCCATTGTGAATCAGCCACAAGTAATTGTCTTCAAACGCCGGAACGGTTATTACACTTAACATAAGCATGGAACAATCGACAACCGAAAAGTCCATTATAGCGCTCGACCCCTGGTTCGATACGCCGGCTGGCTGTTATGTGCAAGCATGGGAGCAATCGCGACTGGATGTGTTAACGGCCGATATTTTCGGATTCAACGCCATGCAGATTGGCTTGCCGCGTATTGACGCTCTGCGTGCCAACCGCATGCCGCATAAATGGCTATCGGACATGCAGATACCGATTGTGCAAGAAGCCGTCAAAACATTATCGGTGGTTATTGTGCATGATTTTGCAGAACTGCCGTTTGCATCACAAAGCCTGGATCTAGTGGTTTTGCCGCATGTTCTGGAATTTGCAACAGAACCACATCAAGTCTTGCGCGAGGTAGAGCGCGTATTGATTGCTGAAGGGCAAGTTATTATATGCGGTTTTAATCCGGCAAGCCTCTGGGGCGTACGCCAGGTTGCAGGTCGTATGACGGGCGCACATTTTTTGCCGCAACATGGCGAATTCATCGGCTTGTCGCGTTTAAAGGATTGGCTGAAATTACTTAACATGGAAGTCAATCGTGGGCATTTCGGCTGTTATGCACCGCCTTGCGCGACTGAAAAATGGTTGAGCCGGTTCTCTTTCATGGAAAAAGCCGGTGATCGCTGGTGGCCTTATCTTGGTGCCGTCTACATGGTACAAGCAATCAAGCGAGTAAAAGGCATGCGCCTGATCGGTCCTGTATGGACCAAGCAAGTAGCAAAAGCGCAAGGCGTGCCTGTCACTAACAAAATTCATCAGCATACAAAATAGAAGGAAGTATGGACAAAGTGGAAATTTTTACCGATGGCGCGTGCAAGGGAAATCCTGGCCGCGGCGGTTGGGGTGCATTACTGGTTATTGGCGAACACAAAAAAGAGATATTCGGCGGCGAAATCAACACCACCAATAATCGAATGGAACTAAAGGCTGTAATAGAGGCGCTAACGATATTGACACGGCCTTGTGAAATTATCGTGCATACTGATAGTCAGTATGTGCAAAAAGGTATCAGTGAATGGATCCATGGCTGGAAATCGCGCGGTTGGAGGACTGCCGCCCGCGGCCCTGTCAAAAATGCCGATTTATGGCAGGCGCTGGATGCAGCGCAGGCGCGCCATGATATTGAGTGGCGTTGGGTGAGGGGGCATAACGGACATGCCGGGAACGAACAAGCCGATGCGCTCGCCAATCGCGGCGTCGAATTGGCGAAATGATCTCAATTCTTTTTTTGTCAATCAAGTCTTGGCCGCATCATTCAGCATGCAGGAATTCACCATTCAATCAATATGCGACAAATTGTCCTTGATACTGAAACTACCGGCTTAAATCCGCGCTCTGGCGATCGCATCCTTGAAATCGGATGCGTTGAACTCATTAATCGCCGTTTGACCGGCAATAATTTTCACTGCTATATCAATCCCGAGCGGGATTCAGAAGAAGGGGCGCTCGCAGTACACGGGTTAACCACGGAATTTCTAAGCAACAAGCCGAAATTTGGTGAAATTGCTCCTGAACTGCGTGATTACATCAGCGGCGCCGAAATCATCATTCATAATGCGCCGTTCGACATCGGTTTCCTTGACGCCGAATTTGCGAGACTCGATATTCCGGGTTTTGTGCAGCATGTTGCAAAAATCATCGACAGTCTCGTGCTTGCGAAAGGAATGCACCCGGGTAAACGCAACTCGCTTGATGCATTGTGCGATCGGTATGGTATATCGAATGCGCATCGTACCTTGCATGGGGCTTTGCTCGATGCGGAATTACTGGCGGAAGTCTACCTGGCAATGACCCGGGGCCAGAATAGCCTCACCATTGATCTGGTGGAGACAGAAGTGACTGCGATAGAAACTACGACAGAAATTCTTCTGCTACCTGCAGAAGTGATCATTCTGGGTGCAACGCACGAAGAACTTGCCGAACACGATGCATTGCTGGATCGGTTGGACAAGGAAATCAAAGGTAGCTGCATATGGCGGGCCGCCAATGCGAATTGATTCGATGCGCCAACTGTGAGATAATGCGCAGCACTTTGGACGGTTAGCTCAGGGGTAGAGCACTGCCTTCACACGGCAGGGGTCACTGGTTCAATCCCAGTACCGTCTACCAACGCCATAGCCTTCATCTCTTGATCTGCCATCAATTCTGCAGCATCCCATAAAGTAAAGTAACGTCGTATTTGACGATATGAAAATCGTTACGACTTCCCCATGCCACGCGGGCCATCCAATTCGTGTTGACGAAGCTTCTTATTTTGATTCATCCGGGTTTCCTGTAGGTTGTTGAAGCCGGATAAAGGTCAAGGCCGCCGTAATGGAAGTGGATGGCGATGTTGAAGTTGTCCCTGTTTCCGAAGCCACAGGCTCGTTTTTGTACAGTTGCAGTTTTGGAGTTCAATCCTTCCGCGACGGCGTTGGTTACACGATGCTTAAAATACGTCAATATATTGGGAAGTGTCTGGCAAGTCGCTTGGCTTTGCCGAGCATAGGCGCCAACCAGCTATGCATAGCCCAGAAATACCAGCGATCCCGGAAACGCCTTGCCCCAACCACGCTACGATAGCGCCACATTTCCCGCAACGATTCCCCTACATGGACGCCCCTGGTTTGCCAAGCCCTCAATTCATGATGACGTGAGGTAAAGATTGCACCCGTACATTCGGACTTTGGATGCGGCTCTGTGCCGCTGTTCCTGATGGGATGTGCTGGTCGGCGCCTCGATCGGGTACGCGCACTCTGGATGCCTGGGGAGTCGCGGGCTATGCCAACCACGGTCCAATCTGTTTGCCATCACTGCTTGATTGCTCGTGCAATCGGTGAAATCTCCTGCCTGGTGCTACTGCCTTGCCTGCCTGCTGCGATTTGCCAAGCCGGTTCGATTACGCGGCCGCGTAATCGGATCGGAATTCCCGCTCGTGCGCCAGCAGCGCCCACACGATCCGGGCATGCTTGTTGGCCAAGGCCACCGTCGCCACATTCCTGTTGCGCCGGCCAATCAGCTGATGCAACCATCCTTGTGCATCCGGCTTGCGCTCGGCACAGCGCATCACCGCCCGCGCGCCGTGGATCAAGAGCGTGCGTAAATACGTGTCGCCGCGCTTGCTGATGCCTTGCAAGTTCGTCTTGCCTCCGCTCGAATGCTGTTTCGGCACCAGCCCCAGCCACGCCGCCAGTTGCCGCCCATTGGCAAAATGCTTCGCGCGCCCATCGAGGCCACCAGAGCGCTGGCCGTGAGCGGGCCGATGCCGGGGATCTGCTCCAGCCTGCGCGACAGGGCGTTGGAACGGTGCCACACCTGAATCTGGACTTCCATCTCGCCGACCTGCCGGTCCAGTTCTTTCAGATGCGCCAGCAGGCGCTGCACCAATTTTCGAAATACGCCCGGCAACGCGTCCTTGGTCTGGTCCAGCAACAGCGGCACGCGCTGATACAGGTGCGCGATGCCTTGCGGCAAGATCGGTCCGAATTCGGCAAGCAGCCCGCGAATCTGGTTGGCTTGCGCTGTCCGGGCCTTGACCCATCCTTGCCGTACTCGATGCAGCGCCAGCACGGCCTGCTGCTCCACCTCCTTGATCGGCACGAAGCGCATGCTCGGCCGGGTCACTGCCTCGCAGATCGCCTCGGTGTCGGCCGCATCATGCTTGTTGGCCTTGACGTACGGCTTGACGAATTGCGGCGCCATCAGCTTCACCGTATGGCCAAACCATTGCAGTTTGGGCGCCCAGTAATGCGCGCTGCCACAGGCTTCGATCCCGATCAGGCACGGCGGCAGGTTCGCAAACAATGCCGCCATCTGGTCGCGCTTGATCTGCTTTTTCAGTACCGCCTTGCCCTGCGCATCCACGCCATGGAGTTGGAACACGTTCTTTGTCAAATCGATGCCGATTGTCTCGTAATCTTCATGGTGACGCCTCCCTCGGTTCAAGTAGTGGTTCAATACGTCTACTTTGGCACATTCGATGCCGTTACGGGTGGGGGCGTCCATCCCATTGGGTACGCTCTTCGCCACTGTACTCGACCGTCAGTTGCTTCCAGATCGCACACTAGCGTCATGTACCGATGACTTTTCGCAATCGCCTTCTCGTGGACGCCGATTTTCTTGGGCAGTGCATTGACTTTAGCAGCACGTCCGCTACCTGTTGCAGGTTAGCTGCCTTCAACATATCGATGGACAGTACTTTGTTGTCAGAGGAGTTTTTACTTAGAAAATTGCTGCCCACACCATCAATACCTTCTGATCTGTCGTTGGTCACCTGTCCTGAATATTCATGTTGATGTATTTATTTGCTCGCGCCAGAACTTTTTGAGACGTTATCTTTCATAAAAAAATAAAGTAGCCTTGCATTAAATTAGTATTTTGACAAGGAACGGCAAAATGAAAATTCCTTTTATCGTTCTAGCTATATTGATTGCAATGTTAACGGGATTGTCTTTTATTTTTTTGGTCTTGCTTCCCAATTGAAATCATCTAACTAGAATAGTGATATTTTGATAATTTTCTCTCATGAAGCTAGGCATAGAACTTCAGCGGGGAATATTTGCCAAATAAAATAAGTAACAAAGGGAAAAATATTTTTATAAATCTCTAAAGTTTCAAGAAAATCGTCCGTTATATGCAACAGGCGTGGCTTTCAGGAAGGCTGCGAGCACTTATATTTTTAGCGAGATATTGATAACAATACAATAAATACTATCTTTTGAACCTTGTGCCTGGATAATAATCAACTGTTCTCTAATTTCTCGGCTCAGCCTGTTAGGTAAGCTACAAGCCATTCCAGCTTCCATGCACGGAAGAGAATGTGTCGTGTCTGCCATTTGTAGGATGGAAGCCTACAAATGGCTTTTTGTCGTTCTTACAAAAAATACAGAATGGGGCTTCTTCCCGTTTTGTCTTCCTTCCATACAGAATGCAATTACAGGCAATGTAGATTGCCAGTCAACATTCATCGTATGGGAGATACAACATGAACACGAACGACATGATTGCTGAAATCCGTGATGCCAATTTGGGATATTTGATGCTCGCTCAGCAAATGATCCGTTTTGATAAGGCCACTGCTATTTTTCGCCTCGGCATCAGTAATGAAATTGCTGACATGATTGAAAGCATGAATAATGCACAAATATTAAAGCTTGCCGACACTAACATGATGCTGGCAAGATTCCGGTTTGATGATGGCGTTATTCTCGGCATGCTTACCAACCCGAGCAAGAATCGTCTTCTTGCACATTCGCATGCTGCAATTTTGATGGCCAGTCAGGCGGTTGAAGAAATTGCGTAAAGTCAGGCCGATTGACAAGGATCTTAGCCGGGATGAGGGTCGTAAAATGACAAAAAAGAGCGTGGTTACGGAGGCCCAGGAAATTCAGCTTGCAATTGAGTTGATCACTTTGGGTGCACGGTTACAGTTGCTGGAATCGGAAACGTCTCTCTCTCGCGAACGTTTGTTGAAATTATATAAAGAACTAAAAGGTGTATCGCCGCCAAAAGGCATGCTGCCCTTTTCAACAGATTGGTTTATAACTTGGCAACCCAATATTCATTCCTCCTTGTTTATCAGTATTCATAAATACCTGGTTGAACATGCGCAAATCTCTGGAATTCAGGCTATTGTCAAGGCATACCGCCTCTACTTGGAACAGGTGGAGTGCGAGTCAAATGCAGAACCCGTACTTTCGCTCACACGCGCATGGACTTTGGTTCGTTTCTTTGAAAGTAAAATGCTGACGACAGCAAGCTGTGTCGAGTGCGGCGGTCAATTTGTTGTGCATAGGTTGGATCTCCACGATCATTACACATGCGGGTTGTGTCATATGCCATCTAGAGCAGGCAAAACCAAAAAAGCCAAAGAGGAAGCAGCAATTGATATGCCGCACTGACCTAATGCGGTAAAGGTTTCCAGGCAGTGAAAAAAAAACAGCAAAAGACTGATACGTTAGACAGCGATTCGATGTTTCGTCTGCCTGCCATCCAGGCGCTACTTATTCAACTTGGATCATTTTTTCTTATTCTTGTAACAAAATATACGGTCTTTGCGCTAATCGGCGTACAGATCTCTTTAGTATTGAGTGTCTTTTTACAAGGGGTAATGGCAGCAGCTCTGTCTCGATTGATTGGACTTGCAGCCTGGTGGATGCTGATCCAGTTCACTTTTTCTGCCGGGCTTGTCATAGTGCCGGCATTGCACTTGCCCTCTTCTTTTTTTCTAGCTGCATTTCTTTTTCTCCTTGCGCTTTACTGGACAACGTTTAGCACTCAAGTGCCGCTCTTTCCATCTCGGCATTCGACTTGGGAGTCTGTACTCGGAATGCTTCCAGAAGACCATGCTGTTCGCTTTGTTGATGTAGGTAGCGGTTTGGGTGGGCTGGTCATGCATCTTGCCGAGCGTCGGATCGACAGCACTTTTCTGGGTGTTGAGGTGGCACCACTACCTTGGCTGATTAGCATATTGCGAATGCAGCTCAGGCGCAGTCGTGGGCGCTTTATGCGACGCGATTATCGGCAACTGAATTTCGGTGATTACGACATCGTGTTTGCCTATTTATCACCGGCTGCAATGCCCGCGATCTGGAAAAAGGCTTGCATCGAAATGCGACCCGGCTCGCTTCTGCTCAGTTATGAATTCACCATAGCTGATGCCAAGCCGCATATCATCACTCCGCAGGATATAAGGGGTGCCGTTCTCTATGGTTGGCATATGTAATGTCAATCTTCTCCATGCTGCCCGCACAATCTCTGCACGTCTCCTTGCTTCATCCTTGGCAGTTAAAAACCATTGATTTTATTTGTAGGTTATGGCCAAGCAATTGGTATAACAACTACGGCAAATGTTGGCGTGAAATAGGTAAGCAGTTCTTAAAGGCATTCTAAAATGCCTATCGAGTGTGTTACATTTAAGAAACATATTTAAGTTTTTAAATTTTGCGTCGTAACAAAAATGAATACCGACTTTCGGGACTTTTTGTCAGCCTGAAAACGAGATGGAGTGCTGTCTTGCTTTACGAAGCGGCAAACTTCGGGCTGAGTTGAACAGTCCTTTATTTAATTACGACAGGAGTACGCACGTTTGTTAGTCATCATTGGATATATTGTTGTCTTAATTTCCGTCTTCGGCGGTTTTGCGCTTGCTGGGGGGCATCTGGCAGCTCTTTTGCAGCCGATCGAACTATTGATGATTGGTGGGGCAGCAGCTGGCTCATTTTTTGTCGGAAATAACGGTAAAGCCATTAAATCAACGCTTAAGGCGCTGCCCAAGTTGTTCAAGGGGTCCAAATATACAAAAGCACTCTACATGGAATTGATGGCGCTACAGTTTGAAATATTGAGCAAGGTTCGCAAGGAAGGATTAATGTCAATCGAGGGTGACATCGATCAGCCTGGAGAAAGCGCGATTTTCAGCAAATATCCGACGGTGCTCGCAGATCATCACGTGATTGAGTTCATGACCGATTATTTGCGCCTCATGGTATCCGGGAACATGGATGCATTCCAAATTGAGAACCTCATGGACAATGAGATCGATACCCATCATGCTGAAGGAGAAATTCCGGTGCATTGCATCGCAAAGCTGGGTGACGGCATGCCAGCATTCGGCATTGTGGCTGCAGTGATGGGTGTGGTGCATACAATGGAATCAGTCGGATTGCCGCCAGCAGAGCTAGGCATCCTGATTGCTCATGCCTTAGTGGGAACCTTTTTGGGAATTTTGCTTGCTTACGGCTTTGTTGGGCCATTATCGTCGCTACTGGAGCAAAAGCTTCACGAATCGTCGAAGATACTTCAGTGCGTCAAAATCACGTTACTTGCAAGTCTCAACGGCTATGCGCCTGCGCTTGCAGTCGAGTTTGGTCGAAAGGTATTATTCTCTACAGAGCGCCCATCCTTTTCTGAGCTTGAGGATCACATCAAGCAGTCCAAATCCAAATAGCCGGATATCGCTGCAAGAGATACCCATCGCCACATAAGAAAAGCGGAAGAGTGATATGGCTGACGAAGGGCTCCGCCCCATAATTGTTAAGCGAATTAAAAAGGGCGGTGCCGGAGCTCATGGTGGCGCATGGAAAATCGCCTACGCCGATTTCGTTACGGCGATGATGGCGTTCTTTCTACTGATGTGGCTAATGGGATCCACTACGAAAGGTGATTTGCAGGGAATCGCAGAATACTTCAAAACACCCTTGAAGGTGGCCATGTCTGGTGGCTCGGGCAGCGGGGATAGTTCGAGTGTCATTAAAGGTGGCGGCAAGGATTTGACTAGAAAGGATGGTCAGATCAAGAGAGCGGACGATATCCCATCCAGGAAATCTTACAATCTCAAAGCGGCTCAGGCCGATCTGGAGCGTCTCGAAATGGAACGCCTGAAGGCACTAAAAGGACGAATCGAGGCGCTTATCGAAGCAAGGCCGATGCTGAGGCAATACAAAAAGCAATTGCTGATTGATATCACATCCGAAGGATTGCGTATCCAGATCGTTGATGAGCAAAACCGCCCCATGTTCGCCTTGGCCAAGGCAGAATTACAGCCTTACACTAAAGAGATCTTGCGAGAGATTGGGCATGCATTAAACGATATGCCGAACAAGATCAGTCTTTCCGGACATACTGATGCGACGCCATATTCAAATGGTGAAAAGGGATATAGCAATTGGGAGCTTTCAGCAGACCGAGCAAATGCATCGCGACGAGAGCTGATTGCGGGCGGGATGGATGAAGCGAAGGTATTGCGTGTGGTAGGCCTGTCATCGGCGATTCTATTCAACAAGCAGGAACCGTTTAATCCAGTCAATCGCCGCATCAGTATCATTGTGATGAACAAGAAAGCAGAGGAGTCGGCTACCCAGGAAGGAAGTGTCGTCAATCTTTCCGGCGAAACGGAAGTGGCGAAGGAACTGGTAAACACGGTTGGAAAATAATATGAATTTCATCCGAAGGTTGACGGCAAGGCATTCCTCATGACCACTAGAGATAAAGTGTTGAGTTCGGAAGTAAAGCGCTTGTTATCCGGCTTGTCGGATCACGGGACTCTGCATTTGACTGAAGTCGAAACGGATTTGATTCAAACTACTTTTTTGCTTGGCGAAGCAATCGAAAAACTTAGTGCGAGCTTTATGGCAATTCATGAATCCGTTTGCATGCAACAGCAGGCTATAAATTCCTTGCTTGCAGACGCCTCGCAAGCATCCGGGGTTACCGAGAAATTGAAGGCTGCAGAGAATGAAATAGCGCACCACGTGAATGCTGCGGTAACAGGACTGCAATTTCAGGATATGACGAATCAGCTGGTGGATCGGACAATAAAACGCGTAATCGGACTGCGCGACGTGCTGGCCATGCTGGGCTCAAGCAGTTCCTGTATGACCCAGGGAAGCAGTAACGAGGAGGTGATTGTCCTGCTCGACAATATCAACAGGCTATTGGAAGATCAAAGTGTCAAGCTGGAAAGTGGGCTATGGAAGGCAGTGCACCAGACCCACATGGAAAGCGGAGATATCGAGCTGTTTTAAGAAAATATAAAGAAAGATACACGGGCATTTAGCCCGAAAATGAAGATAGCGGGAGCAACGATGGGAAAATCGATACTAGCAGTGGACGATTCGGGTTCGCTGCGCCAGATGGTAGTTTTCAGCCTGCGAGCGGCGGGTTATCAGGTAACCGAGGCGGTAGATGGCCAGGACGGTCTGGACAAGGCAAAAACTCAGGTATTTGACCTGGTCCTGACGGATCAGAATATGCCGCGCATGGATGGTTTGACTTTGATCAGGTCGCTGCGTGCAATATCAACTTACCAGAAAGTGCCAATTCTGATGCTTACCACCGAGTCCGGCGACGAGATGAAGCAAAAAGGAAGAGCGGCCGGAGCCAACGGATGGCTCGTAAAACCGTTCGATCCACAGCGCCTCACCGAGGTAGTTAAAAAGGTCATCGGCTGATTTGCCGAAAAATACAGCAAGACATCACGCAAAGTGTCAATAGCGGAGAATAATAATGACCATCGATATGAGTCAGTTTTTTCAGGTGTTTTTCGACGAGGCCGAAGAACTCCTAGCTGAAATGGAAAAGCTGTTACTGGCCGTTGATGTGTCGGCACCTGAAGTTGAAGACCTCAATGCAATTTTCCGTTCGGCGCATTCCATCAAGGGCGGCGCCGGCACTTTCGGGCTGACGGACCTGACCGATATAACGCATGTATTGGAATCACTGCTCGACAAAATACGTAAAGGCGAAATGGCGCTGACATCCGAGCATGTCGATGCGTTTCTTGTTGCCAAGGATATCCTGAAGATGCAGTTGGATGGACATCGTTTGAATACGCCGGTCGATCAGGAAGCAGTCGCTGATATTCGAATGATGCTGCAATCCCTGTCGCAAGGGGCTGCTGCTGCGTCCATGGCACCGCATGATGCCTCGCACGCGCATGATCGGGCTGGACACGCCCCCGGTAGCAAGGCACGTTGTTTTCGAATTGAGCTGCCTGAGCTCCCAACTCATGATATCGATGCTCTGGCAGCGGAACTCGGCTTGCTGGGCGTCCTGGATAATGCACAATCCGCAGAAAATCGGGCGGTTTTTACCCTGGTGACCGACCATCCCATGGATGATATTGTTGCCATCTGCTCTTTTATTTTGGACCCGAATGATCTAAAAATTACCGAAAAAGAGCTTCCAGTCGTGACACTGGATGAAGCTGCTGCGGCAAAAGCGGCAATCGAAGATGCACAAGGATATGGTTTTTTTGAGCCGTTTGAACCTCTCAAACCCCAGGTGCCCGTAGCGCCTCCGGAGGATAATTCAATAAATCATATGGTTATCCCGACCGCATCCGCTGTCATCGAAACATCAGAAAAAAAAGCCGCTGTAAAACGCGATGCGGAAAAAATTGCAAGTAGCCAGGAATCATCTTCTATCCGGGTCGGCATCGAAAAGGTTGATCAACTGATCAACCTGGTTGGCGAACTTGTGATTACCCAGGCGATGATTGAGCAGCGCACCGGCGCACTTGATCCAATTGCTCACGAACGCTTATTGAATAGCGTCAACCAGCTCACCCGCAATACACGGAGTTTGCAAGAAGCGGTCATGTCAATTCGCATGATGCCGATGGATTATGTGTTTTCACGTTTTCCGCGGATGGTGCGAGACTTGGCATCGAAGCTAGGTAAAAAGGTGGAGTTCGTCACGCACGGTGCGGCAACTGAACTGGATAAGGGGCTGATCGAGCGCATTATTGATCCATTGACGCATCTCGTGCGTAACAGCATTGATCATGGCATCGAAATACCTGCAGTAAGAATGGCAGCAGGAAAAAGCGAGACTGGAAGACTGTCGCTATCCGCTGGACATCAGGGTGGAAATATCGTCATTGAGGTCAGTGATGACGGTGGCGGGCTGAATCGTAAAAAAATCCTGGACAAGGCAAGGCAGCAGGGATTGCAGGTCTCAGATGCAATGAGCGATTCGGATGTCTGGCAACTGATTTTTGCTCCCGGTTTTTCAACTGCCGAAATTGTGACCGATGTTTCTGGACGAGGCGTCGGCATGGATGTAGTCAAACGGAATATTACCGCGATGGGGGGGAGTGTCGAGATTCGTTCCGGCAAGGGCTTTGGCACCACAATGTCCATTTCCCTGCCGCTGACTCTTGCCATTCTCGACGGAATGTCCATCAAGGTCGGTGATGAAATTTACATACTGCCCCTCGGCTATGTTGTCGAGTCGCTGCAGCCTGCGCCTGTCGATGTGAAAGATATTAGTGGCCAAGGTCGAGTAGTGAAAGTACGAGGCGAATATTTGCCATTGATTCCCCTGTATCAAATATTCGGTGTTGAACCGTGCTTTACGTGCCCTTCAGAAGGGATTGTGGTGATTCTTGAATCGGATGGGAAAAAAGCGGCCCTGTTTGTTGACGATCTGGTCGGCCAGCAGCAGGTAGTGGTAAAGAATCTCGAATCGAACTATCGCAAGGTGGCGGGCATTTCCGGCGCCACTATTTTGGGAGATGGCGGTGTTTCCCTGATTATTGATGTCGCAGCGCTTTTGCGCTCCAGCCGTCAATTGAACGATGAATCCATTTACTCATGATAAGGACAATTGACATCATGCAAAACTCACAAGCAAACACGTCTGTAATGGGCGCAAGCGCAGACCGGGATATCGCCGGACGCGAATTTCTCGCTTTTACCTTGGGCAAGGAAGAATATGGCATTGATATTTTAAAGGTCCAGGAAATCCGGGGCTACGAGGCAGTCACCCGTATTGCCAATTCTCCTGATTTCATCAAGGGCGTGGTTAATCTGCGCGGCATTATCGTGCCGATCGTCGATATGCGCATCAAATTCAATCTCGGAGAGCCGACGTATGATCAATTCACTGTCGTGATCATCCTGAGCATCGCGGGTCGTGTCGTAGGGATGGTGGTGGATAGCGTGTCTGACGTGATTACGCTTTCGCCAGATCAGGTGAAGCCTGCTCCGGAAATGGGTACGGCTCTCAATACCGATTACTTGATCGGACTGGGGACACTTGACGAGCGCATGCTGATCCTGGTTGATATCGACAGACTGATGTCCAGTGCAGAAATGGGATTGATCGATAATCTCGCTGCATAAGGTCAAGGCAGATGAAAGTTGCATGGGCCGGATAGCTATTCATGCACGGCATTCCATAAACAACAATAAAGCAAAGTATATGAAAATGCTCAATATTTCCGATATGAAGATTGGCGCACGACTTGCCTTGGGCTTTGGTCTTATGCTTCTGTGCGCAATTGGGCTGCTTGCGCTCGGATTATGGCGCATGAGTGCTTTGCAAGCAGGTGCGAACTTGATTGTAAATGAAAAGGTTGCCGGTTTGTCCAGTGCAATGGATATGCGCGAAGGCGGATGGTCCCTGGCATTGTCATTGAGGAAAGTCGCTACACCTACTGATGCCACTGAAGCCGAACTGGAAAGTAAAAAACTGACCCTGATTCTTGATAAGTACGCAAAATCAGAAGCGGAAGTGAAAAAATTGGCGACCAGTACGCAAACAAAGGCAACCTTCGATGCCGTCGCCGACAAAAAACAGGCGGTATTACCAATAATTGCAAAGATTAAGGCGCTGGTCGCTGGCGGCAATTACTTCGATAGCTCATTATTGTTGAAGTCGGATTTTTTGCCGCTGCACGAGAAATGGATTGAAAGCCTTGACGCATTGGCTGAACAGCAGAAGGAGGAAATGAAGGAAACCTACGAGGCTTCGAAGAGAGATTACGAGAATACACAAATAGGCTTGTTCGCGGTGGGTATGCTTACCATCGCGTTAGGAGTATTCATCTCCTGGTTTACCAGACGCAGTATTACCGGTCCGTTGCAAGATGCTGCTCGCATTGCAGATGCCATTGCAAACGGCAATCTTACCGCTGAAATCCAGGCAAAAACACGAGACGAGGCTGGAATGCTTTTGGCCTCTCTGAAAAAGATGCAAACCAATCTGGTGGCGACTATCAATCGCATCAAGCAAGGCACGGATTCGATCACGCTGGCATCGCGGGAGATCGCTACCGGGAATGCGGACCTGTCATCGCGCACGGAATCGCAGGCCGGCTCGCTGGAAGAGACGGCCTCGTCGATGGAAGAACTGACCTCCACGGTGAAGCAGAATGCGGACAATGCGCGGCAA
>DATEZO010000035.1:0-4149 GCA_035255485.1 Burkholderiaceae bacterium
CATCGTCTGCGACATCGACCACTTCAAGCGCTTCAACGACCTCTATGGCCACCAGGCCGGCGACACCGTCCTGAAGGAACTCGCCATCGAGCTGCAGGCAGAGGCGCGCGCGAGCGACGTCGTCTGCCGTTTCGGCGGAGAAGAGTTTGTGATCGTCATGCCGGAAACGCGGGCCGAAGACGCCGCCGAGTTCGCCGAGCGCGTTCGCCGCGCGGTCGAAGCCTTGCGCCTGTTCCACCAGGACGCCCCGCTGCCACCCACCACCATCTCCTTCGGCGTCGCCGATTTTCCAGGCAACGGCGCCAATGCCGACGAACTGGTTTCCGCAGCCGATGCGGCGCTCTATGATGCGAAGCGGCAGGGGAGAAATCGGGTATGCCGCTCGACGCGGACGGCGGAGGAGAAGAAGTGAGGCGGCACAGGTCGCAGGGTAGAAGCGACCGGGCTGCATAGGCCTGACACAGGGCGAGAAAAGAGGGCGGGCTAGCCGATCCGGTTGGCCCTTTCTGTTGCCGTCTTTGTGGGATACGGATGCATTTGGCGTTGCCTGCTTGTCGGCGACAAGCGATCTATGTACTAGCTCGTCCACTGCCATGGACTACCGTTCGGTCAATACGCCATTGACGGCCATTCACCTCCCTCACGCCTCCCGTTTGTTGCTGCTAATGCAATCCTGACCTAAACTGCTCGGCAAATGATCTGACGCCAATGGAGTGCGTCGTTCCCGGTTTTTTTATGTTTCCTGTTAAATATTCAGTCGAACATCAAAGGAGTCGTGGTGCCAAGTGCAAAGATTAATGAAGCGACAAGGCGCGAATGGCGCGAGCTCGGTTTTTTCTATGACCGGGGCGACCGTGCTAAGGAATGGCGGATCGCTGGCTCAAAGGGAAACCTTGGTCGTTTCGCGAAAATTCTGCGCGATTATGCTGCTGACGCTCGGAACGAAGTGACTTCCAAACATGAGCACTATGGTCCGTACAATTCGGTGTTCCACAATGACGCACGAGCGCAGTCAACAGGCACGTCTACCCATAAGAAATACATGAAACGCACATCTTCATTCTTTGCTTTCTTGTTGGTTTCTGCATCAGCATGCTCAGCCTCGGTGGCCGACAATATTGTTGGTGCCTATATGCTGGAAATAGGAAAGCCAGGCAACAGCCTTGAGATCATTCTGGAGTGCAAGGAAGAAACTGAGTGCACGTTTACGTCAATATCAAAGGCAGAAAAGAGCCCGTTCAAGGAAGTACAGATACTAAAAAATGTGCGCCCTGTTGATAACCTGACTTACGCAAGCAATGCTCTAAAGTATGCGATCGATCACCAGACACAATCACCTCGTTTTCCGGATGCAATTGAATCCATGAGTCGTTTGCGTCCCGTACTTTCTACTAACCCGAGTATTTCCAGGTGCTGAGACCTGAACTACCCAAATCCAGGCTACATGCTCGCGTGCACTCTGTCTGATACTCCTGCTGATTCTCCTCCGATTTATCTCTTTGCCAGTCTGATGACCAACTGCAATGACGTGTTTTGCCGGTATCTCATTACGCCGATGTCACGCATCAAATGATACCTATTGCTACCCCGCCGATTGAGAGGACGTGCACCGGCAAGACTGAACATCATCATCCATTACGGCTTGGTCCGGCAAGACTACGCGTTCGCAGGGCTGGCAAACTTGCCAGGGCTTGAGATGTGATCAAATTGACGGCCCTGGCCCTACCGTGTTGGAAAACTGATTCTATGGCAGGTAAGAACGAATTGATTGTCGCCTTGATTGCGTTGCCGATGTTAATGGCCGGCGTATATTCGGCCATTAACATTACGCGCAAGAGAAAATGGCCCAAGGTAGCCGCGACGATCGTGTCGGCGAAAATTGTAGGAGAGCGTACCCGCACTTTTCGCGGATTACCAGTAGTCGAGAAACAATGCGATCTCGCATATTCGTACGCGGTCAATGGAGTTGAATATCGATCAAATGCATTTTTCCACACACAACTGCATACCAGCGATATATGGTTTACTGAGAAATTTGCGAAGAAGGTGATCAGCAATTACCCGGTAGGGAAGCAGATAAGGATTTCATACGATCCTGACGACCCGAGACGCTCGTTTATCAAATTTTACGAGCAGCGTGCGCCGATCTTTTTACTTATCGGGGGACTACTTATTTTGGCCGCGGTCTTCTACATTAAGGAGCTCGCGCAATAACGCATTCCAGTCGGTGTGACGTGGAAACGGAAGTCGACTCGATCGCCTCGCACATGTCGTTTCAACGGTAATCACCACATTCGGACGTTTCCACTAAGAGGAGAAAATAATGAAAACATTAGCCATCACTCTTGTCGTTATTGCCTTCGCATCTGCGCCAGCCTTTGCTAGGGGTGGCGGCGGCCATTCCGGCGGAAGTCATTCAAGCAGTAGTCATAGGTCAGGAAGTGGGAGTCACAGCATCAAGGGTTACGCAAGGAAAGACGGAACATACGTCGCGCCAGCGCATGCAACAAACCCGAATGCATCAAAGAGCGACAACTGGTCAGCCAAAGGCAATGCAAACCCATATACCGGCAAGGACGGAACTAAAGATCCAGCGACCGGAAAGTAGCCCCAGCATCAAGACGAAGTTCCCATTATTGCAGCAGGTGTGGCCCAATTCTGCAATGCATCGGGTACTGCGCGATAAACCCGTGCAGCCGCGATGATTTGCGAAGCGGATGCTATGCGAAAACCCCTTTCATCGAAAAAACACGATCCAACCAGTTGATTTCAACGGCGCCAAAAATGCGCTGGACGGTAATGTAGGAGTTTCTTGCATAAGCTCGTTGCCAGTACCAACTACCATGAGAGCACTAGTCAAAGATGAACAGGATCAATCTACCTCTGCTTGCGAGTCAGCTGCCGACCACATGGTGCTCATCATTTGTGGGAACGGCGGGTGGTGCAAACCTTAAGGTTTTGCGAATGGACGAGCAATCTTATCCCGCGGAGGTCCACGAGTTTGACGAAGCTCTTCTCGTGCTTGAGGGACAAATGAGCCTGGAGATTGATGGCGAGGTGATTCCGGTTCGCACGGGTGAAGTCTTCATTGTTCCAGCAGGGATACCTCACGCCGTGGTACAGGGGAGCACCGGAACCCTTGTTATCGTTGACGTATGACGCGTGTCAATTTTGACGCCGTGCTTGAAGCCAGTCAGATTGACGTTAAAAAAGCGTTGAGCATCAAACCAAGTTGGAGCATGAACCATGACACTAAAGCCAAAGAGTGGTGCTGTTCAGTCAGGCGCGATACCTACGTCCGTTGTGGATGCGGAAAGCGCGTCCGCGACCACAGCCTCTCATCTCATCGACGAGCGGATCCGCTCAGTCGGCGGCTGGCGCGCCGAGATTCTGACCGAGGTTCGCCGCCTCATCCACGAGGCGGACCCGGACATCGTGGAGGAGTGCAAATGGGCAAAGCCCAGCAATCCGGCGGGCGTGCCGGTGTGGTCGCACGCCGGGATCGTGTGCACCGGAGAGAGTTACAAGCAGGCAGTCAAGCTGACCTTCGCACGAGGTGCATTCCTGCCGGATCCGCAGGGCCTCTTTAACGCCAGCCTCGATGGAAACATGCGCCGCGCCATCGATATCCGAGAGGGGGAAGTGCTCGACGCCGAGGCATTCAAGGCCCTGATCCAGGCGGCGGTCGCCGAGAACCTCCGGATCAGTGCCGCGAAGTCACCGGGGCGTGGCAAGAAGTGAGGCGCTCATCACGCACGACGAATGCATGATGTGCAGCCGGCCGCAGCAACATGGCGCCTTGCGGCCGGCTTCCGACGCACTCAGTGGCTTGTGCCGGCCGAGCGCGTAATCTTGTTATAGACGTTGTACTTCCCCGAGGGCTTTCTCATCGGCAGGCGCTTCACTTCCTTCAGCGTCTGCGCGTCGTAGATCACCAGCTCGCCATCGTCTTCCCAGATGCTGACCAGCGCGTACTTTCCGTCGCGCGTGAACTCCGTATGCGCCGCCACCTTGCCGGGGCTGGGGCGCAGCACTGCGACGACTTCCAGCTTCTGCTTGTCGATGATCTGGATCACGTCACGACGGTCCTTGCTGTTGAAGGCGTCGACCCATGCGTAGGGCGTATTCTCATGGCTGCGCATGAAGAAG
>DATEZO010000036.1:0-6154 GCA_035255485.1 Burkholderiaceae bacterium
TCTGCACCCAAGAGACCGCCGTGTCGGTGAACGCCGGCTGGGCAGCGAACGCAAGCGAACGCTCGGACGTCGCAAGACCTCCGGCGGATGGCTGCGGGTGACGATGAATTACGCCCCGATGGGATGGGCGATCGGCGGCGCGGTCGGTACCGCCGCCGCCAATCCCGACGCGCCTGTCGTATGCATCACCGGGGACGGCAGCATGCTGATGAACGGGCAGGAAGTCTCGGTCGCCGTCGCGGAAAAGCTCGCCGTGGTTTTTGTCGTGCTCAACGACGGAGCGCTGGGCATGGTCAAGCACGGCCAGCGGCTGGCCAAGGCGGAGCAGATCGGATGCGATCTGCCGCCGACCGATTTTGCGGCGCTGGCGAGGGCGCTGGGGGCGGAAGGCTTCACGATTCGCTCGCCGGAAGATTTGATGAAACTCGATGTGGAAGCGATGTGCACGCGCGCGGGGCCGACCTTGCTGGATGTGTTGGTGGATCCGGAGGAGGTGCCGCCGATGACTGTGAGGATGCGCGTTCTAAGAGATTTACTTTAGGAAGAAACGATGAACCGGTTAAAAGAAAAAAACGTATTGATCACTGGCGGAACCAGCGGCATTGGGTTGGCGACGGCGAAATTATTCAAGGACGAGGGCGCGTCTCTGATTATTACGGGCAGAGATCCTGAGGGCTTGGCACGTGCACAACAGGAACTGGGAATTGAAACGCTCGCGATTTGCAGTGACGCAAGCGATATCTCCGCAATCGAGTCGCTGGTGGAACAAGTACGTGCGCGTTTCGGAACAATCGATGTGTTACTCCTGAATGCCGGCGCGGCGAAGGCGGCTCCCATTGAACATGTCTCCGAGTCGCTTTTTGACGAAATCATGAATACCAATTTCAAGGGGGTGTTCTTCACGATTCAAAAAGCATTGCCGCTGTTCAGTTCCAATGCGTCGATCATCGTCACGACCTCGATTACGAATCAATTGGGATCTCCCAACTTCAGCACATATGGCGCGAGCAAAGCCGCGCTGCGCTCTATCGTGAAGTCGCTAGCGCTGGAATTGATTGAGCGCGGCATAAGAGTGAACGCTATTAGCCCGGGGCCGATTGCCACTCCGATTTTTGATCGCTTCGGACTTCCTGCGGAAGTGGTCAAGGCCGTCAAAGGGGAGATTGAGCGCAAATCCCCCATCAAGCGATTTGGAACACCCGACGAAATTGCAAAGGTTGCGTTGTTTCTCGCTTCCGATGACTCCGCATATGTGGTCGGCGAAGAAATCGTGGTTGATGGCGGCATGAGTTTGTTATAGCGGGCGACTAAAGACAATGAGCGAAAAAGAAAACCCGAACGCCATTCGCAGTCGAATTTGGCGAGAAGAATCCGAGCCGGACAATCCATTTGCTACCAAGGCAGCCTATTGCCGAGGTTTTGATGTTTACGGTGAAATGGTGGGGCAAGCACGCTGGGTAGAGATGCTCTACTTGCTGTTTTTTGAGGAACCGCCAACGGCAGCGCAAGCGGATTTATTGGAGGCTTTGGCTGTTGCCCTTGCCAACCCAGGGCCGCGCGATGCTTCCATACATGCGGCAATGTGCGGCGGAGTCTGTGGCTCGACAGCTGCGTCTTCGTTAATGGCCGCGCTTGCTGTCGGCGCGGGGCAGTTGTCAGGGGGGCGGGAGATATTCCTTGCGATGGAAGGCTGGGCATCTTGTGGCACCGATCTTGACGCATGGAAGAATCGCTTCGACAACTTCCCGACGTCTGCAGGAAGTATTTGGCCAAAAGCTGATCACACCCCTGGCTTCGATCCGCACGGCGTCAGTACTGCTACAACAGTGACGCAAACTCTTTCCTGCCTGGTTCGATATCAGGCCGGACCGTTTCTGCCCTGGCTGAATGAGAACAGGGAAGCAATGGAAAAGCTTGCCGGAATTCCTCTGGCTCTATCGGGGGTTGCCGCAGCTGCATTCGCCGACCTTGGGTTCTCACCTGAACAGGCGGAAATGATTCACCTGTTGTTGCGGCTGCCCGGTGCTGCCGCTCACGCACTGGAACAGCGTCCGCTCGGCTACAAGAAATTCCCATTTGGGACAGTGGAGTTGGTTGATGAATCCGATTGGGGACAGCCATGAAGACAGGGGCGAAAGGGCCGGATCTGTTGCGTGAGAATGTCGGCGTGCTAAAAAGCCGCATGGGGGCTTTTTTCCCGGGGAGTCATGTGATCTTTCGAGGCCATGACCTGCATACAGAGCTCAAGGACATGGACTGGGTGGAGCTCTACATGTTTGGCATTACCGGGCGCCGCTTCTCCAGAGCGCAGTTGCGATTACTCCATTCGCTCTGGACCTATACCAGCTATCCGGATGTGCGACTTTGGAATAACAGAGTTGCGGCGCTTGCAGGTAGTGTGCGAAGTACAGGGAACCTTGGTGTGGCAGCCGCGTTGGCCGTCTCGGAAGCGTCGATTTATGGGCGCGGCATTGATATGCGTGCCATTGATTTCCTATTGCGTACGCGAAAGTGCTTGGCTGAAGGGGCTAATCTCGAGATGTGTATTCGTGAAGAACTGGATACACATCGAAGTATTGCCGGATATGGCAGGCCGCTGATTAACGGTGATGAGCGCAATCAGCATCTGCTTGCATTGAATAAGGAGCTTGGCCTTGGTGAGGGGCCATATCTTAAATTGGCGTTCGAGATCGAACAGTTCCTATTTGAAGGCCGCCTGCGAATGAAGATGAATTACGGCGGACTAGCGGCGGCACTGGTCGCTGATTTAGGGTTCTCGCCACGCGACTATTACCTCTTTTCGTTCCCGGCATTCCTGGCCGGGATGCAGCCATGTCTTATCGAAGCATCAGAGCACCCTGAAGGTACTTTATACCCGATTTCATGTAGTGATATCCTGTACGAAGGAAGACCGCGACGCCCTTGGCGGAGGAAGGGCAGGACTGATGAGGAGCAGACTTAGACCTGATTTCAGTTAGGCTGGTTGGCGCGATATTAAAGGGGAACTATTTATGCAACCGTTTCGACGTCGAGCGCTTTGTGCCGCGCTCGCTCTCTCGTTGGTCGACGTTGCTTCTGCCCAGACCTCGGATGAGGAGGATCTCGCTCTTGCATATGGCGATAAAGCGACAATCAGTATCGCAACTGGCAGCAAGCAATCTATCACGCGCGCACCCGCGGTGGCGACGGTCATTACCAGTCGGGATATTCAGGCCATGGGAGCTACTGACCTGGATCAGGCGCTCGAAAGCGTCCCTGGTTTACATGTGTCGGTTTATTCTCAGGCCTTTAATCCAATCTATAGCTTTCGCGGCATATTTACCGGTTATAACCCTCAGGTCTTGATGCTAGTTAACGGCATCCCGATTACAAACGTCTTTACTGGTAATCGCAGTCAAGTTTGGGGTGGTATGCCGCTCGAGAATGTGGCGCGTATCGAAATTATTCGTGGCCCAGGCTCCGCTCTTTACGGGGCGGATGCCTATTCGGGCGTGATAAACGTTATTACGAAGACCTCAGCCGATGTAAATGGCACCGAGTATGGTTTTCGAGCAGGCAGTTTCGATACACGTGATGCATGGATTCAGCATGGTGGCAATTTGGGACCAATGGAGGCCGCCTTCTACCTGCGTGTAGGTCACACTGATGGTCAGGACAGAGTCATTCAGCGCGATCTTCAATCATTGCTTGACCCTGTCTTTGGTACTAACGCGTCGCTTGCCCCAGGACGGGTCAATTCATTTCGTAATGCGATCGATGCTCGCGCCGACCTCTCTTTTGAGAAATGGCGTTTTCGCGCCACCTTCCAAGGGCGCGAAGTTGGTGCTGGCGCCGGCTTGGCAGAAAGTCTAGACCCAAATGGCCGAGCGCCAGCTTCACGTTTATATCTGGATTTCACCTATGAGAACGCAAACTGGGCACCGAACTGGGACGTATCAGCAGTCTTAGGCTATTACGACATCAAGGAACGGCCAGGAAATCCTGCGTATATGTTATTTCCGCCAGGAGCATTTGGCGGGGCATTCCCGAATGGAGTGTTTGGTAACCCCGGACATTCCGAGCGGCACACACATGTCAGTTGGTCGGCCTTCTATACTGGCATCAACGATCATCGAGTCAGAATCGGAGTTGGCGCCCGCGAGGAGGATTTATACGACACGAGTGAATTCAAGAACTTCAACTTGGTAACAGTTCCAGGTGCTGGTCCGGTGTTTCTCCCGTTGCCGAGCATCGTCGATGCCACTGGCAATCCCTCGTTCATCTACATGCAACCGCATAAGCGACATTTAGCTTATGTCGTCGCTCAAGACGAGTGGAACCTCGCAAAAGACTGGTCGCTTACAGCAGGCGTTCGCCACGACCGTTATTCGGATTTTGGAAGTACAACCAATCCACGTCTCGCTTTGGTATGGGACGCTGCGTACAATTTGACTGTGAAGGCGATGCATGGGCGCGCGTTCAGGGCACCGAATTTCACCGAGCTTTATAGCATCAACAATCCGGTAACAATCGGTAATGCCAGCCTCAAGCCTGAGACCATAGCAACCAACGAACTTGCGTTTTCCTGGCGGCCGGCATCGAGTCTGGAGACCAGCCTTAGCCTGTTTCAATACAAAATGAGGGACATCATTCGCTTTACAGCGAATGCTGATCCGACTACGGGCTCAACAGCGCAGAATACCGGTGACCAAACAGGACGCGGCCTCGAATTGGAGACAACCTGGGATGCGACGCGGAACCTGCGCTTGACAGGTAGTTACTCACTCCAGCATTCCACAGATGAGGCGACTGGGCAGGATGCGGGATTGGCTCCGCGCAAGCGTCTTTTCTTGCGAGCAGACTGGCGCTTGGCTCCGTCATGGCAATGGGGTACCACAATCAATCACGTTGCCGATCGTCGGCGTCAGCCAGGTGACAACCGTCCGCAGATTGCCGACTACACCACGGTCGACATGACATTGCAGCGAGAAAAACTTGCCGGCAATTGGGATTTCCGCGCGACGGTGCTTAACCTGTTTAATCGCGACGCGAGGGAGCCGAGCTTCGCGCCGGGGAATATTCCATTCGATTTGCCGTTGCCTGGTCGGGCCGTTTATTTCCAGGTTCAGCATAGCCTGTAGCGTTGATCTGAATGCGACTCGGGAAAGTGCAAGTCGTTACCGACCTCATTTCCGGCGCGTTGTAATTTAGCGTGGGGCGCTTCGTGCGCCACTCAGGAATCTTTCTCCAAAGCATCCATCTGCGCTATCCTTCGATACAGTCGGTAACTGTTTGTTTCAAAAAGGCATATGTTCGCTGGGAATGCTCAATGATGAGCTGCTTGCAGATTGGCGCGTTGCGTTTCGGGTTCGGCTTCTTGCTGCTGCTCGCGCTGGCTGCCGCCCATGCCGGCCAGGGAATGCTGTCTGCGAAGCCGGAGCCGCTTGCTCCGGCCAATCAAGCGAATCCGCCGTCAGTTCAGTTCGCGATTGAAAGCGGGCTTAAAGCCAGGCATCAAGACTTCAACCCGATTACCCTGGCCGAGTTGGGAGACCAGACGCGACGCGGCGACTTTGCTGCGACGGCGGGGGCGCTGGCTATTGTTTATCCTGATATCGGCGAACCGTATCGCAGCATCTTCGCCAGGATCATCGAGGGCATCGAAGACGGCGCGAAGTCCGCGGTGCGTCATTATCCGATCGGGCCGAACGTGGAATCTGCCGAACTCGGGGCGCAGCTGAAACGCAACGGGGCGAAAGTGGTGATTGCTCTGGGCCGACAGGGACTGAAGGCGGTATCGGGACTCGACCGCGATATTCCGGTCGTGGTCGGCGGCGTGCTGGCGGTGCCGGAGAACGAAACGCGCAATCTGACCGGTGTGAGCCTGACGCCGGATCCGGCGCTGCTGTTCTCTCGCCTGAAAAGCCTGCTGCCCGGTGTCAAGCGGGTGATCGTCATCTACAACCCGCAGAACAATGAATGGCTGATCAAGTTCGCCCGTGAAGCAGCAAAGGCGCAAGGCCTGGAGCTGGTAGCACACGAGGCGCGCGATCTTGCCAGTGCGGCGCGTCTGTATGAATCCGCCTTCGCTTACAGCGAAGCGCGGCGCGATGCCATCTGGTTGCCGCAGGACGCGACCACGGTCGATGAAACCATCATCCTGCCGCTCGTCCTG
>DATEZO010000037.1:0-9270 GCA_035255485.1 Burkholderiaceae bacterium
GCCGATGCGGTCGATATCGGCAAGACAATTCATCCGCATCCGACACTGAGCGAGTCAATCGGCATGGCGGCGGAAGTGTTTGAGGGTGCTTGCACCGAAGTGCTGCCGGCACGGAAAAAATAATCTTTCTTCCGGCACGCAGTGAAAAGGGCAATGTCGAAGGGCATTGCCCTTTTTGTTTTTTGCACTGGTTGCCATCCTGCTGTTCCTGCGTCACTGCAATCCACGCGGTTTTACGGCCCGGTCAATCATTGCGCGCCGCATCATCCGTCAAAAAATTCCTTCATCAAAAACGCTTCAAGTTCTGCGCTATCCTCCATGCGCGCGGATTTTACGAGGACGCGGCCGAGCCGGTGCGATTCCCAGCTGAAGTCGCCGGTATAGTGGGTGCGGATCAATTCGATCATGCGGCGCACGATCGCGTGCTCGATATCGCCGTTCGGCCCGGCATCGACCTCGATGGTTTGCTGTGTCATGTTGCGTGCGCCGGGCGTCCAGCCGCGAAATACGAATGTCCCGGTGCGCACGCCTTTATGCAATATCTGAAACACCCCACCGGTGCCGTCGCGGTTTCCCTGCAGGCTGCGCTGGATATTGGCCATGGCGATATCATTCGCGGACGGACCGCGGCTCGCGGCGGCCGCTTCGGCGTTTTCCATGGCGGCGGACGCCTCCTGACGGCGGCGTTCACGTGCGGCAGCGATCATTGCGCTCATGTCCATTGGCGGTTCGGCTTCCTGGGCTGGTGCGCGTGGCGGTTCCGGTGGCGGTATCGGCTGCGGTATTGGCTGTTTCGATGTGTTTCGTTTGGGCAGCGTGATTATTTTGCGGCGCGGTCGCGTTACGTGCGATTTTGGCGGCGCCGGTGGGGATGGCATTGTCGTGACGGGTGCTGCCTGTTGTGCCAGACGCACCGTGATCGGCTGCTGGATATGTCCGCCTGGCGATATCGCCATGTCGAGCCGGGAATCCATTGTCAAGCCCAGCAGCAATGCATGAATCAGTAGCGACAGGCCAGCGCCAAGAGCGATGCTGCGCCGCTGGCGCGTTCTTTGGCTTGTGCTGTCGCGAGTGCCGATGATAAACATGCCGTCTGGATTGTCAGCCTGGATTGACAGGTCCGGATGGAAATGACTCATGGGAAAGAATGACCGCCTTGTTCAATCGAAAGACAGGCTGAGCGAAGAAGTCGGATAATCCATCGCCCGCGTTTTCAGCGCGCCACCGATCGAGCCGGCGTCACAGCTTGAGCCTGGTCAACGTCTGCGACAGCATGGCAATCATCTGGTCGATCTCTTCGACTGTCACATTCAAGGCCGGCATGAAGCGCAGCAAGTCGGGACGCGGCGAATTGAGCAGCAGGCCGACCGGGCTCATGTTGCGGGCTTCTTCGACGATCTGTGCGCCCACATCCTTGCCCAGCCGGAGTGCGCGCAACAGGCCTGCGCCGCGTTCGCCCTGCAAACCGTGCCGTTCCGACAGGCTGATCAATTGCCTGCTCAAATAGGCGCCTTTGTCTCGCACCGACGGCAGAAAGCCGGGCTGCAGCAATTCCTTGAGCACCGTTACGCCGACCGCCGTCATCAGCGGGTTGCCATTGTAAGTGCCGCCCTGGTCGCCCGGCTCGAAGCATGCGACTGCTTCGCGGCACAGTAACGCCGCCAGCGGCACGCCGCCGCCGATACCTTTGCCGAGCGTCATGATGTCCGGCTCGATGCCCGATAGTTGATAGGCAAACAGTTCCCCGGTGCGGCCCATGCCGGATTGCACTTCATCGACAATAAGCAGCAGGCCGCGCTCTGTCGTAAGTGCCCGCAATGCCTGCATGAACTCATGGGTTGCCGGCAGCACGCCGCCTTCGCCTTGCACCGGCTCCAGCATCACGGCAACGGTCTGGCTGGTAATCAGCTTCTTCACGCTGTCGATGTCGTTCAGTTCGGCCTTTGGGAAGCCCGGCACCTGCGGTGCGAACAGCACATCCCAGCCGGGCTTGCCGCTGGCCGACATGGTGGCCAGCGTGCGGCCGTGGAAGCTGTGGTTGAACGTGATGATCTCGTAACGCGCTTCGCCGGCCGCATTCCGGTGCAGCTTGCCCCATTTGCGCGCCAGCTTGATCGCGCCTTCATTCGCTTCCGCGCCGCTATTGGTAAAAAATACGCGATCGAAGCAGGAATGTTGCGTCAGCAGCGACGCCAGTTCGATCGACGGTGCGTTGTAAAACGCGGGTGACGGATTGATCACCTTTTTCGCTTGCGCGAGCAAGGCATCCTGAATGCACTGCGGCGAATGGCCGAGGCAGTTGACCGCCCAGCCTTGCAGGTAATCGAGATAGCGCTTGCCCGTATGATCGGTCAGCCACATGCCGCGGCCCTCGGTAAATACGAGTGGTGGCCGGTTGGTGATCCGCAGAAGGGCGTTGACGTCGTACTGGCTGAATTCCATTTCAATGCTCCGGGGCAAGGACAGTTAATAAGAGGGTGATAAAAAAAAAGCCACAGGGCTGACCTGTGGCTGCGTATCCGGCAAATCCCTACGCGCCCGGCTTCCCCGGCTGTGACTGCAGGGGACGGCGTCGCAAGGTTTGCAATGTGATATTCATGGCGTTGATCTTATGATGTTTTGCGCAGTGCGTCAAAATATTTTTCCGTGCCGGCGAGCATTGGCTAATGCAGGGAAAGTATCAGCCTTTCGCCAGGTCCGCTTCACTCGTAAACGCATCTGCATAAAATTCTTCTTCCGGCAGCTTGCAGATTGCGATGAAATCCCGCTTGGCCGAATCAACCATCACCGGCACGCCGCAGGCATAGACCTGATGGCTGGAAAGATCGGGGAAATCTTCCATCACGGCACGATGCACGAAGCCGCGGCGGCCGCCCCAGCCGTCTTCCGGCAGCGCATCGGAAATCACCGGCACATAGGTGAAGTTCGGCAGCGTGCGCGCCCATTCCTCGCATAACTGATTCATGTAGAGGTCATGCGGGCGGCGACCGCCCCAGTACAGGGTCATCGGACGCCCGGACTTGCTGTCGATGGCCTGTTCGATGATCGCCTTGATCGGTGCGAATCCGGTGCCGGACGCCAGCAGGATCATCGGCTTGGCAGAATCCTCGCGCAGGAAGAAGGTGCCGAGCGGACCTTCAACGCGCAGGATGTCGCGCTCTTTCATCGTGCCGAACACGTGATCGGTGAACGCGCCGCCCGGCATGTGCCGGATATGCAACGTGATGCGCTCATCCAGATGCGGCGCATTCGCCATGCTGTAGCTGCGGCGCTTGCCGTCCTTCAGGATGAATTCGAGATATTGGCCGGCGCGGTATTGCAGGCGTTCATTGGCTGGCAATTGCAGCGACACGATTACCACGTCGCCAGTGACTTTCTCGATCGATGCCACGCGGACCGGCATTTTCCGGATCGGGATATCGCCGACGCCGAGCACCTCGCGCGCTTCGATCACCAGATCGGAATGCGGTGTTGCGCAGCAGAACAGGGCCGCGCCACTTTCCTCTTCGGCGGTCGACAGTGCCTTTTGCTGATGCGGGCCCTGGGTCAGCGTGCCGGATAGCACCTTGCCCTTGCAACTGCCGCATGCGCCGTTCTTGCAGCCGTAGGGCAGGCCGACGCCGGCGCGGATTGCCGCCGCCAGCACGGTTTCATCGTCCTCGCAGGAAAACTGGTGGCCGCTGGGCTGAACGGTTACTTGGAAAGTCATACAATTCCGGTCATGAAAAATAAAAACAGTCAGGAAAATATCCGGAAAATCGGCAAGCCGCGCCTGCTGATTCTCGGTTGCGGCGATGTCGGCATGCGCCTGCTGCCGCTGGTGCGCGACCGCTTCCGCGTATTTGCCGTCACCAGCCAGAAGGCGCGCAGCGCCGAATTGCGTGCTGCCGGCGCGGTGCCGATCATCGCCGATCTGGACCGGCCGCAGGACATCACGCGCCTGGCCGGACTGGCATCGCTGATCGTGCATCTGGCGCCGCCCCAGCCGCACGGCAAACACGACCGCCGCACGCGCAACCTGACTGCCATTTTACCCGAGGGCGCAAAATTGGTTTACGTCAGCACCAGCGGCGTGTATGGCGATTGCGGCGGGGCGCTGATCGACGAAACCCGGCCGCTCGCGCCGCGCAATGCACGCGCCTGGCGCCGGGTTGATGCGGAGCGCACCTTGCGCGCCTGGGCGCGCCGCTCCGGCGCGCGGCTGGCGATCCTGCGCGTGCCGGGCATCTACGCCGCCGACCGCCTGCCGCTTGAACGCCTGCAAAAGGGCGTGCCGGCGCTGCGGCCGGAAGACGACGTGTTCACCAACCATATCCATGCCGACGACCTGGCGCGCATCATCGCCACGGCTCTGTTTCGCGCGCAAGCCTGCCGCGTCTATCACGCCACGGATGACACGCGCATGAAGATGGGCGACTATTTCGATGCGGTGGCCGATGCCGCCGGCTTGCCGCGTCCGCCGCGCCTGCCGCGTTCCGCGCTGGAGCAGGCACTGTCGCCGCTGCAGCTCTCATTCCTGTCCGAGTCGCGCCGGCTGTCTAACGCGCGCATGAAGGCCGAACTCGGCGTGCACCTGCGCTACCCGCACGTGGCGGATACGCTGGCGCAGGCTTTTCCGCATTCCCTTGCCCTCCAACCATAAAGGAAACCGCATGATCGATCTTTATTTCAGCCCGACGCCGAACGGCCTCAAGATGAAACTGTTCATGGAAGAAACCGGCATCGCGCACCGCATCATCCCGATCGCCCTGAGCAAGGGCGAGCAGTTTGCGCCGGAATTCCTCGCGATTTCACCCAACAACAAGATACCGGCCATCGTCGATCGTGCACCGGCCGGCGGCGGCGCGCCGATCAGCCTGTTCGAGTCCGGCGCGATCCTGCTGTACCTGGCGGAAAAGACCGGCCAGTTGCTGCCGGTCGATCTGCGCGGCCGCGCCGAAGTGCTGCAATGGCTGTTCTGGCAGGTCGGCGGCCTGGGGCCGATGGCCGGGCAGATCGGGCATTTCAATGTCTATGCGCCGGAAAAGGTACCGTATGCGATCGAGCGCTACACCAAGGAAACCGGCCGCCTGTATGGCGTGCTGGACAAGCGGCTGGCCGAGCGCGAATTCATCGCCGGCGCCTATTCGATCGCGGATATCGCCAGCTATCCGTGGATCGTGCCGCACCGGGCGCATGGCCAGAATCTCGACGACTTCCCGCATCTGAAGCGCTGGTTCGAGACGATCGCCGCGCGGCCGGCAACGCTGCGCGCCTATGCCGGCGTCGAGGGCAGCTACACGCCGAAGGCCGGGGCGATCTCGGACGAAGAACGCAAGATCCTGTTCGGCCAGGGGGCGCGCCTGCCCTCGCAGCCATAGGATTCCGGCGGATCCGCACTTCGGGCATGTTTTCTTTCGTCGCGGGTATTGGCAACATTGCCTGTGAATTCCGATTTGGCGCCCGGCATTGCGATAACGGCAATATAGCCGCTGCTTATCGCAATGCCGGCCTTCTTGTCGCGCATGCTGTGCGAGGCAACCGTTTTCAACCAAGCTGCACCACCACATCATGGACAACAGATGAATAAAGCGACAAAGACAAAGCCGTTTTCGATGATTCGGGAGTTTCATCTTGCCGATTGGTTCACCCTGGGGAATGCGGTCTGCGGCACCGGCGCCCTGTTCTCGACCATGACCTTTCTGTCGAGCGGCGACATTGCGCATATTTATTTTGCCGCTGCACTGGTGTTTGCGGCGCTCGTATTCGACGTCCTTGACGGGCGCATTGCCCGGTGGCGGCAGAAGAGCTCGGCCATGGGAAGAGAGCTGGACTCGCTGGCCGACGTCATTTCGTTTGGCGTGGCGCCGGCAATCATTGGCTATGGTTGCGGAATGCGCGGCTTGTACGATCGGGTACTGCTGGTGTACTTCGTTGCGTGCGGCGTATCGCGGCTTGCGCGATACAACATCACGGCGGAGGCCATGTCCGGCCCCGCGGGGAAAGTGGCCTATTTCGAAGGCACGCCGATTCCCACCTCTTTCCTGCTGGTGATTCTGCTCGCACTGGCTGCCTACCATGGCGCCATCGGGCAAAACCTGTGGTTCGGAGCGGTGTCGATCGGCGGCTTCACGCTGCATCCGTTGACGCTCTGTTTCGGTTTGTCCGGCACCTTGATGATCAGTCGGATTCGGATTCCAAAACTGTGACGCGATCCACGCCGAAGAAAAAGCTGTCGCGCATCGGCGTTTGACGGTCCACAGCCCTGTTGCGCTGCACTGCAAGTTCCGATGAAAATCGGGAGATATTGCCACCGCAGCCGGGCTTTTTTGCAGTTTCCGGTATTTGTAACTCCCCAGGTGCTGCATCGTGCCGCATCAATAAAAATTCTGTCATTCCCGCAGGTTGTTAGCGGGAATCCAGCGGCGTGTTCACCATCGCAAAGACACTGGATTCCCGCCAAAGGCACGCGGGAACGATAAGCCTGTGGTCACTCCTCAGACTGGCAATCGACCCGTCGCCAGGGTGCCTTGGGGGCTACCGGCATTTTAGATACAGGGGGCGTGTATTTTACAACGGCCGCATAATCATTGCGAATTTATATATAAAAAATACCATACTCCCTGTATTTTGTCCACTCAAGTCAGCGCCGAAGTCACTTTCAGCACTTCATCCACCGTGGTCGTGCCTTCCGCCACTTTCAGCGCGCCGGCCACGCGCAGCGGCTTCATGCCATCGGCAATGCTTTGCTGCCTCAATCGCTGGATATTCGTGTCCGGCTGGATCAGCCGGGAGAATGGCTGCGTCACCGTCAACAGCTCATACAGGCCGGTGCGGCCGCGAAAGCCGGTCTGGCGGCATTCCGGGCAGCCAACCGCGCGATAGGTCGTGTCCGGCTTGGGAATGCGCCAGCCTTCGGCCAGGCTGTTCCATATATCGTCAGGCAAAACCTCGCCGGCTGTCTTGCAATGCGGGCACAGCGTGCGTACCAGCCGTTGCGCCATGATGCCGATCAGCGTGGCTTCCAGCAGGTAGTAGGGCACGCCCAGTTCCAAGAGGCGCATCACCGCCGACGGCGCATCGTTGGTGTGCAGCGTCGACAGCACCAGGTGGCCGGTCAGTGCCGCCTGGATCGCCATTTCGGCGGTAGCCAGGTCGCGGATCTCGCCCACCATGATGATGTCCGGGTCCTGTCGCATCAGGGCGCGCACGCCATCGGCGAACGACAGGTCGATGCCGTGCTGCACCTGCATCTGGTTGAATGACGCTTCCACCATTTCGATCGGGTCTTCCACGGTGCAGACGTTGACTTCGGACGTCGCCAGCGCCTTCATGGTGGTGTACAGCGTGGTGGTCTTGCCGGAGCCGGTCGGCCCGGTCACCAGGACGATGCCGTGCGGCCGGCTGGTGAGATGATCCCAGCGCGCCGCATCGTCTGGCGGGAAGCCGAGTTCCGGCAGGGTCTTGACCACGACCTCGGGGTCGAAGATCCGCATCACCACTTTTTCGCCGAAGGCGGTCGGCAAGGTCGACAGGCGCAGCTCGATTTCCTGCCCGCCGGGCATCCTGGTCTTGATGCGGCCATCCTGCGGCCGGCGCTTTTCGATCACATCCATGCGGCCCAGCAGCTTGATGCGCGCGGTCATCGCGATCATCACGGTGGCCGGCACCTGATACACCTGGTGCAGGATGCCGTCAATGCGAAAGCGGATCGCGGCGAGGTCGCGCTTCGGCTCCAGGTGGATGTCGGAGGCGCGCTGCTCGAACGCGTACTGCCACAGCCAATCGACGATATTGATGATGTGCTGGTCGTTGGCATCGACCTGCTTGTTCAGGTTGCCGAGTTCGACCAGCTGCTCGAAGTTGCTGCGCAGCGCGAGATCCTGGTTGCCGGATTTGCGCGCCCCCTTGATCGATTTCGCCAGCGAGAAGAATTGCGTCGTGTACTGCGCAATATCGAGCGGATTGGCGATCACCAGCCGGATATTGCGGCGCGTGATTTTCGCAATTTCCGCTTCCCACTCCGTGGCATTGGGATCGGCGGTGGCGATCACCAGCTCGGTTGGCGTCATTTCGACCGGCAGGATATGAAAGCGCGCCGCATAAGTGGCCGACATCACGTCTGCCACCCGGGTGAAATCGATCTTCAGCGGGTCGATGCGAAAGAACGGCAGCCCGACCTTGCCGGCCACCCATTCGGTCAGCCAGTCGAGCGTCAGCAACCGGTGCGGCGGCTGCGCGGACTGCAGCTTGCATTGCGCCACCGCCGTCAGCGGATGCATCGCGGCCGGTGCATTCTTCTGGATGCCCTGCGCGTGCGTGAACTGCTTTTTCGCATCGGCCCTGACCACCACGCCATCGGCGATCAGCCAGGTGAAAATCTGCTGCAGATCGAGGTTTTTCAATGCTGTTTTCGTCATGGCAATGAGCTAGCCTGTTTTGCAATACCGGAATGGAATTGCGTCAAGCGTACCAGTTGCCGGGGGATTTGATAAGCGTGGTGGCGCGGGCGGCAATGGCGATCCGCAATGGCGGCTCAACCGTTCGGCCCGTGCCCCGCGGTGCTGGCTGCGGCCAGTCGCCGCAATCCCAGGAACAGCGCCAGCCAGACCACCGTGCGCAGCGTCATGGCACGCAGGCTCTCGACGGCGACGCCGCCCTGCTGCAGGTACAGAAAGCTGACGCCGGCCAGCACCAGACAGTTGAGGATGAAGATCGTTGCCGCCGCGCGCTTGCCGTGCACCACATCGACCCAGGCCAGGATGCCCGCTACGATGTAGGCCGCTCCCATGGTCACGTTATACACCAGCAGCGGCCGATACACCGTATAGCCCGGGTCGGCGCCAAGCAGGACGCGCCCGCCCGCGATCAGGGTCGCGATGCCGAACAGGATTGCGATGACTGCCATGAGACGTTGTGCGATTTTCATGATTTGTCGATTCGGTATGGTGGTTATCGGATGGATTCAGCATTCGCGCATCCGGCATCGTTTCTGTTGATGGCGCGGCGGATTGCGACGTTATACAGGCAGTTATCGTATGGCGGTGAGCAAAAACACGGGAAAATCACCCTGGGGCTTATGCACCACGCTGGCGGACGATACTTGAACCATCCGGAACCCGGCTTCAGCGGCGGATTTGGCAAACTCGCCTCTGTCAAAGCCGAAGTGATACACACCTGTATCTTCCGTATGGAAGCTGCCGTCCTCCAGATCGAGGTCGGACAGGGCGATAAAGCCTCCCTCTTTCAGCATCGAATGGAACTTGCCGAATAGGGCGTCAATGTCCCGGA
>DATEZO010000038.1:0-48900 GCA_035255485.1 Burkholderiaceae bacterium
TATCCAAACAGTGCAAATAATACAGTGCAAATGCATAATCTGCATTTGCACTGTATTTTAAAACTAAAAGTTGATTTATTATCGCGTACTGCCACGCCTAAACAAATTGACAATCGCCAATAATATAATTGCACCTATGAATGATGCAAGCAACGAAGCTATACTAAAATCATTTTGATTAATGGTGCCGGCACCGAACAATGGTGCAATGAACCACCCGCTCAACAATGCACCAACAATACCTACAATAATGTTGAGAAATAGCCCTTGTTCTGCATTGGTTTTCATAACAATACTGGCCAGCCAACCGATAATTCCACCTACTACTATCCAAATAATAAAGTTCATTTCCTGACCTCCTGTATGAAACAATCAAACTTCACCATTAACCGGATGTATTCTCAACTATGAAAATCACCGGATTCTTTACAACTAATTTTTCCCGTATGGCATTACTTGGCTGCTCCGCATTTATTCATTACATAAACACTTAAATTAAAGACAATATAACATTGCAGAGTCAAGTATTAGTTAGAAAAAAAATCACGACGCAAATTCATTTTTTATTATTTTAATTTTGTTTCACCAATGCATTAACTTTCCTGACTTACACATTAAAATAACCGCAATTATCGTGCCTGTTATACATCACACTATTGCGCGATTTTTTATTTGTTGACAAATGCCCATACATGGCGCACTGCCAAGCAATTTTCCCTCCATCAGTACTGTAGGGTACTACTTTTAATTAATGAATTTGTGCGCGGAAAGGGGAACGTCGAACCTGTTTGCGCAGACATGAGAGAAATCGGGTGAGCAAGAACGCATGCATAATGAACATCGCAGGAAGGCAATGATACTGATAAGGAAATATCAAATACCCAGCATCATGGCGTATTCAACAAAGATTTGCACATGCAATTCATGTGAAAAATAGCCGACGTAAGGGATCACGCAATAGCGCTTTGGCGTGTGCCATCGCAACACCTAGGGTGTTATGCGACAGTGGATAAATAGCTTGACTGACAGTAAAGAAATTATGGACACAACTTTGATACAAACCTGCAATTGTTGTACAGGCTTTCCTGACTATTGATTAGCTTTTGAGAAGTCGGATAATTTCCAATAGTTCATTGCGGATACCGTTAATATCAGGATTCAAGAATGATGGTTTTGGAAGGGTTTCCGTTTCCGCGATACTGATGTTTTCCACCATTCGGCTATCCAATTTGTTACGCGCTCCACTGATCGTAAAACCTTGCTGATAAAGCAATTCACGAATACGGCGTACTAATAAAACTTCATGATGCTGATAATAACGTCGATTGCCGCGACGCTTGACCGGCTTCAACTGCGTAAATTCTTGCTCCCAGTAACGCAATACATGCGGCTTAACACCGCATAAGTCACTAACTTCACCAATTGTGAAATATCGTTTTGCCGGTATAGGCGGCAAAACAGCTGGTTCAGGCTTGCTGGAACGATCATTCATGGCTTCTTGATTCAGGCAACCTGTGCAAGCGGATGCAGGCTGGTATTATCAACCATACCCTTGAGTTTTTGACTCGCGTGGAAAGTTACGACACGCCGCGCAGTAATAGGAATTTCCTCGCCTGTTTTCGGATTGCGACCCGGTCGCTGAGGTTTGTCGCGTAGCTGAAAATTACCAAAGCCGGAAAGTTTGACCGATTCTCCACGCTCTAATGCATTGCGAATTTCATCGAAAAATGTCTCGACCATGTCTTTCGCTTCGCGCTTGTTTAAGCCAACTTGCTCGAACAGTAATTCAGCCAACTCTGCCTTGGTCAATGTCGGCAGATCTTTTTCAGCTTGGGAACGTGCCTTTGCCTCAAGCATTGCACGATCAAGATCTGCGGCCAAGACGGATTGAAATTCGGCAGAGTTCACATCATTCATAGTAGTTGTTCCCTGCCGATTTTACGTGCGCAGCTTTGCGCCATATTTTTTATTTGCTGCAGTAACAAAAGCGGCAATTGCGGCATCCACAGTCTCATCTTGCAGAGTAGTTTGAGTATCTTGCAAGGTAAAGCGGAATGCAAGACTTTTTTCGTTGTTTTCCAAACCCCTACCACGATATTCATCAAATAAAACAATAGCTTGCAAAATTTTACAAGCCGGATTTGATTGCTGCTCAGCAGCAAAGGCATCTACCAGATCTTGGACTGAAACAGACTGTTTAACAACCAGCGCCAGATCACGAATTACCGATGGAAATCTCGAAATTTCTGAATAAACTGGAATAGCATGGCTTTGCAAAGCAAGCGCATCGACCTCAAATATAACCGGTGCCAACGGCAAGTCGTATTTTTGTTGCCAGCGTGGATGCAGTTCGCCAATGAAACCTATAACTTTTTCATCCAGAACGATATGTGCACAACGTCCAGGATGCAATGCCGGATGTTCCGCCTTCACGAAACGCAGCAATCGCGGTGCAAATAACGCCTCAAGATCCGATTTGATATCGAAATAGTCCACATTGCGACTTGGCTGCCCCCACTGTTCCTCTACTACCGGACCATATGCCAACACTGCAATCTTTTTCGGCTGGTCGTAGCCAGCAACCGACAGTGAACCGTCCTGTACTTCCGGATTACGCAGAAAAATGGTACCTATCTCGAACAGACGCACACGGCCGATCTTGCGGTTCAAATTGTAGCGGGTATTCGCGACCAGGCTCGCGATCAGGGATGAGCGCATTACACTCATTTGACTCGCAATCGGGTTCAACAATTTGATCGGATTTGTGTTACCGGCAAAATCAGCTTCCCATGCCTCCTCAACAAAGCTGTAATTAATGACTTCCTGGTAGTCCAGGTCAGCCAATTGGCGACGTATAGTGAACAGGGAGCGTATATTTTCCGGCGCAATACGCATCGCACTCTGTGCCACCGGAGGCAAGGCCGGAATATTTTCGAAGCCGTACACGCGTGCAATCTCTTCGATTAAATCTTCTTCTATCTCGATATCGAAGCGATACGATGGCGGCGTTACTTGGAATAAGCCTGGTACTTGTGTAAATGCGAGTCCCAGACGAGAAAAAATATCGGCAATCTGTGCATCATTCAAAGCAACACCGATCACTTTCTGTGCACGCGCAGTGCGTACGCAGACTGCATCACGCTTGGGCAGATTGACGATATGATCATCGACCGGACCTACAGCGGTCTTGTCTTTTTGGCCGCAGATCTCAACAATTAGTGCAGTGATGCGTTCAACATGCTCGACCGTAGTAGCATAATCAACGCCGCGTTCGAATCGATGCGCGGCATCAGTCGAAAAATTATAACGCCGCGCCCGCCCCTGGATCGCTTGTGGCCACCAGAATGCGGCTTCGAGGTAAACGTCCTGCGTTTCGAAAGAAACAGCTGTGGAGTCGCCGCCCATGATGCCAGCCAGCGATTCAATATTCTCATCGTCGGCAATCACACCGACCCATTCATCTATATCGACTGTATTACCATTCAATAGCTTCAGCGATTCGCCTTTCCTGCCCCAACGCACATCCAGGCTGCCGTGGATCTTGTGCAGATCGAATACGTGGGTCGGACGGCCCAATTCGAGCATCACGTAATTAGAGATATCAACCAGCGCCGAAATCGAACGCTGACCACTACGCTCCAGTCGGCGCTTCATCCAATCTGGTGTTGCCGCCCTGGCATTCAGGCCGCGGATGATGCGCCCCGAGAAGCGACCGCACAGATCCGGAGCGGATATCCTGACTGGGAGCTTGTCGTCTATCGTTACAGCTATTGGGTGGTAAGTCGGTACCTTCAGTGGGCTACCGGTTAGTGCTGATACCTCGCGTGCAACGCCCAGCACCGACAGGCAATCCGCCTTGTTCGGCGTTAACTTGATCGTGAATTTAAGATCATTCAGTTGATAGTAGTCGCGGAAATTTTGTCCAACCGGCGCATCTTCCGGCAGATCCATCAACCCCGCATGATCCTCCGACAATTTCAATTCACGTGCCGAGCACAGCATACCCTGCGATTCAATGCCACGCAATTTACCTACCCTGATTTCAAACGGCTTGCCGTCATCACCCGGAGGTAACGCCGCGCCCGCCATTGCGCACACGACTTTCATGCCGGAACGGACATTGGGAGCACCGCAGACGATATTCAGCAGGGTGCCAGTACCGACATCGACCTGGCACACGTTCAGGCGATCTGCATTGGGGTGCTTTGCCACTTCCAGCACTTTCGCTACCACGACATTTGTGAACGGCGGCGCGACCGCCTCGACTTCTTCCACCTCCAGGCCGGACATCGTCAGCAAATGCGCCAATTCGTCCGAAGTCATCTTCGGATCGACCATGGTACGGAGCCAGTGTTCGGAGAATTGCATAGTTAAAGCTTTCAGCCAGAGCGATTATGGAAAATGGGTATCCCGATCAGGTCACTATCTTCCGCAGCCGCTTATTAATTGAATTGTTTCAGGAACCGCAGGTCGCCCTCGTAAAACAGGCGCAAGTCGTTGATGCCATAGCGTAGCATCGTCAATCGCTCCAGGCCGGATCCAAATGCGAAGCCGATATACTGTTCCGGGTCGAGTCCGTAATTTTTCACCACAGTCGGGTGCACCTGGCCAGCGCCGGAGACTTCCAGCCAGCGCCCTTTCAACGGGCCGCTACCGAACGCAATATCGATCTCGGCCGACGGTTCTGTAAATGGGAAGTAAGAGGGGCGAAAACGCACTTGGAGATCGTCGGTTTCGAAAAACGCTTTCACGAAATTCAGATATACGCCTTTCAAATCCGCAAAGCTGATATCTTCCGCAATCCATAAGCCTTCAACCTGGTGGAACATCGGCGAATGGGTGGCATCGCTATCGACACGGTAGGTGCGCCCCGGCGCAATTACCTTGATGGGCGGCTTATGCATGCGTGCATAGCGTACCTGCATTGGGCTAGTATGCGTACGCAGCAGCAATTGCTTGCCTTGCGAATCTTTACCCTCGACATAGAAAGTATCCTGCATCGATCGCGCTGGATGATTTTCCGGACTATTCAAAGCGGTGAAATTGGTCCAGTCGGTCTCAATCTCAGGACCGTCAGCGACATCGAAGCCGATTGAGCCGAAAATCTCTTCAACCCGTTGCCAAGTACGCATCACCGGATGGATGCCGCCCATACCGCGCCCGCGCCCCGGTAGCGTCACATCAATCGCTTCCGCATTCAATCGCGTCTGCATTTGCGCGATGGCAAGCGCGTCACGGCGGGCATTAAGTGCGGCTTCGATTTGGTCTTTGGCGGCGTTAATGATGGCACCTTGCGCCTTGCGTTCGTCCGGTGCCAGCTTGCCCAAGCCCTTCATCTGCTCAGTGATCCGACCGGTCTTGCCAAGGTATCTGGCTTTTGCGTTTTCCAGCGCTGCAGCATCTTCCGCTGTGGAGAAGTCGTTTTGCGCTTGGATAACGAGTTGCTCTAGGAAACTCATGAAGTTCTTTCCTATCTCGAAACGAAATGTCGAAATAAAATCTTCCCGCTGTTGTTGTGTAGCCGGGCCAACACAAAGTTGTAAAAATATCGATGTAGCGCCAAGGCTTTCCGCTTTTATTCCATTAAAAATTACTCGTGCAGAAATTAGATTAGATAAGCCCAAAACAAAACGGGGCACAGGTGTAGACCTTTGCCCCGCTGGGATACTGCCGCGCTACCGTTAAGTAATGCTTGCGAACACTTAAGCCGCGATGGTGGCCTTCACCTGATTGACAACCGCGGCAAAAGCCGGCTTGTCCATCACGGCCATATCAGCCAGAACCTTGCGATCCAATTCAATCGAGGCTTTTTTTAGTCCATTCATGAATACGCTATAGGTCATGCCCAATTCACGCGTTGCCGCGTTGATACGGGTGATCCACAGCGCACGGAATACGCGCTTCTTGTTGCGACGGTCGCGATATGCATACTGACCGGCGCGCATGACTGCCTGCTTGGCAATGCGGTATACGGTACTACGACGACCCCGATAGCCTTTGGCTTGATCGAGGACTTTCTTGTGGCGGGCCCGTGCTGTGACCCCACGTTTTACTCGAGGCATGGTTACTCCTTAAATATTGAGTGTGAGGTTAAGCGTTCGGCATCATGCGCAAGACTGATACGACATCAGCAGCATTGACATTGGCAATACCGCGCAACTGACGTTTAGTTTTTGTGGTTTTCTTGGTCAAGATGTGGCGCTTGAAAGCGTGGCCACATTTAACGGTTCCACCCGGACGTACACGAAAGCGCTTTTTGGCGCTGCTCTTCGTCTTCATTTTAGGCATGACAACATCTACCCTCTCGGATAGCTCCATTTTTTACATGATTGCAGGTGGCAACAATATCGTTACACTTGGATGCCTGCTTTCACTTGTTATGCGGCGAAATCGAGTCCGCCGCCTTTTACTCAACCATCCGTTACCGGATGTATTGTGTGAAACTTTATTTCTTCTTCTTGGGCGCCAGTATCATTACCATCTGACGACCTTCCATCTTCGGAAACTGCTCGACTTGTCCATACGGGTCCAAGTCAGCCTTCAACCGCTCCAACATACGAATACCGATTTCCTGATGCGCCATCTCGCGCCCCCGGAATCGCAACGTGATCTTAGTCTTATCGCCGTCATCAAGAAACTTGATCAAATTACGCAGCTTGATGTTGTAATCGCCATCGTCGGTACCCGGACGGAATTTTACTTCCTTGACCAGAATGACCTTCTGCTTTAATTTGGCTTCGTGCGCTTTTTTCTGTTCCTGGTATTTGAACTTGCCATAATCCATCAGGCGACATACCGGCGGTTGTGCATTCGGTGCAATTTCCACCAAATCCACATTCGCCTCTTCCGCCATGCGAAAGGCTTCAGCCAAGTTCACGATACCGATCGGCTCGTTATCGACCCCACTTAAACGCAATTCTGGCGCAGTAATTTCGCCATTGATGCGATGCGACTTATCTGTAGCTATTGCAGTTTCCTCAAAAAATCAAATAATTAAGCCGTGCTTTTGCGCTTCGAGCTAACTCGATCAGGCTTTGGCTTCGACCTCGTTTTTCAGGTGCTCCACCAACGTATCGATCGACATTACGCCTAGATCGACATTGCCCCGCGCACGCACGGCCACTGTGTTTGCATCGCGCTCCTTATCGCCCACAACGACGATATAAGGCAGCTTTTGTACGGAATGCTCGCGTATTTTATAGGTTATTTTCTCGTTACGCAAATCAGCTTGGACTCTAAACCCTTGCTTCCTTAAATATTGGGCAATGTTTTGAGCATAATCAGCTTGTGCATCCGAGATATTCAAAATGGAAATTTGCAAAGGCGCCAGCCACAGAGGTAGTGCCCCGGCATGATTCTCTACCAGGATACCGATAAAGCGCTCAAGCGATCCCACTATCGCTCGATGCAACATTACCGGCACCTTGCGCGAATTATCGTCAGCAACATATTCCGCCTTCAAGCGCCCCGGCATGGAAAAATCCACTTGCATTGTTCCTACCTGCCAAGGTCGCCCCAAGGAATCCTTCAAATGATATTCGATTTTAGGGCCGTAGAATGCCCCTTCTCCCGGCAACTCTTCCCAGCGCACACCGCATGCATGCAGTGCCGAACGAAGGGTTTCTTCGGCCCGGTCCCAAGTCTCGTCCGAACCAATACGGCTATCGGGACGCAAGGCAATCTTGATTGAAATCTCAGAGAAACCAAAATCCTTGTAGACATGCATTGCCTGCTGGTGAAAGGCCGTCACCTCGCTCTGAATCTGCTCTTCCGTACAGAAAATATGGCCGTCGTCCTGCGTAAAACCCCTCACACGCATGATGCCGTGCAGAGCACCAGATGGTTCATTGCGATGGCATTGCCCAAACTCGCCATAGCGCAGCGGAAGGTCACGGTAGCTGCGCATATTCGAGTTGAAGATTTGCACATGACCTGGGCAGTTCATGGGTTTCAAAGCGTAATTACGATTCTCCGACTCCGTCACGAACATGTTTTCGCGGTAATTTTCCCAATGCCCGGTTTTTTCCCATAAGGACCTGTCCAGGATTTGCGGCGCTTTCACTTCCTGATAGCCGTTTTCTTGGTACACACGACGCATGTACTGTTCGACTTGCTGCCAGATCGTCCAACCCTTCGGATGCCAGAAAATCAGGCCCGGCGCCTCATCCTGAAAATGGAACAGATCAAGTGCCCGACCCAGCTTGCGATGGTCGCGTTTTTCCGCTTCTTCCAGCATGTGCAAATAGGCATCCTGCTCTTCCTTCTTTGCCCATGCGGTGCCATATACACGCTGCAGCATCTCGTTTTTCGAGTCGCCGCGCCAGTATGCGCCAGCCAGCTTCATCAGCTTGAATACCTTGAGTTTTCCGGTAGATGGCACATGCGGGCCGCGGCACAGATCGGTGAATTTACCTTCGGTGTACAGCGACACCACTTCACCTTGCGGAATTGATTCAATCAGCTCCGCCTTATACATCTCTCCGATCGACTTGAAATAAGCGATCGCCTCGTCGCGCGGCAACTCCTTGCGCGTAACCGACTCATCCTTTTTCGCCAGTTCGCCCATTTTCTTTTCGATCGCCTGCAAATCTTCCGGCGTAAACGGCCTCTTGTACGAAAAATCGTAGTAAAAACCGTTCTCGATCGCCGGACCGATGGTTACCTGCGCATCCGGGAATAATTCTTTCACTGCATAGGCCAGCAGGTGTGCAGTCGAATGGCGGATCACATCCAGACCGTCGGCGTCTCTATCGGTGACGATTGCGAGATCGGCATCACGCTCAATCAGGAACGACGTGTCGACCAGCTTGCCGTCGACCTTGCCTGCCAAAGCCGCCTTGGCAAGGCCCGTGCCGATATTGGCAGCAACTTGCGCCACCGTGACCGGTGCATCAAATTGGCGTTCAGATCCATCGGGAAGTCGAACTGTAACCATTCTGCTCTCCATGCCGGATATACCTATGACATCGGCGACTGTTGCTGCAATTTTGATTGGCCTGGAACCGAGTAGCTTGCCGCATGGCGGCATTTCGCAAACTCCACTCCGCAAAAACTCTGGATGAAAAAAAACGCGGGCTAGCCGCGCTTTTTTATTATGCAAACACAAAAAAGATTCCGACTAGCGCTGCTTCCAAACCATTGCAGTGGTAGTTCGCGGTGTCATAACCGGATTGCCTTTCTCGCTCTTGCAAATATACTATTGATTCGTTGGTAGGCACGATTGGACTCGAACCAACGACCCCTACCATGTCAAGGTAGTGCTCTAACCAGCTGAGCTACGCGCCTAAAAGAAGCAAGATTATAGCGACAATTTATCATCTCCGCTAGTGTCTTGTTTTTTACCGGATGACAGCCATGGCTTGAGCCATCCCAAGCCTTCGGAAGTACCGGATTTCGGGCGGTATTCGCAGCCGACCCATCCTCCATAATCCAACTCGTCCATTAGTTGGAACAAGTAAGGATAATTAATTTCACCGAGATCCGGCTCATGCCGCTCCGGCACGCCGGCAATTTGCATATGCCCGATACTGGCGATATCGTGTCGCATTTTGATCGCCAAGTCGCCTTCGACGATCTGGCAATGATAGAGATCCAACTGAACCTTCAGGTTCGAAGCACCCGTCTCGCGGCATATTGCATGCGCCTCATCCTGTCGATTGAGGAAAAACCCCGGCATGTCACGCGTGTTGATCGGCTCAATCATGACTGTAATGCCATGCGGTGCAGCCTGCTCGGCGGCATAAGCCAGATTGCGCAAATAAGTAGCGCGATACCGGGCGCGGTCCTGTCCGGGCGTAATCAGACCCGCCATCACGTGCAATTTCTTGACGTCGAGCGCACAGGCATATTCCAGGGCCTGCTCCATGCTGCGCCTGAATTCCTCTTCGCGCCCGGGAAGCGCAGCCAGGCCACGTTCACCCGCTGTCCAGTTTCCTGGTGGGCAATTAAACAATACCGGAGTCAATCCATGGTCATCGAGGCGCCCTTTGATATCCTTCACTGCAAAAGAGTATGGAAAGAGAAATTCAATTCCCCTGAAACCGTCTCTTGCCGCGGCGCCGAAACGATCAAGAAAGTCGTACTCGTTGTACATCATTGTCAGATTTGCGGCGAATGCAGGCATGGCTCTTCAATCATCGGGAGAAAGTCACTGGTCATCATACAATCCCGATGCCCTTCGTCAAGTACCGCGTTCACCCCTTCCTGGTCGATCGATATGACAACCACGCAAAGGCGCATAATTCCGAAGCACTTTTTGCAATGAAATTCCAGTACACTTGTCGATCAGTGCAACTGCGCAAGCCCAACATTTCCGATTGGCCAATCCGCCTGATCTTTATTTTTCCAATGTCAACCAGATCCGATTACGACTCATCCACGCATCTGCACGCCCATCGCGCTGGGGATGCGCGGCACCGTCATGTGACTGAAGGTCGCAGCCAGAAAATCCTGGCATGGTCCCTGGTGCTGACACTTGGTTTTGCCGGCGTGGAAATCGTCGCCGGTTTTTGGTCCAATTCACTGGCCTTGATTTCTGATGCAGGCCACATGGTGACCGATACAACAGCATTGGGCCTGGCGCTATTGGCGCAGATCATTGCCAGGAGACCGCCTTCCGCAAAACACTCCTTCGGCTTTGGCCGGGCCGAAGCGCTAGCCGCCTTTATCAATGGATTGGTAATGCTGGCCGTTATCGCATGGATCGGCATTGAGGCGATCCAGCGCTTTTCCAAACCGGAGGCGGTGCAAGGCGCGGCTGTTTTCGTGGTGGCCTGCATTGGCCTGGCGGTCAACCTGATGGTTGCATGGATACTGTCGCATGACAAGCGAAGCGTCAACACACGAGCTGCGCTGGTACACGTCATGGGCGACCTGCTGGGGTCATTGGCAGCGTTAATCGCAGGCGCCGTGATTTACTTTACCGGCTGGCTGCAGATTGATCCGCTGCTATCGATTTTCGTCTCCCTGCTTATTCTCAAATCCACGCTTGGTGTGCTGCGCGAGTCCTATCACTTCCTGATGGAAGGCGTGCCGCGTCATATCGATTATGTGCAGGTCGGGGCCGATCTGGCAGCCATCAAAGGTGTGTTGTCAGTACATGATCTGCATGTGTGGGAGATGTCGCCCGGCCATGCAGCACTGATCGGCCATGTGGAAGTGCGCGATCTGCAGGAGTGGCCCAATGTACTGCGTGCGATTAAAACCACGCTGCTCGACAGGCATGGAATAGATCACGTTACCTTGCAGGCGGAACTGCCTGGCATGGCCGAGGGCGAAGTCTGTAATTAAGTTGGCAGGGCGATTGCAGTTACTGTCGCCGCGCTTCAAGCACGCCGTTTACTTCATGGATCACTGCAAGCGCTTTCAGCAGCTGGGCGGTCGAGCCGATTTCAGCGGTGAATGCCATGCGCGCCTGGCCACGCGCGCTTTGCGTGCTAACGCCGATGACGTTGATTTTTTCACGCAGAAAGATTTCAGAGATGTCGCGCAAAAGCCCCTGCCGATCGCTTGCCAGCACAAAAATGTCAACCGGATAGACTGTTTGGGAACCGAGCTCTCCCCATTCCGTATCGATCAATCGCTCTGGAGAATGAATTCGCATTTCAGCCAGGTTCTTGCAATTCGCGCGATGGATCGATACGCCTTTGCCGCGCGTGACAAACCCCACGATATCATCCGGCGGTGCCGGCTTGCAGCACTTGGCAAGTTGCGTCATCAAGCCGTCGGTGCCTACCACCAGCACGCCTGATTTTGCTCCCTGCATGACGCTGGAATTGCGGCTTTTTCTTGGTACGACCGCATCGTCGTCGTGAGCATGCCGGTTTGCCTCATCGCCGTGTAGCGCCTGTTCTACATGACGCAGGCTGAATTCTTCCTTGCCGACGGAAAGAAACAGATCGTCGAGTTTGACAAATCCGAGCTTGTGCGCAAGCTCTTCGAGATTGACTGCGGTTTTGCCTTCGCGCTGCAGCGTTTTTTCGATCAGGCCGCGGCCGGTGGCAAGTGTTTCCTGTTGCTCAATCGCATTGAACCAGGCGCGTACCTTGGCGCGCGTGCGCGAGCTGGCTGCATATCCGGGACTAAGCCAATCGCGTGAGGGGCCCGCCGCGCCAGTTGCAACGCTGCCGCCTTTTGCCGTGATGATTTCGACAGTCTGGCCGTTTTTCAGGACCGTATTCAGCGGCGCCATGACGCCATCGACACGCGCGCCCCGGCAACGATGACCGACATCGCTATGCAGATGGTAGGCGAAGTCGATCGGGGTTGCGCCGTTCGGCAGCTCGATGACACGCGCTTGCGGCGTCAATACGTAGATATGCTCGTCGAGCGTGGCAGCCTTCAGTTTTTCGACCCAATCACGCTGCATTTCCTCCTGCCCGACCACCACATCGGCCACTTCGTTTTTCCATGCCAGTAATTGACGCAGCCACGCAATCTTTTCATCGTATTTCTGTGCTGAAAAATTCGATCCGCCGGTTTCCTTGTAGCGCCAGTGCGCGGCGACGCCATACTCTGCAAAATGGTGCATTTCGCTGGTGCGGATTTGCACCTCCAGCGCACGCTCATCCTCGGCAACGACAACCGTATGCAGCGACTGGTAGCCATTCGGCTTCGGGCGCGAAATATAGTCGTCGAATTCCTTGGGTATTGGAGTCCAGATGTTATGCACAATCCCGAGCACGGTATAGCATGCCTTCACATCCTCGACGATCACCCGGAAAGCGCGGACGTCGTAAAGCTCTGAAAAGTCGAGCGACTTGCCGCGCATCTTGTTCCAGATGCTGTAGATATGCTTGGGCCGTCCGGAGACTTCGGCCTTGACGCCTGCTGCCGCCAATTCCGATTTCAGGCGTGTAATCGCATTATCGACAAAGCCTTCGCGCTCCATGCGCTTTTCTTCCAGCATCCTGGCAATGCGCTTGTATGCAGCCGGCTCGATAAAGCGAAACGAGAGGTCTTCCAGCTCCCATTTCAACTGCCATACGCCAAGACGGTTCGCCAGCGGCGCATACAGGTCGAGTGTTTCGCGCGCATATTGCCGCGTCGTTTCGTTTTCCAGCTTCAATTCCGAAAAATAGCGCAGCGTGGTGACGCGCGAACCCAGTCGCACCAGCACCATGCGCATGTCCGTTGCCATCGCCAGCAGCATCTTGCGCAATGTTTCCAGCTGCGTGGCCGCCAGCTGTGCAGCATTCTTTCCTCGCCCCGTCTCTTGCCGATTGAAAGTCATGCCATGCAAACGCATCAATTGCCGGATGCCTGCCACGAGGTCGGCGATCTCTTTTCCAAAGCGGGGCCCTATTGTTTCCGCTGCTTTCGGATCAATTGCCGGAAGCTCGAACAGCAAGCCGGCGATACGCGTGTCGGCATCCGCATTCAGTTGTGCCAGGGCTGTTGCTACCCCCTGGGAAAAAATGAACGCGTCCTGGCCGGTTTCGACCGTTTTGCCCTCAAAGACATGTTTGATAAAGGCAAGTGCATCCAGAATCCGGGCGTTCTCTTCCGCGCCCAGGCCCATGGAAAGCTGCACATCTGCTGCACTTTGCGCTGTTGCGATGGAAACCATTTTGTTGATGTGCTTGTTGAGGCAATGCGTTGTTGTGATATATCCTCTGCCTCCCATTTTTCATATGCGAGACATAGCCGCGATGTCAGAAACAGGGCAATTCGCCCCTCCTCCCCCTCAATCCCTCTCCTTGTGGAGAGGGAATCTGCCTGTCCCTTCTCCCGCCTGCGAGAGAAGGGATGGGAAAGAGAGAATGGCGCCTCATGAACCCTGTCTCGCAATCACTAAGATTGCGCTGCTGTCACCACCATCTCGACCAGCCATTCCGGCTTGGCAAGCTTCGCCTCTACGGTGGCGCGCGGCGGTGCCTGACCGTCAGCCACCCATTCATTCCAGACGGCGTTCATGCCATTGAAATCCTCCATATCGGCAATGAATATCTGGCACATCAGGATCCGGGTTTTATCGCTGCCGACTTCTGCCAGCAAGCGATCGATGTGACCCAGGACTTCCCTGGTCTGGCCTTCGATATTCCGGGTGCCATTATCGGCTACCTGCCCTGCAAGATAAATTGTGCCGTTACAAATGGCTACCTCGGAAAGTGTTTTTCCAACATGCAAGCGTTTGATATCCATATGTGTCCTGATTTGTCGTTAATGATCTGCAAGCACTCAGCCAAGCAGGAACGCCCTGGCAATGGCAATTTGATCGGCATGCACGAAAGTTGGTGCATGGCCTGCATCCGGCAACTCTATCAATTGCGCTTTCGGGCCGCGCTGCGTCATGGCCTGCGCCGTATCGCGGGAGAGCAGATCGGATTGCACACCCCGGATCAATAATGTCGGGCAAGCAATGGCATCATATGCGCTCCACAACATGGCTTCACCCTGTCTGACGCTTTCTGGCGTTGCCGACTTGAATGGCATCGCCAATCCAGGATCATAATGACGGATCCATTGACCATCCTTGTCCTGACGCAGCACATCGGCAGCGAGCTTGTGCCATTCATCCTCCGTATGCAGGCCGAACGAGATTGACATTTCACGAATGTAACGCGCCGCTTCATCGAATGTCGGGAACCTGACGGCCTGTCCGATATATTGACCGATGCGCGCCAGCGCTTCCAGGTTCAAAATGGGGCCGACATCATTCAATACCAGCTTTTTAATCGGCGATTCCGGCAATGATGCCAGGCCCATGCCGATCAAGCCCCCCATGGAGGTGCCGAACCAGTGCACGGTTTGTGCATCCAACCGTGCAAGCAGCGTTACCATGTCGCTTACATACTGAGGGATTTGATAGTGTTGCGGATTGCGCAGCCAATCTGAGCTGCCGCGCCCGACTATATCCGGGCACACCACCCGGTATGTATTGCAGAGTTCGCGGGCCAGGCTATCAAAATCGTCGGAGACACGCGTTATCCCATGCACGCACACCAACACCCTGGGATTACGAGTGTCACCCCATTCCTTGTAAGCCATGGCATGCAAGCCTGCAGGCGACAGGCACTGGACGGATTTACGCTGGAATTCATTCATTGTGGTGACCATCGAAAGGTTCGTTCCAACATTTTACCGGGCGTTCCGCTTAAAATCCTATTGAAGATCATATCGTCGGAAATTTCATTCGCAGAGGACATCATGCAAGACATACCACTCAAGGGCAAAACCGCACTCATCACCGGATCGACCTCGGGTATCGGGTTGGGCATCGCAAGATCCCTTGCGGCGCAAGGCGCGAATATCCTGCTGAACGGATTTGGCGACGCAAGGGAAATCGACTCCTTGCAACGGACAATGACGCAGGATTACGGCGTGCAGGCGGCTTACCATAATGCCGACATGTCCAGGTCCGGCGAGATCGAAGCGATGATGCATTTTGCGGAAGAAAAATTCGGTGGCGTCGATATCCTGGTCAACAATGCGGGCATTCAGCATGTGGCGAATATCGAGGATTTCCCGGTTGAAAAATGGGATGCAATCATCGCCATCAATCTCAGTTCGGCTTTTCATACCATGCGCCTCGCCTTGCCCTTGATGAAGAAAAGAAACTGGGGACGCATCATCAACATCGCTTCGGTACATGGGCTGGTCGGATCGTCGCAGAAATCAGCCTATGTCGCCGCCAAGCATGGGCTTGTGGGCTTGACGAAAGTGGCCGCACTGGAAACCGCGCACACCGGGATCACCTGCAATGCCATCTGTCCGGGCTGGGTATTGACGCCCCTGGTGCAAAAGCAGGTCGATGCGCGCGCGGCGCAAACCGGCCAGTCCAACGAAGAATCCAAGAAAAGCCTGCTTGCCGAAAAGCAGCCTTCCGGCGAATTCGTCACGCCCGAACAGCTTGGTGCAATGGCTGTCTTTCTGTGCAGCGATGCCGCAAGCCAGGTACGCGGTGTCGCATGGAACATGGATGGCGGCTGGGTCGCGCAATAACCTGAAAGAATGTCAAAGGCAGCATCCGATTCGGGATAGCCCCGCCTTTTTTCCGGTCTGACGAATGCGGTCTGGGGATGATCTCATCCGGGCCGGCCCCTTCTCCGGAGGAAAAGATGCGTCGGCAATTCGGTAAATTTTGCCTGCACAAAATCGCGCCGGACGGCTTCCAGTCCGCAAGCATGCGCATGCTGCGCATGCTTGCGCTGGTGTTGCCTGCTGCGGCCTGTTCGGGCGGCGGCAATGATGCTGCCGAGGGACAAGGAACACCTGCTGCTGCCATCAACAACAACCCCGCTCCAGCAAGCGCAACTGCCCAGCCGCCAGCTGCGTTACAGCTTGGCGCAATGCAGTCTGTCAAGGTGATTGTGCCGCCCGGCATGGCAACTGGCGCATTGGCGACGCCGCGCACCCTGACGATACCGCAGGGATTTTCCATTCGCGTGTTTGCCCGCATTCCGGCTGCGCGCTTCATGGCAGTCGCACCGAACGGCGACGTGCTGGTCTCCACGCCCGACGCCGGCACGGTGACCTTGCTGCGGCCGAATGGCGCAAGTGCGCCGCAGCGCTTTACCTTTGCATCCGGCTTGCACAAGCCGCATGACATCGTGTTCCATACCTTGGGCGCTACTACGTATGTCTATATTGCCGAATCGAACCGCATTCTTCGTGCGCCCTATGCCAGCGGCAGCACGAGCATGGCCGCTGCGGAAACAGTGGTCAGCCCATTACCGGATGCCTCCAGTCCGGAATTGCAGGGCGCGTATGGCCACGAGCTGAAGAATATCGCGCTCAACGGTAGCAAACTGTATGTGTCGATTGCTTCGACCTGCAATGCGTGCGAATCGGATACGGTTTCCGATCCGGTGCGCAATGCGATTTACGAATATGACGCCGACGGCAAGAACCGGCGCCTGTTTGCACGCGGCCTGCGCAACGCGGAAGGCATCCGCTTCAAGCCGGGCACCAGCGAACTGTGGGCTGCGGTAAATAATCGCGACAATATTGCCTATCCGTTCCACAACGACTGGGATGGCGACGGCAAGGACGATTTCGGCAAGGTAATGCAAAGCTATGTCGATGGGCATCCGCCGGATTTGCTGGTGAAAGTCAGGGATGGTGGCAACTATGGCTGGCCGTTCTGCAATTCCAATCCCGATGCCGGCCTGGATAACATGCCCTTCGACCGCGACGCCCAGCTCAATCCCGATGGCAGCAAGCTGGATTGCAGCAAGATCGATCGCGTCACCAAGGGAATTGCCGCGCATTCCGCGCCGCTTGGCATGAACTTCCTGCAAGACTCCGGGTTACCGGAAAAATTCCGCAATGCCCTGGTGATCGCGCTTCACGGCTGCTGGAACTGCACCGCGCTGAACGGGCACAAAATCGTGCTTTACCCTTTCAATCCGGATGGAACGCTGGGGAATGCCGTCGATCTGGTGACAGGCTGGGTTACGGATCCGCAGGCAAAAAGCCGCTGGGGCCGCCCGGTGACGGCCGTTCCGGACGGTAAGGGTGGCCTGTATATTTCGGATGACAGTTCCGGCAGCATCTATCTGCTTGCAAGCGGGTGACGCGGGTCTGGCACGATCCCAATCCGATCGGGAGGCAAAATATATACTGGATATTGTATTTTTAAAACGCCACGAATTCATTGGGAGTATTACTATGTTTTTAAACATACTCCCATCAAAAATTAATATTTCCAATAAAAACCAGCGCTTGTTCAAGCGCTGGTTTTACTGCAACGTTACCCTGTCACTGTACTGCGGTTACATCGACTTGCGCGCCGGTTTGCTCGATGATTTCCTGTTTCGTCACGCCCGGCGCCAGTTCGACCAATTTCAAACCTTTCGGGGTCACATCAATGACGCCAAGATCGGTGATGATGCGGCTAACCACGCCCACGCCGGTCAGCGGCAAGTCGCATTTTTGCAGGATCTTGTGCGATGTCGAGCCATTCTTCGCCTTGGCGACATGCTCCATCAACACCACGACGCGCTTCACGCCGGCCACCAGATCCATCGCGCCGCCCATGCCCTTGACCATCTTGCCGGGAATCATCCAGTTGGCGAGATCGCCCGATTCGGAAACCTGCATTGCGCCAAGAATCGCAAGATTGATCTTGCCTCCGCGGATCATGGCGAATGAATCGGCAGAACTGAAAAAAGAGGAGCCAGGCAATGACGTCACCGTTTGCTTGCCGGCATTGATCAGGTCCGGATCGACTTCATCGTCGGTCGGAAACGGGCCGATGCCGAGCAGACCGTTTTCCGATTGCAGCCACACTTCCATTTCCTGCGGTACATAATTAGCGACCAGGGTCGGCAAGCCGATGCCCAGATTCACATAAAATCCATCCTGCAGCTCTTTGGCCGCGCGCGCAGCCATTTCATCACGAGTCCATGCCATGTTCTATTCTCCGCTTCAATTTCCGAGTCGCGCAGCAACTCCGTTTGCGCCCTCTCCCGCAGGCGAGAGAGGGGTTGGGGGTGAGGGGGGCGACAAAGAGGCTTCCTGGAAACCGCTTCCGCCATGACCATCAACTTGCACGTGTCGTGCGTTGCTCGATGCGCTTTTCCGGGTTCGCATTGAGGACGATGCGATGCACGAAAATGCTGGGGGTATGGACATCGTCCGGATCGATTTCGCCGACCTCGACCAGCTTCTCCACTTCGACCACCGTGATCTTGCCGGCCATCGCCACATTCGGATTAAAGTTGCGCGAGGTCTTGCGGTACACCAGGTTGCCCGCCTTGTCCGCCATCCAGGCCTTGACCAGCGCCACATCGGCTACCAGCGAACGCTCCATGACATACTGTTCGCCATCGAATTCGCGTACTTCCTTGCCTTGCGCGACGATCGTGCCGACACCGGTTCTGGTAAAGAAGGCGGGAATGCCGGCACCGCCGGCGCGCAGTTTTTCCGCCAGCGTGCCTTGCGGCGTAAATTCGAGTTCCAGCTCGCCAGCCAGGTATTGCCGCTCGAATTCCTTGTTTTCACCAACGTAGGAGGCGATCATTTTCTTGATCTGGCGCGTAGTCAACAGCTGGCCCAGGCCGAAGCCGTCAACGCCCGCATTATTGGAAATCGCGGTCAGATTCTTGACGCCGGAATCCCGCAATGCGGCGATCAGCGCTTCTGGAATGCCGCACAGGCCAAAGCCGCCAACGGCAATGGTTTGCCCGTCCTTGACGATACCAGCCAACGCAGTGGCGGCATCCGGATAAACTTTCTTCATACCAACCCTTTTTCTTGTCTAATGTACACTACGCCATCCATCCAGCGCTTAATTCGAGCATGCCAGCATATGATGGACGCCCCTGCAGCACAATACCGTAAAAATACGCACCCATATCGACAATGCATGAGGACCAATTTCAATGATCGAACCGGAACCCATCGATTATGCGTCTATCTTTCTGCATGCGCCTATCGGCATGTGCATTTCCCGGTATCGCATCATCCAGGCCTGCAATCATGCACTGGCCCACATGTTCGGCTACGAGCGCGATGCGCTGATCGGACAGTCGTTTCTCGCTCTTTATCCGACCCCGGACGAATTTGAACGCACCGGAGTCCGAATTGTTCCGATCATGAGTGCCAAAGGGTGTTATTCGGATGAGCGCATCATGAAACGCGCCAACCAGGAATTGTTCTGGTGCCATGTGAGCGGCCGCGCGCTGATGCATGACGATCCGCATGCAGCGGGCATCTGGAGTTTTCAGGATTTGAGCGAAAAACAGCGCGTCACTGCGGAACTGACGCCGCGTGAGCGCGAGATCGCCGCCCTGCTGGTGGAGGGAAAAACCAGCAAGCTGATTGCGCGCCAGATGGGCCTGAGCCCGCGCACCGTGGAAATGCATCGCGCCAAACTGATGCGCAAATTTTCAGCATCGACCTCCAGCGAGCTGGTACACCGGCTGCTTGGCGGAACACATTGATCAGGCGGTACAGCGCATCAATCTGCCGCGTATCTCATCCGTCAGGGGGGTGGATTTTTCCAGCGGGAAATTAACCCAGACCACCTTGGCGCCACCTTCCGCATACAGCACATCAGGCTGGTCGATGCGCCGGATTTCATGAAACGTTTCAAAGCTGGAACGCCCCAGGATACCGATAAATGTACGTATTTCGATATCGCCCGGATATTTTAGCTGTCGCAGGAAAGTGCAATGCGCATTGACGATTACAGGTCCCGTTCCTTGCGGATCGGGCGCGCAGCCAATGAAGGATAGCCAGTCGATGCGCGCCTGCTCGATGTAGCGAAAATAGACCGTATTATTGACATGCCCCATGGCATCCATGTCGCCCCAGCGAATCTGCATGCGAATCGTGTGAACCAGTGTTTTATCAGGCATCGTCAAAACAAGAAAAATTGAAAGCGCCGGCGCTTCCGGAGAATAGCATCTGCTACTGTGCGCTCATGCCGTCATCGGCGGTAATAATCGCGCCATTGATGAACCGCGATTCATCCGCGGCAAGCAATAGCAGCAAGCCGTCCAGATCCTCCGGGTTGCCAAGACGCTGGCGCGGCAGCATGCCGATCAGCTGCTGCCCCTGCTCCGTACTGAAATGCTCGGCATTGAGCTCGGTGCCGATATATCCCGGGCAGATGGCATTCACATTGATGCCGTATCTGCCCCATTCCACCGCCATGGATTTGGTCATGTGGATTACCGCGGCCTTGCTCATGCAATAAATACCGATCTGCGGCAAGATCCGCAAACCTGCAACCGAAGCAATATTGATGATGCGATGCTGCTTTTTGGGATCCCCCTTGGCGCGCGCAATCATGCGTTTGGCAGCCTCCTGCGCCACGAAGAAAGCACCGCGCTGGTTGGTATCCATCACATAGGCATAGTCTTCCGGCGTAACGTCCAGCAACCGCTGCGTGGTCGATACCCCGGAATTGTTGACCAGGATATCGATCGGCCCGGCCTCCGTTTCCGCATGGGCAATCGCGGATTTGATGCTGGCATAGTCGGTCACGTCCAGCGCCGTCACGCATGCGGCACCGCCATCGGCTTCGATCTCGGCACGCAATTCCTTCAGCCGCTCAATTCGGCGCGCCGCCAGCACGACTTGCGCCCCGGCCTGCGCCAGCGTCTTGGCAAATCGCGCGCCCAAACCACTCGACGCCCCGGTCACCAGCGCGACCTTCCCTTCGAAATTGAATTCAATACCCACAGAATTCTCCTTTGTTGAGCTGCAATTGACGCTTTAAAGACGTTATCATTGCATGAAAGCGCAGTACGATATGCAAGATTGTGCATATTCTGCTCCAGACAGCATTAGAATCTAGCTAAAAACGCAGGGCAGAGCCAAGCTCAGCAGCACTCTGCCCCAAACTTACGGTGACCCATGACGCAGAACCAGACTCAGAATATCCTTGAACAATACGGCCCGCGCGAAGCGATGGAATATGATGTCGTCATCGTCGGCGGCGGCCCCGCCGGCCTGTCCGCGGCGATCCGGCTGAAGCAATTATCCACCGAAAATGGCCGTGACGTATCCGTCTGCGTACTGGAAAAAGGCGGCGAGCTAGGTGCGCACATCCTGTCCGGCGCGGTCATGGATCCGCAGGCGATGACTGAATTGTTCCCGAATTGGAAGGAGCTCGGCGCACCGCTCAATACGCCGGTTACCGAAGACCGCTTCCTGTTTCTGACCGAAACCAAGGCATACAAGACGCCGAACTGGATGCTGCCGGGCTGCTTCCAGAACCACGGCAATTACGTGATTTCGCTCGGTAATGTGGTGCGCTGGCTCGGACAGCAGGCCGAAGCGCTCGGCGTCGAGATTTTCCCCGGCTTTCCGGCCGCGGAAATCCTGTACAACGAGGACGGCTCGGTCAAAGGCGTCGCCACCGGCAACATGGGCGTGGATCGGCACGGACAACCGAGCGCGGCGTTCCAGCTCGGGATGGAACTGCATGCCAAGTACACGCTGTTTGCCGAAGGCGCGCGAGGCCATCTCGGCAAGCAGTTGATGGACCAATTCAATCTGAACCGGGACCGTGACCCGCAGACGTATGGCATCGGCATCAAGGAATTATGGGAAATCGATCCCAAGCTGCACCAGCCCGGGCTGGTCATCCACACCGCCGGCTGGCCGCTGGATGCGAAGACCTATGGCGGTTCGTTCCTGTACCACATGGAAGACAACCAGGTGGCGGTCGGCTATGTGGTCGGCCTCGCCTATGAGAACCCGTATCTGTCGCCCTACGAGGAATTCCAGCGCTACAAGACGCACCCCGCGATCCGCCGCTTCTTCGAAGGCGGCAAGCGCATTTCCTACGGCGCGCGCGCCATTACGGCAGGCGGCCTGCAATCGCTGCCGAAACTGGTTTTCCCGGGCGGCGCGCTGATCGGCTGCGATGCGGGCTTCCTGAACACCAGCCGCATCAAGGGTAGCCATGCGGCGATCAAGACCGGCATGCTGGCCGCCGACGCCGCCTTCGAGGCATTGAGTGCAGAGCGCCAGTTCGATGAACTGAGTGACTATCCGAAGGGGTTCGAGCAATCGTGGCTGCATGACGAGCTGTATCGCGCACGCAACTTCAAGCCCTGGATGAGCAAGGGCCTGTACGCCGGTACGCTGATGGTCGGCATCGACCAGGTGGTATTTCGCGGCAAGGCGCCGTGGACCCTGCATCATGACCACGCCGATCACGAGTGCCTGAAACCGGCTGCGGAGTGCCAGCCGATCGCCTATCCGAAACCGGATGGCAAACTGACCTTCGACCGGCTGTCGTCGGTCTTCATCTCGAACACCAATCACGCGGAAGACCAGCCGGTGCATCTGACGCTGAAAAATCCGAGCGTGCCGGTGAATGTCAATCTGGCCAAATATGCAGGGCCGGAACAGCGCTACTGCCCTGCGGGCGTGTATGAGTTCGTGAAGACGGATGACGGCGGAGACCGACTGCAGATCAATGCGCAGAATTGTGTGCATTGCAAGACCTGCGACATCAAGGACCCGACCCAGAATATCGTATGGGTCACGCCGGAAGGCGGCGGCGGGCCGAATTATCCGAATATGTAGGTAGTGCCATTCCGCCACACGCAATCCAAGGCAATACCGAATAAGGCCGTCGCCCCCGCGAAAGGTGGAGCACGGATTGCGTGACGCATACGCCACGCCTGCGAAACGGCACCGGCTTGCAAGCCGGTGCGCGCCCTGCAAGGAGAACCGTGTTGGGACCCATGGATTCCTGCCTTCGCGGGAAGGACGAAGAAAGTAGGATTTGTTTCGCGTAGCGCCAAAAAAAATACCCATCCAGCGGCAAGCAGGGTGGGTATTTTGCTATTGACACTGCAACGGCATGGCGACTGTTCGCTATTGCGCTTCTTCAATCCACGCCATCTGGATCGCTTCCAGAATTTTTTCTCCGGAATGGTCCGGATCGTCGTCGAAACCATCCAGCTCGCACACCCATTGATGCAGATCGGTAAAGCGCACCGTAAGCGGGTCGACATCAGGAAACTTGTCTTGCAATTCTTCGGCGATGCGGATGGTGTCAGTCCATTTCATGATTGATCTCTTCGTGTTTTTCGGAGGGATTGATGGCTGCGGCAATCAATGATTTTCACTGACCTGGTTGATGGTGTATTTCGGAATTTCCACCACCAGGTCCTCATCGCCGACCAGCGCCTGGCAGGACAGGCGCGATGTAGATTCCAGGCCCCATGCCTTGTCCAGCAGATCCTCTTCCTTTTCATCCGCTTCGTTGAGCGAATCGAAGCCTTCGCGGACGACGATATGGCAGGTGGTGCAGGCACAGGATTTTTCGCATGCATGCTCGATGTCGATGTCATTTTCCAACAGCGCGTCGCAGACTGATGTACCTGCCGGCGCCTCGATGACGGCACCGTCCGGGCACAGGGTTGCGTGAGGGAGTACGACGATTTGGGCCACGGGTTACCTCGCTGTTTTTTTATCTTTGGGTAGTAATGTCATGCGCTGCAAAGCGCAAATGACGGCATTCATTCTCTCGCTACGACACTTCATCCAGCTTCTTGCCGGTGAGCGCACTCCGCACGCTGCGATCCATGCGGCGGGCAGCGAATTCCTCGGTGCCCTTGGCAAGCGCATCCGCCGCAGCCTTGATCACCGCCTGGTCGTCGCCCTGTATGCTGTTGCGCATGGCGTCGATCAATGCCAGCACTTCGGTGCGTTCGGCGTCCGACAGCAGATCGGCGTCGGTCTCGAGCGCGGCACGGGTCGCCTGCATGATGCGCTCCGCCTCGACCTGTTCTTCGCGCAAGGCACGCAGGCGCATGTCCGCATCGGCCGAATTGAATGAATCCTGCAGCATCCGGGCGATCTCGTCATCGCCCAGGCCATACGATGGCTTCACGTTGATCGAGGCTTCGACGCCGGAATGGGTTTCGCGTGCCGATACCGACAGCAGGCCGTCGGCATCCACCTGATATGTCACGCGAATGCGCGCCGCGCCGGCCGTCATGGGCGGAATGCCGCGCAGCTCGAACCTGGCGAGCGACCGGCAATCGCTTACCAGTTCGCGCTCGCCCTGCATGACATGAATCGCCATGGCGGTCTGGCCATCCTTGAATGTGGTGAATTCCTGCGCCCGCGCGCAGGGAATCGTGGAATTGCGCGGAATGACCTTTTCCACCAGCCCGCCCATCGTTTCGATGCCGAGCGAGAGCGGAATCACATCCAGCAGCAGCCAGTCGTCGCCCGCGGTGTGATTACCGGCCAGCAGATTGGCCTGGATTGCCGCGCCCAGCGCCACCACCTTGTCCGGATCGATATTGGCCAGCGGCGTGGTCTCGAAAAACTGGCCGACCGCCTTGCGGACATGCGGCATGCGGGTAGCGCCCCCGACCAGCACCACGCCCTTGACCTCGTCAACCGACAGGCCGGCATCGCGCAGCGCCTTCCTGGCGGGCGCCAGCGTCTTGCTGACCAGATGCTGGGTGATGTCGAAAAATATGTCGGCAGTCACCGTCAGGTGCACTGCTTCACCTGAATTCAATACCGCATCGATCTGGGTTTCAGCCTCGGACGACAATAATTCCTTGGCTTCGCGCGCCTTCACCATCAGGATGCGGGTGTCCTTGTCCGACAGCGGCGCGAGCTTCGCTTTTTCGATGATCCAGCAAAACAGGCGATGGTCGAAATCGTCGCCGCCGAGCGCAGAATCGCCGCCGGTGGCGAGCACTTCAAACACGCCCTTGGTCAATTTCAGGATCGAGATATCGAAGGTGCCGCCGCCCAGGTCATACACGGCATAAATGCCTTCGGATGCATTATCCAGTCCGTAGGCAATCGCAGCCGCAGTCGGCTCGTTCAGCAGGCGCAATACATCGAGCCCGGCCAATTTGGCGGCATCCTTGGTCGCCTGCCGCTGCGCATCGTCGAAGTAGGCCGGCACCGTGATTACCGCGCCCACCAGATCGCCGCCCAGCGCATCTTCGGCCTGCTGGCGCAGCGTCGCCAGGATTTCGGCGGATATTTCGACCGGGCTCTTGATACCGGCGATGGTCTTCAATTGCACCATGCCGGGCGTATCCTGAAAGTCATACGGCAGGTTTTCAACGTGCGCAATATCCTTCAGGCCGCGCCCCATGAAGCGCTTGACCGAGACAATCGTATTTTTGGGATCGATGGTCTGAGCGGCCTGCGCATGGTAGCCGATATTGGCGTTGCCATTCGGCAGATAGCGGACGATCGATGGCAGCAGCGCCCTGCCTTGCTCGTCGGTCAATACTTCCGGAATGCTGTTGCGAACGGTCGCCACCAGTGAATTGGTGGTGCCGAGATCAATCCCGACCGCCAGCCGGTGCTGATGCGGTGCGGAAGACATGCCGGGTTCGGCGATTTGGAGAAGAGCCATGTTTATTCTTCGGAATCAGTAAAAAAAATCACCGGACAGGCGCGTCGTACCGATTGCATGGCATTCAATCCGACAGGGCATCGAATGCGCGCGATACTTCTTCGCCGAATTTTTCCAGGAACATCAATTGCCGCACGTTCTGCGCCGCAAGTACAAAGTCCTGCGCATCGAGCAGCACGCCGATACGTTCGATTTCCGCCTTGCGCACGCCGCGCAACTCGGCGTCCAGCGACTCCAGTGCGCCGATATCGCTGGCCGCGCGCGCATCGTCCAGCGCTTCGCGCCACTCCATCTGCTGCATCAGGAATTCGCGCGGCATCGCGGTGTTGGATTCGATTTGCAGATCGATGCCGTTCAGTTCGCACAGATAGCGTGCGCGTCCAAGCGGATTCTTCAGCGTTTGATAGGCTTCGTTGGCATGCGTCGCCCACTGCATCGCGACCCGCTTTTCGGTGCTGGATGCCTGCGCGAATTTATCCGGATGCACACGGCTCTGGACGTCGCGATAGGCGGCATTCAGTGCCTCGGGGTCGAGTGCGAACTGCTGCGGCAACTGGAAAAGGTCAAAGTGATTTTGCATTGCGCCATCAAAATGAAAGCCCGTTCAGCTTCGTCCAGCGAAGATGGAACGGGCTTTGCCGTCGTGGAATTACGATCGTTCGATCCCGGGTGCGGTCAGAGACGGAAAGCGTCAGATGTGGAAGCTCTCTCCGCATCCGCATTGATCTTTCACGTTCGGATTGTAGAACTTGAATCCTTCGTTCAATCCTTCGCGCGCGAAATCCAGCTCGGTACCGTCAATATACGGCAGGCTCTTGGGATCGACATACACCCGCACTCCGTGCGATTCAAACACCTGATCCTCGGGTGCAAATTCGTCGACATATTCAAGTTTGTAAGCCAGGCCGGAACAGCCGCTGGTATGCACGCCGAAACGCAGCCCGATGCCCTTGCCGCGCCGCTCGATATAACGGCTGATGTGTTTTGCCGCCTTTTCAGTCAGTGTGATTGCCATTTATTTCTCCACCTTTCCCCTTGTTCAGGAAAACAAGCGTCTGCATGACGCTTATGCTGCTTCTTTTGCATCCCCGCCGTGCTTCGCCTTGTAATCCTGCACGGCGGCCTTGATCGCGTCTTCCGCGAGGATCGAACAATGGATCTTCACCGGCGGCAACGCGAGCTCCTCCGCGATCTGGGTATTCTTGATCGAGAGCGCCTGATCCAGCGTCTTGCCCTTGACCCATTCAGTCACCAGCGAAGACGATGCAATCGCCGAACCGCAGCCGTAAGTCTTGAATTTTGCATCCTCGATCACGCCATCGGCGCTGACTTTGATCTGCAGTTTCATCACGTCGCCGCAGGCCGGCGCACCCACCATGCCGGTGCCCACCGAGCCGTCGCCCTTGTCGAAGGCGCCGACATTGCGCGGATTTTCATAGTGATCGAGTACCTTGTCCGAATATGCCATTCTTTTACTCCTGATTTATTGGTGTCAGTGCGCTGCCCACTGGATCGAATTGATGTCGATGCCTTCCTTGTACATATCCCATAGCGGCGACAGTGTGCGCAGCTTCGTGACTTTTTCCTTGAGCAGGTTGATCGTGAAGTCGATTTCCTCTTCAGTCGTAAAGCGCCCGATGGTAAAGCGGATCGAGCTGTGCGCCAGTTCGTCGCTGCGGCCAAGCGCGCGCAGCACATACGAGGGCTCCAGGCTGGCCGAGGTGCAGGCCGACCCGGACGACACCGCCAGATCCTTGATCGCCATGATCAGCGATTCGCCTTCCACATAATTGAAGCTGACGTTCAGGTTGTGCGGCACGCGGTGTTCCATGTCGCCATTGACATAGACCTCTTCCATTTCCAGCAAGCCCTTGGCGAGGCGATCGCGCAGCGCCTTGATGCGCACGATTTCGCCGTCCATCTCTTCCTTGGCGATATGGAAGGCTTCTCCCATGCCGACGATCTGATGCGTCGGCAAGGTGCCGGAGCGCAGGCCGCGCTCATGCCCGCCGCCATGCATCTGCGGCTCGATCCGCACGCGCGGCTTGCGCCGCACATACAGCGCGCCGATGCCTTTCGGACCATAAGTCTTGTGCGCGGTGAAGGTCATCAGGTCGACCTTGGTTTTTTCGAGGTCGATCACTACCTTGCCGGTGGCTTGCGCCGCATCGCAATGGAAAATGATGCCTTTCTTGCGGCACAGTTCGCCGATGGCATCGATCGGCTGGATCACGCCGATTTCATTGTTGACCAGCATCACCGACACCAGGATCGTATCCGGGCGGAGCGCTGCTTCGAGCTGCTCGACCGTGATCAGGCCGTTGTCCTGCGGCTGCAGGTACGTCGCCTCGAAACCCTGGCGTTCCAGCTCGCGCACGGTATCAAGCACGGCCTTGTGCTCGGTCTTGACCGTGACGATGTGCTTGCCCTTGGTCTTGTAGAAGTGAGCAGCGCCCTTGAGTGCAAGATTGTTGCCCTCGGTCGCGCCGGAAGTCCAGATGATTTCGCGCGGATCGGCATTGACCAGCGCCGCCACCTGCGCGCGCGCCTGCTCGACCGCCTGTTCCGCCATCCAGCCGTGCATGTGGCTGCGCGATGCCGGATTGCCGAACAGTTCACGCAGATACGGGATCATTTTGTCGGCGACACGCGGATCGACCGGCGTGGTGGCCGAATAATCCATGTAAATCGGGAAATGCGGTGCCTTGACCAATTCCATCAGGCTTTTTTGCTGCACTGGGGCATTCATTATCGTACGTTCCTCTTCAATCAGGCGACCACGGGAGGGCGGTGCATTACCACCACGTTCTTTTGTTCGCGACTTCTCTGTTTTTGCTGATCGACCAGATCCTTGAGCGACACGGAGTCCAGGTATTCGACCATTTTTTCATTCAGGGTAGCCCATAAATCGTGCGTCATGCAGCGCGTGCCGCCCTCATGATCGGCACTGTGGCAGTTTTCCTTGCCGCCGCATTGAGTCGCATCGAGCGGCTCATCTACGGCAATGATGATATCGGCAACCGTGACGTCTTCGGATCGCCGCGCCAGGTTATACCCGCCGCCAGGGCCGCGCACCGATTCGACGATTTCATGGCGCCGCAATTTGCCGAATAATTGCTCGAGATAGGACAATGATATCTCCTGTCTCTGGCTGATGCCGGCGAGCGTCACAGGCCCATTGTCCTGGCGCAATGCCAGGTCGATCATTGCCGTCACCGCAAAACGGCCTTTTGTCGTCAGACGCATGGATCTTCACCCCCCAAGCTGAACCACATCGAATTTTATCCGAATACCCTGAATAACCTGAATACTTGAACAGTTCTGTCAAGTATAGCTTAAGCCTGAGCGTTTTTGTCAGGTATTAAGAAAATACGTTGCTTCAAGGAAAAATAAATACGTTTTGCTTACGCCGCTACCTGCCAGCGGCACAAGGAATTTCATCAGACAGCAACTTTCGGAAAATGTTTTGCTCTCCAAGAACACGCAATGACAGCTTGTAATGCTTGGCCGGCATATTGGCGATGATTTTATCCAGCAACTATACACCTCTATGTATTTTTTGAGGCCAGCGAATTCATTCCGCAAATTAATGTAATTTTAGCCATACTCCCTATAAAACAGTGAATTCGGAGCCGCATGCCTGGAAGAATCGGTCATTCCCGGCAAGACCTGGCAGTCCTCCTGTTATTCGCACCATCGGCTGCATGGGTATGAAGCAGGCGTGACAAAAAAACGACAGAAGGCTTCCATTGGTATCTGCGGGAACAAGAGAAATAGGGAGTGCGGCGGCCAACCGTGCAGCATTGACCAGCCGCTATTGCATGATCCAGCCATCACCGGAGGCTACGATGATCGGACACCTGCAGTATGTGACCCAAAGCCGCCTGCATCCTGCAATTTATTTCGAGCCGGCCATGATGTTTATTGCGCCGTCGATGCGGGCTCGTGCACGGTTGCATCGGAGGGTCGATCCGCCGCTTCCTGTATTTCAACATCGCCATCGGACTTCGGCTGTACCGGCGACGGCATGACCACCACATTGAATTCCTGCATTCTGAAACCGGCAGCACCGGCGATAAGGAATTTTCTGCGGTGCGCTTCCATGTCATGGCGTTCGGATGTGTCCATTGTCTTGTAACCCTCGTCTCGCATCGGATGGATGGGAGTAGTTTCGATGAATTCTGCTTTTCAATGCATTTTATTAACGTGAAAGCCGCGCGGCGGCGCATTCCAACTCTCTCACCCGCTTGCGGGAGAGGGCGACCATGGCGCAATTGCATGCACTTGGGTGGCACTTCTTCATGACCGTTAGAGCGGGCCGGCCCGTCAGGCATTTTTTTTCCGGACGCATGCCGGTTCACGGGTATTGCATCTGGACGCGCACGAATACTTTATAGGATGCCGGATCAACGCCCAGCACGGCGGCTTCCCTGTCAGGGATAAAGCGCTTGCTCACCAGCGCGCCGATGCCAAGCCTGACCGCTCCACTGGCGACAAAATCATGCACATAACCCAGCGACGCCCTGGTGGCATTGAAGCGCTGTCCGTATAGCGCGGTGCGATCATTAAAAAGCTCTTCTCCGGCAGCCCGTTCCAGCCGCCCGAACACCACATCCGCCGTCTTGAATCGCAGCGATGACTCCAGCAGATAAGCGGTATCGGCGCTGCTGCCGTCGTCTCTTTTTCCGCTGCGCCCGGCCGCAAGAAGGGTCTGCCATTCATTCCGGTCGAACGCATGGTGATGGACAACGGAAAGCGTGGTGCGTTTGACCTCATTGCGCGGATCCAGCAATTCAGCGCCCGTCAACTGCCCCCGAGTAATCTGAAACGTCCAGTTTGCATCAGGACGATAGGCCAGTCGGCTCGACGTGATGCCAAACAGCTTCGGCGCACCGATATGAATCAGCCTGTCATCACGCTGCTGCTCGCGCAATAGCGCTCCTTCCAGCCGGATATTGCGCCAGGCGTAGCCCAGACTGATCATTTCCGCAGTGGTATCGTTTTGGGGCAGCCAGTACGGGTCCAGCAGCCATGCCGATTTGCGTCCGTACAGATTCAGTAAATACGCATCCGACATATTCCGGGAGATCCATACGCTGGCAGCCGTTCCGCGCATGGCACTGGTTGCGGTACGTCCGTTTTCAGCCAGCGTGGGATCGTAGGTATACAGACGTGCAAAAGCAGGAATTGCGAACAGGCATCCCGCCAGTGCACATACAGCTTTCGCTGTCCTGATCATGTCGCGCCATCCGTATCCAGTGATTTAGCTCACATGGTCCATGCAAGTGTCATGCCAATCGCCATCCCCTTATCGAGACACTGAAAACAGGAAATGGCGCCTGAACCTGTCATCCCGATTGTGGAATGCGCGGAGAATTGCTGCTTGATGAGGAACAGGGAACCGGTATCTCTTACACGCGAAAGTGCGCCTTACGAAGGGAAATTGCAGCCTGTGTGCAGTGCATCCTGCCGCCGCAACAGATGCATCGGGCCAAATAATGCCTGCATTACGGCGCTCTCGATAAAAGTCAGATTGTAGGGATGCTCGGAAATCGCTTTTGGAAAGCGTTCATTCGATGGCAGCGCCTTGAACTGTTCAGCAATTTTTCCCCACAGGACGAGCGTCGGCGGCGCTTGTCCGATTGCATCGGCATGGTCCGCCAGCGCCGCCAGTATTGTTTGCAGAAATGGCTGCCATGCCTTCGCCTCCTTTAGCGGAGGGACATGCGGACGAAACACCAGCGCCGCGTTCAACAGCAGAAACCCGTGCCGCGCCAGATTGGCCTGCAATTCGGGCAGGGTCTGGATGAAAGTCGACCCATGCGCACATGCTTCGAGAGCAATATGCGCCATATGTTCGCTCGATGTCGCATCAGGTGCGAGCTCGCCTTCAGCCACCAACAGCATCTTCATGAAATTACGCAACGAAGTTGCCCGGTTTACCTGTTTCGACAAGCCTTTTTCCGACCACAGCAGGTCAACTGCGCCATCCATGAAACACACGCCGGTGGCACTTTCCGGGCGCGGATACGGTCCCTCGCCTACCAGCACATGGCGCACTGCCTGCAACGGCTGCGCAAATGCGGCGAATAATCTGCCTCGGGTAGGCAGATAGGACTCTTTTTCCAGTTCAGGCAAATATTGCGGCGTTACGTTCATCATTGCATCCAGCCCTGCTCGCAGGATCGACTGCCATGATGAATCGGCCAATTGCAGCATGTCGAGAAAAATTGCGGGTACGATTTGCGCCATGTAAATCAAGTAGAGTAAAGAGATCGATGAGAGCAATGCTTTTCTGAAAAGTCAGCCACCCAGCAGCGGTACCACGTTTTCCACGCCAGGCGCGCCGAACAATTGCTGTTTCAGGACATGCAACTGGTCGCGTACCTGCGCCGCCTTTTCGAATTCCAGATTTTTCGCATGGTCAAGCATCAGCTTTTCCAGCCGCTTGATTTCCTTGCTGACCTGCTTTTCGCTCATCGCCTCGTACTTGGCGTGCTCCTGCGCCGCTTGCAACTCGTCGCGTGCTTCCTGCGCGTTATATACGCCATCGATCAATTCCCGGATATTTTTCTTGATGCCGGTAGGCGTAATATTGTTGGTCAGGTTGAATGCCATCTGCTTGGTGCGTCGCCGGTCGGTTTCATCGATGGCGCGCCGCATGGAATCGGTTACCTTGTCACCGTAAAGGATCGCCATGCCGTTCAGATTGCGGGCCGCGCGACCGATGGTCTGGATCAGGCTGCGCTCGGAACGCAGGAAACCTTCCTTGTCGGCATCGAGAATCGCCACCAGCGACACCTCCGGGATATCAAGGCCTTCACGCAGCAGGTTGATGCCAACCAGCACGTCAAAAGAGCCCAGGCGCAAATCGCGAATGATTTCGACCCGTTCCACGGTATCGATATCGCTATGCAGATAGCGCACCTTCACGCCGTTTTCACTTAAGAATTCAGTCAATTGTTCCGACATCCGCTTGGTCAGCGTCGTCACCAGCACCCGCTCGTTCTTCTTGACGCGCTCGGTGATCTCCGACATCAGATCATCGACCTGGGTGCTGGCGGGCCGCACGCTGATGGCGGGATCGACCAGGCCGGTCGGTCGCACCACCTGTTCGACGATTTGTCCGGCGTGCTGCTGCTCATAATCGGCCGGCGTGGCGGACACGAACACCGTCTGCCGCATCTTGCCTTCGAATTCATCGAAGCGCAGCGGGCGGTTGTCCAGCGCCGACGGCAACCGGAAGCCGTAATCGACCAGATTGGTTTTACGGGCGCGGTCACCGTTGTACATGCCGTTCAACTGCCCCAGCAGCACATGCGACTCGTCCAGAAACATCAAGGCATCCTGCGGCAGATAATCCACCAGCGTCGGCGGCGGATCGCCCGGCTTGCCGCCGGATAGATGGCGCGAGTAGTTCTCGATGCCCTTGGTGAATCCGATTTCCTGCATCATTTCCAGATCAAAGCGGGTGCGCTGCTCCAGCCTCTGCTCTTCGATCAATTTGTTTTCCTTGCGAAACCAGTCCAGCCGCTCGCGTAATTCTTCCTTGATGGTTTCGATGGCGCGCAATACGGTGGCACGCGGCGTCACATAATGCGAGCCCGGATAGATGGTGAAGCGCGGAATTTTCTGGCGTACGCGCCCGGTGAGCGGATCGAACAATTGCAGGCTGTCGATTTCATCGTCGAATGTTTCGATGCGCACGGCAAGTTCCGCATGCTCCGCGGGGAAAACATCGACGGTATCACCGCGTACCCGGAAAGTGCCGCGACTGAAATCGATGTCATTGCGCGTGTATTGCATCTGGATCAGGCGCGCAACCAGGTCGCGTTGACTGACCCGGTCCTTCGTCCGCAGTGTCAGAATCATCTGGTGATATTCACTGGGATTGCCGATACCGTATATCGCCGATACGGTTGCCACAATGATCACATCGCGCCGCTCCATCAGAGACTTGGTGCACGATAGCCGCATCTGCTCGATATGCTCGTTGATCGACGAATCTTTTTCGATAAAGAGATCGCGCTGCGGTACGTAGGCTTCCGGCTGATAGTAATCGTAATAGCTGACGAAATATTCAACGGCATTTTGCGGGAAAAACTCGCGGAATTCGCTATATAACTGCGCCGCCAGCGTCTTGTTCGGGGCAAACACAATCGCCGGACGCCCCATGCGGGCAATCACGTTTGCCATGGTGTAGGTCTTGCCGGAGCCGGTGACGCCGAGCAAGGTTTGATACGACAAACCGTCTTCGATCCCCTCCACCAGCTGATCAATCGCTACCGGCTGGTCGCCGGCCGGCGGAAACGGTTGATATAACCGGTACGATGAATTCGGGAAAGTGACAATTTTCGATTCGTCGATCGCACTGGAAACTTGGGATATTTCAGCCATTTGCATTGGACCTTTGGTAAAATAACTGGTTGCCTCCCGGTACAAAATTCCTGGTTTTGCACTTCATACAACCCGGCTGCGGAGCCGCTCCTGCAGCCAACTTTTCATGTTATCACGATGACCGCACCTCTTCCCGCAGCCCTTTTTTCCGCCATAGAAATGGCCCCCCGCGACCCGATCCTGGGCATCACTGAAGCTTTCAATGCCGACAAGAATCCGGACAAGATCAATCTCGGCGTCGGCGTATATTACGACGACAATGGCAAGGTGCCCCTGCTCGAATGCGTGCAAAAGGCAGAAGCGCAATTGATGGCCAAGGCAACGCCGCGCACTTACCTCCCGATCGACGGCCTTGCCGCATACGACAAGGCGGTGCAGGAACTGGTATTCGGTGCCGACAGCGCAGTCATCCAGCAAAAACGTGCAATTACCGTGCAAGCCCTGGGCGGCACCGGCGCATTGAAACTGGGCGCCGACTTCCTGAAACGCTTCTCGCCCGATTCCCAGGTATGGATTAGCGACCCGAGCTGGGAAAATCACCGCGCCCTGTTCGAATCCGCCGGCTTTACCGTCAATAATTATCCGTATTACGATCCGGCCACGCGCGGCGTCAACTTCGCCGGCATGCTCGATGCGCTCAACACCATGCCAGCCGGCGCCATCGTGCTGCTGCACGCCTGCTGCCACAATCCGACCGGCGCGGACTTGACCGACGCGCAATGGACTGAAGTCATTCAGGTCGTGACGCAGCGCGGCCTGATTCCGTTTCTTGATATGGCCTACCAGGGCTTTGGCGACGGTATCGAAGAAGACGGCAAGGTGGTGCGCCTGTTTGCGCAAGCCGGTGGCCCGCTGTTCGTCTCGAATTCATTCTCGAAATCCTTCTCGCTGTACGGCGAACGTGTCGGCGCGTTGAGCATCGTCGCCGTCAGTGCGGAAGAAGCCGCGCGCGTGCTGTCGCAACTGAAGCGCGTCATCCGCACCAACTATTCGAACCCGCCGACACATGGAGGCCAAGTGGTAGCGACCGCGCTTGCCGCACCCGAACTGCGCACACTGTGGGAAGAAGAACTGGCCGGCATGCGCGTGCGCATTCGTGCAATGCGCCAGGCACTGGTGGAAAAACTGAAAGCAAAAGCGCCGAATCACGATTTCGATTTCGTCATCAGGCAGCGTGGCATGTTCTCGTATTCCGGCCTGACCAAATCGCAGGTCGACCGCTTGCGCGACGAATTCTCGATCTACGCGGTGGACACCGGTCGCATTTGCGTCGCTGCGCTGAACTCGCGGAATATCGACAAGGTGGTCGATGCAATCGCAAAGGTTCTTTGATCAATGCCATGCGCAAAAGCACTTCCACTACTTCTTGCGCAGTTCGTAAAACAATAACCCGGCCATACGGACGGATTTGACAGACCGATAAAGATCCGCCTATAATGTTGGCTCTGTTCCCTGATAGCTCAGTCGGTAGAGCGACGGACTGTTAATCCGCAGGTCCCTGGTTCGAGTCCAGGTCGGGGAGCCAAGGCATTCCAAAAGTGGGCACCTTCGCGGTGCCCATTTTCTTTTCCAGTACCGCCTGCATTAATGCGGCCTTGCTGCCTGTCATCTGGACCTCATTCCCGGCAATTCGGATTTCCTTCACCAGCAGCCGCAAGTACTGCTTGGAAAACCCGCTTTCCCTGTCTAGCAACTTCGCTCTGAAGGCATTGCCGAACGCGGCAATCTGGGTCGATGTAATTTTGTCGAAGGGCAGCGCCTTCTGCTGGCGCGTGCCGGCCATTTCAATCAACGAGGCTTCACGGCGTGCCTTGAGCTTTTGAGCACGCTCCTGCAGCGTGCCATCCATCGGCAAGAAACCCTTCTCTACCGCTTCATACAGCCGGTTTGTCGCTTGCTCCAATTCCGCCAATTCTTTTTGCAAAGAGAGCAAGTGCTCGTTCTGGTTGCTGTTCGCCTCCCGGATTTGGGCTTTCAAGTCTTTCAGCATCGTTTTCAGGCGATCAGGATGCGCGACCTTATCCGCCAACGCCTGCAGCACCAGGTCATCGAGCTTATGCATCGGCACTGCTGGCGCATCGCATTGGTTGATATGCTTGCCCAAGCGGGTATTGCACTTGTAGTAGCGGTAACGACCGCCCTTCCCGGTTGCCAAAGTCATCCCCGCGCCACATTTGCCGCATTTGAGCAAACCCGTCAGCAAGGTCGGCGAATTCAAGAGGCGTGGCGGCGTGACTTCCGGCGAACGAGCATGGCGCTTGGCTTTGACCACTTCGAACGCCGCTTCATCGACAATGGCCGGGATCGGCACGACGATCCATTCCGACTCCGGTTTGACCTGTCCGGTGCGCATATCGGTTTTGTTGAAGATGTAGCGCCCGTAATAGGCGGTATCGCACAGCAGTTGATGCACCCGGCTCTTTGACCATTGCTTGCCCCGATTCGACATGCCGCGCTCGTTCAGGTGCGCAGTAATCTGTTTCGTGCCCATCTCTTGCCCACGATGGCCGTTCAGGTACAGGTCGAAGATGGCGCGAACGACTCCGGCTTCTGTTTCATCAATGGCGAGCTTTTTCTTCTTGCCTTTGGCAGCGGGAATATCGAGTTCGATTTTCTTGTAGCCGAAGGGTGGACGCGAGCCATTGAAGTAGCCTTGCCGCGCATTCTCTTTCATGGCGCGTAAAGTGTGCTTGCCGTTTTCCTTGCTCTGATATTCATCGAATACGCTGAATATCTTGCGCATCATCTGGCCGGACGTATCGTCACTGGTTTGCTGCGTGATCGAGATAAGTTTTACTCCAGCCTTGTTCAGACGCCGCTCATACAGGCCGAATTCGAGCGAATCCCGGAAGAAACGCGACTGGCTATGCACAATCACCGCGTCATACGGCGACGGTTTTAACGTCGCATCGCTAATCATTTGCTGGAAGACCGGACGCCGGTCATCGGTGGCGGATGCCCCCGGCTCGATGTATTCCTGCGCCACAAGGTAGCCCTGCTTGGCGCACCAGTCACGCATTTGTCGTAACTGGTCGGGAATCGACAAATCTTTGTCGGCTTGTCGGGCTGTGGAAACACGGGCATAGAGGGCAACCGCCATGGCTTAATTCTCCTGTTCGGATGTTTGCCAAATCATTTCTTTGAGCAGTTCAGGCAAGTATTGGCGTACCAGCGTCAATTCCGGTTCACTAATCGGCTCTTCGGACAGTGAGGCGTCAAACGCAATCACCATATCGAATGAAGGTAATTTTTTCACTCATGGCGCACCTCCTTTCTTGCTCATATCGGCCTGCCCTGCCCGTTCCTTGTGCTGCCTGCTGCCCTCGGCAAGAATGCGCTCCAAATCCTGTTCAAATCCCTGCTTGCCGAGTTCATTCAATAACAACTTGCGAAATGCGATGTACTGCGATTGCGGAAACGCCGCCTGCGCCATGTCCAACAGCTTGGACTTGCGGCTATTTAAGGCTTGGCGGATGGCGTTGAAATCGATCATTTCCCGAGCCTGATCGCATCGATGCGCTTTTGCACATCGGTTTTCCATGTCAGTGGATCATGCACCCGCGACAGCAAGCCTTGCAGATGTACCAGTGCTTCGGTGTTCGATGCCATCGCCTTGCCATGCATGACGCAATCCATCGCGGCAATGGCCTTTAAATAGCCTTGAATACTGACCGCCATGCGCATCAAACGCGCTTGCAGCAATTCCTTTTCATCAAAGGAACGCAGCACCCCCTGCACATTTAACGTATTGATTTGCGCTTGCAAATCGATCCATAGCGGATGCAGCGGCCAGCGTGAACGGTTGCTGTCATCAGTTGGAATGCGCAACGTGGTATGGCTCTGACACAGGTAGCGCAATAAGTCACCTCGCCCTGCGTTGAGATCATCGAAGGTACGGATTGCGAACTGCCTCAGCTTATCCTTGCGCACCTGCCATTCGATGCGCCAGACGTTTTCTTCGATACCGTCCCATAACGGAAAGAACCAGTGCTTGCCACTTTGTTCATTGATTTCCGCCACCTTGTCATAAACCCGCAACACCAGATCGCCAGTGCCCAGGTTGAAGGTTTGGATTTGTCGGTTCTTCCGGTACTGGATATCGGCTGCCGACATTGACACGAAACTGTCTTCGTCGAAATCGATCTTCGGCAAGTGGTAGTCGAAGGTGAAATCGACGCGGGACAGGCTTTCCGTTCGATACGGACGCAAGCCAAGCGACTGCGCCCATGCCATGAATTGCCGGTGAAGAGTAGCAGCGCCTTTATGCCACAAGGCAATGCTGCGGAACGTCACAAAGAAGGAAGGATCGTTGAATTCGCCAAACTCAATGGTCATGTCCGCGTTTTCGATGACGAATGGATAACCGGAACCCGAACCATACGGCTGAAGCAGGAACTCCCGGCCACCTAATTCAATTTTGACCGGCTCGCGCTTTTTGCTGAGTTTGAGGCGCTCCTTTTCCACAGATAGACGATTAAAGTCGAGCGCACACTGCGGCGTGGGCCGCAGGAAGTAAGCACACTCGACAGTATCCAGCCCGGACAGGAGCAGCTTCATGGATTACTCCGACCAGAGCAGGTCGGACTCATAAAAAGGTGTGGGGTTTTCTACGCCCAACTCTTTTTCCAGTTCTTTGTAGTGGTGATTTGTACGCTCGCGGAACTGAGCTGCCGGACCCACCGCAAAAAAAAGCTCTACACCTTGATCGTCAACCATTCCATGACACGCTGGCCCTTGATAGGACGGTAACGCCTTCTCTACGTCCATCAACGCAGCAGAAAGCAAATCACCCACGATCTGGGTGCGAGTTTTATTGGGATAAAGGTCGCACAGCGCGGAGATCTTGGCAGCCACATGGACCGGCAGGCGAAAGGATGATTGTTTGGCGGTTAAGTGGGTGTTATCGGGAGCACCCCAGACATTGACGAGATCAGAAGCTTTCATGCCGCTTACCCTTTAGTAACATTGGCAAGCACAGTTTATCTACATTTTAATAAATGTCAATTAAATGTTAAACGCAATGTTCCGACTGCACGGGGCGCGGGCAGCCGCAGCGCGGCTACCCACACCCCGCACAGCCGGCCTATGCCCTTCTCTTCGAATTGCCTTTTTTGGTTGCAAGCAAGATAATTACTTTTAGTTAATTTTTATGTATCCATAGCCCCCCGTGTTACTAAGACGGGGGAACCGACGCGACGACCTCGACGTAGACAACATGAACAACAAGGTACATCTCCCCCTTCCTCCCAGCAACTATTCGGTAATGCTTCCGTGTGAGCCCGACCAGTTTCGAGACTTCATAAGCGGTTTACTTGGAAAGCCGCAAACCATAACGCAGCAAATGCGAAGCGTCTTCGAGATAACAAAACAAGAACTTGTTAACATTTACCATCTCATTTATCAGCGCATTGATCAGCAAAATCATGGAACGCTAATCCAATTTACGACACGTATCGTTTTCGATGACGGAACCTCTGTTCTCCTTAACAGTCTTGACGATCTACTCAACTATCATGAGGTTCGCCCCGTTATTTCAACGCAAGTGCACCTGTCTTGGGTGTTTCTAATACAGTTTCAAGACCGAAACGTCCCAGAAAAGCAAACAATCGATGTCTCCTTTATTGCTGGAAAAAAAGGAACAGCCTCTTACGATAGAGACGAGTTTGTCACAGCCTTTCTGCAGAATTTACCAATTGGTAACACCGCTTTTCGAATTCAGCACACCGCTCGGACTTGGGGGGCCGACATTCAGGGCTTACTTGAAGATCATCTGAATTCGATTTTGCTTAAGGAATCAGTGCTAAGAACTCTTCTTCGGCGGCACAGTGGAAAGCTTTCGATGTTTGTCGCTTTGCTAATCATGGCGATAACGCTCGTTATGGTTTTCGCTACCGCAGGTGATCTAATCAGTAAGCAGAAGATTGCCGCCGCAGCTTATGCCGGTAATAACATACCGGTTGCTAAAAAAGTCGACTACATCATGGAAATTTTGGCGACTTCAGTTTGGAACCAATTCTTATTGTCTTCGGCGATGTACATATTTATCGCGATTATTTTTTCGATTTTCGTTGGTTCGACAATTGAATCGAGTCTCCAAGGCGGCAAACCGAGCTTCGTTCTACTTACCTCAGCATCCGAAAAGGAAAAAGTTGTAAGACTCAAGATTTACAAACGCAAGTGGTTTAATTTCCTTATGTCAGTGATAGTAGGAATCACAACCGGAATCATTGGAAATATTCTTTATGCCCGATACTGGGTTTAGCTCTACCACTCGAATTGCAATAACCACTCTTCCCGGTTCTCGGATTCATTTGCATTGGGGAGCCAAAAAATTCAAGGGGTTACGTGAAAACGTAACCCCTTTTGTTTTGTCGAATTAGACGGTTTATTAGACAGTGCCTAATAAGGTGTCACCCTCCCGCTCTCTTTCTCCTATCCGTGGAGAAAATTTTTCCGCCCTGATCCGGCCAAATTATCCTATCGCCGACGGCAAACACTTCTACGAATTCGAATTCGAGTATTCGCTGCCACAATAGCCCGCACGCTGCCAATAGTGGTAGGCGCATATCCGATCAAGGAAACCGCAATGTAAGCGCCCGGCGATGTCGCCTTGACGCATTGGCGTGAAGTTACGCGGCTGGTTGCCAGCGATGCGGCAGGAGTTCGACGATGCGGGTATGCGGCAATGTCGGCAAACATTCAAGCACATCCCTCATGTACGCAAAGACGTCATGACCGTTGAGCTTGGCTGAGTGAATCAAGCTCATGACGGCCGCCGCCCGTTTGCCCGCGCGCAGACTGCCGGCAAATAGCCAGTTCTTGCGCCCAGTTGCAATCGGCCGAATCCGGTTCTCCACCCAATTGTTGTCGATCGGCACAGCGCCATCCTCCAGGTAGTGCGTCAGCGCACCCCAGCGGTTCAAGCTGTAATTGATCGCCTTTGCCGTGGCACTACCCTCTGGCACCCGCTGCCTTTGTGCCTGCAGCCAGGCTTTGAGCGTATCGGCTGCCGGTCGCGCCAGCTGCTGCCGAATGTCGCGCCGAGCGGCGTCATCAATATCCTGTGCTTTGCGCTCGACGTCATACAACACACCAAACAGAACCAACGCTTCCTGCGCAAGCTGGCTTTGATGGTGGGCGTGCAGGTCATGGAACTTGCGCCGGGCATGCGCCATGCAACCGGCTTCAGTCACGCCCTGACGGATCAGCGCCTTGTAACCGCCGTAGTCATCGCATACCAGCGTGCCGCGCCATTCTCCCAGGAACGATTCGGCGTGGCGTCCGCCGCGACTGTCGGCAAAGTCGAACACCACCGCCTGCATCGCATCGGTAGCCGTACTGCAATAGCTCCACAGATACGCCCGATGGGTCTTGCCAAAGCCGGGACGCAGCATCTGCACCGGCGTCTCATCCGCATGCAATACTGGCTGCTTGAGCAATGCGTCTCTGAGCGCATCGACCAGCGGTTGCAGTTGCACGCCGCAACTGCCTACCCATTGCGCCAAGGTTGAATCGGGAATGGTCATTCCGGCGCGCTCGAAGATGCCGCTTTGCCGGTACAATGGCAGATGGTCGTGGTATTTGGCCACCAGCACCTGGGCTAACAGGCCTGCCGTCGGCATGCCCTTGTCGATGACGTGGGCCGGTAGCGGCGCCTGCACCAGCGTCTCGCATTGCCGGCACACCCACTTGCCGCGCACATGACGCTCCACCGTAAAGACGCCTGGCTGGTAGTCGAGCTTCTCGGAAACATCCTCGCCAATGCGTTGCAACTGGCAGCCGCAGCGGCAGACAGTCGATGCCGGCTCGTGGACGATGTCCTTGCGCGGTAGATTGGCCGGCAAGGGCATGCGTTTGGGCTGCTTGCGTTCGCTCTCAGGTGCTGCCGATGTGCCGGTCGAGAGTTGGGCGATTTCGGCAGCCACGGCTTCAAGATCGGCATCGAGCGTCTCGAACAGTAGTTTCTGCACCTCACCCGTATAGGCTTCGCTCTTGGCAGCGAATTTGAGCCGCTTGAGAGTGGCGTTCTCGTGCGTAAGCTTGTCGATCAGAGCCTGTTTGTTGCGCACGTCCGCCAGCAGGCGGCTGGCAAGTTGGCGCAGTTCCTCAGGACTCAAGGCATCAAGTTCGGCAGCAGAAGTCATGCGCTGCAGTGTGCCAGAACTGCAGCGGCTGTGAAATCGAAACTGTTTACGTACCTGTTAACGGGACGCTACACCACGGCAATCGCATGGTCGTGTGCCAGATTCTGCCAGGGCAAGCCCGTCACCAGGGCGCACAACTGGTCGGCATTCAAGCCCACCAAGGCAATGTTGGCGGCATCGCCCCATACGAAGCGGCCTTTATTGAGGCGGCGGGCTGCCAGCCAGATACCAAAGCCATCGTAGACCAGCACCTTGATGCGCGTGGCACGCTTGTTGGCAAATACATAGGCATGATGGGGACGGGCCGCGCCGAACACCTTGACCACGCGCGCCAAGGCGGTGTCGGTGCCGGCACGCATATCCAGCGGCTCAACTGCCAGCCAGGCGGCATCAATGCGGATCACGATAGCGTCTGGCGTAAGAACTGGGCGCACTCGGCGGCGGCAGAAATCGGCCAGGACAAGGTAACGGTGAGCGGGCCGCGTCGCAGCTCAATGCGAATGTCGGCTGACACGCCCGACGCAGCAGGCGTGACCGGAATCGGCATAAAACCAGCCATGGGTGGAATCGCCACTGGAGCTGCCTGTGCCAAGGCTTGGCGGCGCCACTTGTGTACGATGTTGGCGTTGATGCCATGGGCCATGGCGACGCGGGCAACCGACATGCCTGGCTGCTTGCATTGAGCAAGAATTTGCGCCTTGAGCGCGGCACTGTAACGGCGTCGTCTAATTGTTGTATCGGTCATAGATGTCCACCTATTTTAGGTGGACATCATGATCCTTACCCTTGACGTCTTTCTCAAGATGCCTTTACCGGGTGCTTACACCGCAATGACATTCATGGCCAAACATATCAGTATATCGATCGACTGTCCGGCGGCTCAGGTATATGCATTTGTTTCCAATCCTGCAAACCTTCCTCGATGGGCCGCGGGGCTCAGTGGCTCGATTCAACACATCAATGACGAATGGATCGCCGAATCGCCGATGGGGAGAGTGAAAGTCAAATTCACCGAAAAGAATACCTTCGGCGTTTTGGATCACGACGTCACCTTGCCGTCCGGCCTCAGCGTCTATAACCCCATGCGCGTCTTTCCGAACGACAGCGGCAGCGAATTGATATTCACGCTATATCGCCGGCCGGACATGTCGGAACAAAGCTTCACCGAAGATGCCAGGCTTGTGCAGAGGGATCTGGAAACCTTGAAGGCATTGCTTGAGCAATGAATCCACACGAAATTTCAATACAGCGCCAATTCATCTGGAAGCGCTCCAGAAGCGCTTGATGTTGCGCGTCAAACTTGGCCGGACGTCTGTGCACGACAACGACGTGAGTCTGAAGAGATCGTTCTGCTGATAAAAAGAATCGCTACTGCAGAGAGAAGCGCGAAGACATGCCATTCGCATGATGCAAATGTCGCCGATAACGAACGACTATGTCTCTGCGTGCGCCAGGTAGCCGCGATGCCTGGCCAACGCGGAGCGACTTGAATTCGTTGCGATGGTATTCGTACATCGCTTCCGTATCATCGCCGGCAGACGGCATACGACGCTCTTTGGTCATTGATCTGGCTTTTGTAGTCACTGCTCCCAGCCTACGCGAATATTGCTTGCAAAAAAATGATGAACGCCCCGCCTTGCTGCGATGTACGGCGGCCCGATTCCAATGTTTTCGATATGGGAATGAGGAACTGAAAATCCAGCTTTTCGGGCCGTGAAAGAAAAAGAGTTTCTCCCGCGGATGTGGATTGTTTTGATGGCTGCCTTCCTTTCCAGAAACTGCCACACCATGCCGCACTGTCGCGGGCCGGAAGCAGGCTCCATGATATCCATCCCAATTCGTCGCGAACTCGCACATCCTTGAGCCAGATCATTCAACTTCCGACTGCGCCCTCTAACCTGTCTTCATAGTTGGCAGCGGGAGAACACCATGCCGGACAACATGTTTATCGAACCCATCTCGGAACAGATATGGGATGCAAAATACCGGTTGTCCGAAGGTGGGCATGCGCATGAGCCGGACATCCACGCGACCTGGTCACGCGTTGCGCTGGCGTTGTCGCAACCCGAGATGCATCAGCGGAATGAATGGCGGGACCGGTTCGAGACGGCAATGCACCGCTTCCGGTTTCTCCCGGCCGGCCGCATTCTTGCCGGAGCAGGCGCATCGCGGCGCGTGACGTTGTTCAATTGCTTCGTCGCAGGCCAATTGCACGACTCCATCGACGGAATCTTTTCAGCGTTGTCGGAGACCATGATCACGATGCAGGCGGGCGGCGGAGTGGGGTGCGATTTCTCCACCTTGCGTCCGGCCGGAATGGCGGCCGCCGGCTCCGGCAATATTGCCTCCGGACCGGTGTCCTTCATGCAGGTGTGGGACCGGGCCTGCGAAGCACTGCTCTCTACCGGCGTCCGCCGCGGCGCGATGATGGCCACGCTGCGTTGCGACCATCCGGATATCGAACGTTTCATTCAATCCAAGAGCGAACCGGGAGTATTGCGCAATTTCAATCTGTCGGTCCTCGTCAGCGACGCATTCATGCGCGCAGTGGAAGAAGATGCTGAATGGCCCCTGATGTTTCCGCTGGCGGACCGCACCGCGCCCGAGGGAGCAATGGTCCACGAAAGAGTGTGGTCCGGTTCACTCGAGTCGCAACCCTGTCTCGTCATGCGGACAATAAGCGCACGCGACTTGTGGGAGCAATTGCAACGAGCGGCTTTCGAGTACGGCGACCCGGGCGTGATCTTCATCGACCGGGTTGAACAGTCCAACAATCTCTACTATGCGGAAGCGATCAGCGCGGCCAATCCCTGTGGCGAAGTGCCACTGCCCCCGCACGGCGCGTGCAACCTCGGGTCCATCAACCTGACGCAATTCGTGACCGACCCGTTCGGCAAGCATCCCAGGCTCGATATGCAAGGTATCGCGGGCGTGGCCAGCGTCGCTGTGCGCATGCTGGATAACGTCTACGAGATATCGCATTTTCCGTTAAAGGCGCAGGAAAAGGTGGCACGCGCGACGCGTCGCCTCGGACTCGGCATCACCGGGTTGGCAGATGCATTGGCGATGCTGGGCGTGTGTTACGGCTCGGCCGCATCGCTCGACATTGCGGACGAGATCATGTCCACCATCTCCCGTGCAGCGTATCGCGCCTCGATCGAACTGGCCCGCGAACGCGGATCCTTCCCGGAATGTCGTCCGGATAAATACGTGGAAGGCAGTTTCATCCGCTCGCTGCCATCCGATCTGGTTGATGAGATTCGCCACAAGGGAATCCGCAACAGCCACCTGACCGCGATTGCGCCGGCCGGGTCGATCAGCCTGCTCGCCAACAACATATCGAGCGGCATCGAGCCGATTTATGCGCTCGATATTTATCGCAAGATCAAGACAGGCGACGGCACGGTCAGGGAAATGTTCGCACGCGACCATGCGTGGCGTCTGTACTGCCAGCGGTTCGGCGAAAACGCAGCCGTTCCGCCGTACTTCGTTGAAGCGAACGACGTCGATCCGGTCGATCAATTGAAACTGCAGTCGGCAGTGCAGGCGCATGTCGACCAATCCATCTCCAAGACGATCAATTTGCCGGCGCAGGCACGATACGAGGATTACCGGGATCTGTTCCGGCAAGCCTATCAACTGGGAGTCAAGGGCTGCACGATGTTCCGGCCCGACCCGCAAAGGGAACGTGTGGTCACACCGAAAGCCCGGCCGACAGCCGATCCGTTGTGTCCGTGAGTCCGCGGGCGGCACGAAGCCGGGCGACTTGATCATTGCCTTGGATGAGAACATGGCGGCAAGACAATTAAGATGTCGGCGGGGCGGGAGATTTCGGCCACAACGCCGCCACCATGGCTTATGGCAGCATGATCGCCATGGGCGTGATCGATCCGACCAAGGTCACGCGCCTGGCCTTGGCCAATGCGGCCTCGATCGCGAGTCTGGTGCTGACGACCGACTGCATGGTCGTGAAAGGTGCGTACCCGTTGCGCCGGAAACGATGAGCGAAGGGATCGGCCGGTAATATCGATGCATGGAACGCGCTGCATTGGCGCGTGCGCTCTCACGATTCAGCCAAATGGAAAGCACATGAATCCGTCGCCATGGAATTATGCCGAACCGTTGAATGCGGCATTCCAGCAAATGGACTGGATACGCTGTCAGCAAGGCAAACTCCTGGATTCCGCTGGATTGGGCCGCCTCGAGACCCCTTATCGGATCTTGCATTCCGAAACCGGACTCAAAGTGCGTAAGTACGACAGAACAGTTGCCTCGAATGTGCCCGCCGTGCTGATTGTTCCCGCGCCGATCAAGCGCGCCTATATCTGGGATCTTTCGCCCGATATCAGCGTCGTGCGTCGGTGTATCGAGCATGACATGCAGGTTTATCTGGCGGAATGGACGACTGTCGACGACACGCAACGAGACTGGGGATTGGAGGATTACGGAGATCGTTTCCTTTCCGCTTGTCTGGGCGCGATCGAAGCGGATAGCGGCGAAACGGCCGCCGTCATCGCCGCTCATTCGCTCGGCGGCGTATTCGCGACGATTTTCGCATGCATGCGCCCCGAGAAGGTCCGCGCGTTATTGCTGCTGGAAACACCATTGCATTTCGCCGGTGATGCCGGCGATTTCGCGCCGCTGGTCGCTGCCACGCCGGATACGCGCCCCCTTGAAACGGCACCGGGCGTCATACCCGGCTCCCTCCTGAGCCTTGTCAGTGCCATTGCCGCGCCGCGTACGTTTCAATGGGAACGCTGCATGGATTGGTCGCTATCGATGGCGAGTCCCAAGGCTCTCGACACTTGCATACGCGTGGAACGCTGGACTTACGACGAATTTCCTTTACCGGCACGACTGTTTTCGGAGATCGTCGAAATGCTATACCGGGACGATCGCTTGATGAACGGACGCCTGCGGATACAGGACAAGTTGATCGGTCCAGGCGCTCTGCATGTCCCACTGCTCAATGTCATCGATCCACACAGCACGATCATTCCGCCGCGATCGGTTCTTCCGTTTCATGAGGCCGCGGCAAGTGCGGTCAAGAAGGTCCTGACCTACGAAGGAGATTTCGGTATAGGAATCCAGCATGTCGGTGTGCTGGTCGGAACGAATGCACATCATTTCTTGTGGCCGGCCATCTTTAACTGGCTGGCGTCGCTCAGCATCATTCGTTAGTGCAGCAGCGCTCGTTTGACATAGTGATTCGTTATATTGACGGGGCCGAAACGGCTACCGGGCTGTGCGTGAAGGCGGCGCTCGCGAAGAGTCTTCTTCACCATTACGACCCGCGCAGTAGAACATGAACCCGTATGGACGATTGCCGCCTATGCGGCGCCGGGGTCCATGACCCCGGTTGCATAACTCTTATCGTGTCAGGTCTTCATGATCTTCACGGTCTGGATCGAGGTGTACTCTTCCAGGCCGTAGCGGCCGAATTCGACCCCCAGCCCGGACTGCTTGACCCCGCCGAACGGCGCATCGGGCTGGATCGCACCGTGCTCGTTGACCCAGGCCGTGCCGCACTCCAGGCGCGATGCCAGGCCGGCGGCCTTGGCCGTGTCCCTGGACCAGAGCGATCCTCCCAGACCGTTGGGATTGTCGTTGGCAAGGCGGATCGCCTCGTCGATATCGCGGTACTTGATGATCGGCAAGACAGGACCGAACTGCTCTTCATCCACCAGCCGGATGCCGTTGCTGACGTCGGCGACCAGGGTAGGTTCAAAGAAGTAGCCAGGACCGGGGATGGCCTTGCCGCCGCACAGAATACGGCCGCCATGCGCCTTGGCATCCTCGACCAGGGTCTGCACGAACCGCAGTTGCGATTCGTTTTGCACCGGGCCCAGGTGCGTGCCGGCGTTCAGGCCATTGCCCACCACGGTTTCCCTGGCGATCTTGACCAATTCGGCACACAGCGCTTCGTAGATGCTTTCATGCACGTAGAGCCGCTTGAGGCAGGCGCAGGTCTGGCCGTTGTTGTGGAAGCCCGCCCCGAATAGCTTCGGGGCCACGGCCTTGATGTCGACGTCGGGCAGCACGATCCCGGCATCGTTCCCCCCCAGCTCCAGGGTCAGGCGCTTGAGGTTGCCGGCGCTGTTGACCATGATTTCCTTGCCGGCGGGAGTCGAGCCGGTGAACACGATCTTGTTGATGTCCGGATGTTTGGCGATGGCCGCGCCGATGCCGGCGCTGCGCGTGCCGGTGACGACATTCAGCACACCGGGCGGCAGAATCGTGTTGGCCAGTTCGACAAAGCGCAGGGTGGCGACCGGCGTATTGGCCGACGGCTTGATGACCACCGTGTTTCCTGCGCGCAGGGCCGGGGTCACGTGCCAGATCGCGATCATCAGCGGCCAGTTCCACGGGGTGATGGAGCCCACCACGCCCAGGGGCTTGCGGTGCACTTCGATGCGCGCTTCCGCGTTGTCCTGGATTACTTCGACCGGCAGGGACAGGCTGGCGGTGAATTGGGTCCAGGCGATGGCGCCGCCGACTTCCATGCCGGCGCCGACGCCATTGAGCCCCGCCATGGGCTTGCCGCTTTCCAGG
>DATEZO010000039.1:0-7427 GCA_035255485.1 Burkholderiaceae bacterium
CGAAGCGGAATACAAGGCGCTCGTCAAGTCGCTGGCAAGGGTAGATGGCAATATCGTCAAGGCAGCGGAATTGCTCGGGATTAGCCGCCCGACCATTTATGACCTGATGAGCCGGCACGGGATCAAGTGAAGGCAAGCAAGTGAGCGGCCTCATCCACGAGTTCGTATTCGACCGTGCTCGCGCCACACCGGACGCAGAGGCGCTGGTCGACAGGGATCGCCGGCTGAGCTATGGGGACCTGGCAACACACCTAGACAAAATGGCATCGGCATTGTTATCAGCCGGGCTTGCGCGCAGCGAACGCGTAGGTGTTTTCCTGGACAAACGCATTGAGACGGTCGTTTCCCTGTTCGGGGCGTCCGCTGCCGGCGGTGTCTTCGTCCCGATTAACCCACTGCTGAAGGCAGATCAGGTCGCCCACATCCTCGCCGACTGTAATGTGTGCATCCTGGTGACGTCCGCGCAGCGTCTGCACATGCTCGCGCCTGTTCTGCCATGCTGTGCTGACCTGCATACCATCGTTGTCGTTGATGATGTCGAGGCTCGGCCATCGGTCGCTGCAGCGCGTATCGTGCAATGGGACGATTTTCTTTCGGATGCCAACACGACAACGCCACACCGCTGCATCGACAGCGACATGGCAGCGATCCTGTACACCTCAGGCAGCACAGGTCGGCCCAAGGGCGTGGTGCTGTCGCATCGTAATCTTGTAGCTGGAGCTAAGAGTGTTGTCCAGTACCTGGAAAATAACGCAAGCGACCGCATTCTGGCAGTGCTGCCCCTTAGTTTTGATTATGGCTTGAGCCAGTTGACAACCGCATTCTGCTGCGGTGCGACCGCAGTATTGATGAATTACCTTTTACCGCGCGATGTGATCAAGATGATCGAGGAAGAGCGCATCACCGGTTTGGCGGCCGTCCCGCCATTGTGGATACAGCTCGCGCAACAACGGTGGCCGCGCCACACCGCGCTGCGTTACGTGACTAATTCAGGCGGGGCGATGCCGCGCAAGGTGCTGGAATCGTTACGGCATATCCTGCCAGAAGCGCGCGTGTTCCTGATGTATGGGTTGACCGAGGCTTTTCGCTCGACCTTCCTCCCGCCATCCGAACTGGAGCGGCGCCCGGATTCCATCGGCCGTGCGATTCCGGGGGCAGAAATTCTGGTGGTGCGGCCGGACGGTAGTCCGTGCGCCGTGGATGAGCCGGGTGAACTGGTGCATCGGGGCGTGCACGTATCGCTCGGATACTGGAATAGCCCCGACAAGACTGCTGAGCGCTTTCGTCCGCTTCCTGGCGCGCATGCCGGCCTGCCCTTGCGCGAGATCGCGGTCTGGTCCGGCGACACGGTACGCATGGATGCGGAAGGGTTCCTGTATTTCATTGGCCGCCGTGATGAAATGATCAAGGTATCAGGCTACCGCGTAAGTCCGACCGAGATCGAAGAAGTGCTGCATGCAACCGGCCGCGTGACAGAGGTCACCGTCTTTGGTGTTCCACATCCAAACCTGGGACAAGCGATCGTCGCCGTTGTGGTGCCTGTACCCGGGAGGGAAGTGACCTCGGCAATGCTTACTAAGGAGTGTCGCGCCTGCCTGCCTGCCTATATGGTGCCGTCGCACGTCGAGTTTAGTCACCACGCGCTTCCTCGTAACGCGAACGGGAAGATCGATCGGCCCGCCTTGCAGAACAAGTTCAATGCTCTGTTTTCTACTAGCCTTGCCCTTTCATGACTGATTCCATGCCTCGGAAATTGCCATTTCCCGTCGTCGACAATTGTCTGCAAGTCGGTGGCGTGCCGCTCACGCGTTTGGCCCAACGAGTCGGCCGAACCCCGTTCTATGCCTACGATCGCCGCTTGCTCACCGCCCGTGCCAAGACTTTGCGTGCGATGTTACCGTGGCAGGTCAGGCTGCATTATTCCGTGAAGGCCAATCCGATGCCCGCACTGGTGCAACACATGGCTGGTTTGGTTGATGGCTGCGACGTGTCGTCGGCAGGTGAACTGAAGGTTGTACTCGATACCGGGATGACGCCGGAGAAAATTAGTTTTTCCGGGCCGGGCAAGGGCGAGGACGAGCTGGCACGTGCCGTCGCCGCAGGCGCACTCATCAACATCGAATCCGAGCGCGAGCTGCAGCGCGTGGCGCGCGCTAGCGACCGGGTCGGTATCCAGCCGCGCATCGCAGTGCGCATCAATCCGGATTTTGAACTGAAGTCCTCGGGCATGAGAATGGGCGGCGGGGCAAAGCAATTCGGTATCGATGCGGAACTGGCGCCGCAGGTGTTGCGGCAGATTGGGTCACTCGGCCTGGATTTTGTCGGGCTTCATGTCTTCAGCGGTTCTCAGTGCTTGAAAGCTGATGCAATTATTGACGCACAAGTTCATACGCTGGAACTTGCAATGCGTCTTGCGCAGCATGCGCCGCAAGCCATGCGCTTGCTAAACATGGGTGGCGGTTTCGGTGTCCCCTATTTTCCTGGTGAGAACGAGCTTGATATCAAACCGATCGGCGACCATCTTGCGCATGTCGTCTCGCGCCTCGAAGAACAGTTCCCGCAAGCGCAGCTTGCAATCGAGCTTGGCCGCTATCTCGTGAGCGAAGCCGGCGTCTACGTTACGCGCATCGTCGATCGCAAGGTGTCGCGCGGCCACGTTTTCCTCGTCACCGATGGCGGCATGCATCATCATCTTGCCGCTTCTGGCAACCTCGGGCAGGTAATTCGGAAAAACTACCCTGTCTTGATTGGCAACCGTATCGCCGCCTGCACTGTCGAAAATGTCTCCATCGTCGGGCCACTGTGTACGCCGCTTGATCTGATCGCGGATAAGATCGACTTGCCGCCCGCCGAGATAGGCGACCTAGTCGTTGTGCTCCAGTCGGGAGCCTACGGCCTCACCGCGAGCCCCGCTGCCTTCCTTGGGCATCCGATGCCGGACGAAGTGCTGATCTAGCCAGTGGACAGGCATATGGCTCCGGAGGGTCAATGTGCCTGGCGAGTTTAGGCTTGACTGCGGCTTGATTATCTGTACGGAAAAATGTGCCGGTGGAATTGTGTATTGCGAGCGTGAAAAACGCAGCAGCGCCGTCAAGCAATGGCGCCCATCCACGCCACCGTCAGAAGAAGCTTTCTGGAATGACCAAGATGTCCCCCGGGCGGACTGGCATATTGGCCGAGAGATCGCCGTCGCGGATGAGGTCGTTCAGGCGTACAGCAAGCTTCTGCTGCTTGCCCCCGACGGTGCGGACAATGCTTGCCTTGTTTCCTGCGGCAAATTCAGTCAACCCGCCGACAGCGATGACGACATCCATGACGGACATACCTTCACGATATGCAAGTGCCTGAGGCTTGGCGGCCTGTCCGATGACCCGAATCTGCTCGCCATAAGGTCCAACGAAGCCGGTAATCGTGACCGTGACGACCGGGTCCTGGATGTACTTTGCCAATGCCTTTTCGATATCGCGTGCGAGCTCGGTTCCGGTCTTCCCGCTGGCAGCCAAATCCTCGACCAATGGCGTGGTGATTTTTCCGTCCGGGCGTACCGGCACCGTTAAGGATACTTCCGGATGTCGCCATACAGAAATAATGACATTATCTCCTGGGCCGATCCGGTATTCATGTTGGTAGGAGGTGGCATCCGCCTCGCCGCCGGCCGTCAGGGCTGCCGGCTTGCTTGCGCAGCCTGCGAGGAACAGGGTAAGCACAAAACCAAACCACTGCGCCCATGAAGCAAGGTCAGGAATTACTTTCTTCATTTTTTCTCCCTGGAAATCATCAATATATCTGTATGAGAGCGCCAGTATTGCGTGCTGGCATGTTGATGTTTTGATACATCTCAACGGAACGTACTCCTGCAAGGCCTCGCCGTTCATGCCTCGCATAAACTCTTTTCCCGATGCGGATATGGCGCGTGAATCAAGGAAGGCCAACAGCCGCAAGGGACGCTTTCACGCAATCGTCGTTACGGCAAATCGAAAACTAATAAGGAATCAGCAATGGCCACTCTTCATCATCCACGTCAGCTTTGCATCGCGATGATTTCCGGTACCCTGCTGGCAAGCGGGCTAATGGCCTGTGGCAAGACGCAAAGCGCGCAGGCGCTCGTTGCCGAAGCCGGCGAGTACCACCAAAAAGGCGACAACAAGGCAGCAATCATCCAATTGAAGAATGCGCTGCAGAAGAATTCGGACGACAAGGAAGCGCGGCTCTTGCTCGGTACGATCTATATTGAAACCAATGATCCGCAATCCGCTGAAAAGGAAGTGCGCAAGGCGATCGATCTTGGCAACCATACCGACCAGGCTTTAGCGGCACTGGCGAAGGCACTTCTCATGCAGGGCAAGTTCGAGAAGGTGCTGGAAGAAACCACGCCGGTAACCGGGGCCCCAACCAGCGCCCAGATCAATGTCATGCGCGGAAATGCCTATCTCGGCTTGGGTAAGGCGCAGGAAGCAAAGGATTCCTTCGAACTTGCGCGCAAGGATAATACGGACAACCCGGATGCGCTCATCGGCTTGGCCAGACATGCGCTCCTGCTGAAGGATATTGAGGCCGCGACCCAGTACAGCGAACAGGCTGTCAGCAAGAATCCGCTGAACGCCGATGCCTGGAACTTCAAGGGCGACCTGCTGCGCGCGCAGGCGAAAGGCGAAGCGGCGCTTTCTGCCTATGAAGAAGCGTTCAGGCTCAAGCCCGATTACGCTGCAGCATTGGTCGCAAAGGCAACGATCGAAATTGGCGCAGGCAGGTATGAAGCCGCCCGTGCGAGCTTGGACACTGCACGTAAGAAGGGTGCCAGCACGTTGGGCGTTTTGTACACCCAGGCTTTGCTCGACTACAAACAGGGCAAACCTGCTGCAGCACTGGAGTCGCTTCAGCACGTGCTGCGTGCGGCACCAGGTCACTTGCAGGCCCAGCTGTTGGCAGGCACCGTTCAGTATGAACTCGGTGCAACGCAGCAGGCGGAAATGCACCTGAAGGCATATCTCGAGAAAAGGCCTGATGACCTGCACGCGCGAAAATTGCTCGCGGCGACACTGCTCAGGAACGGCGAACCGAAGCGCGCGCTCACCGTCGTCTCGACGGCGGCCAAGGAAGCACCGCAGGATGCACAACTGCTGACGCTGGCTGGTGAATCGTCGGCACAGGCAAAAGACTTTTCTGGAGCGATCGAATACTTTCAAAAGGCCAGCGCCGCTGCACCGCAGGATGCAATGATTCGCACCGCACTTGGCAAGATCAAATTGGGCCAGGGCGACAGCAACGGTGCGATTGATGAATTCCAAAAGGCGGCAGCGTTGGAAAAGGTGCCTGGGCAGGCGAACAAGGCCCTCATCCTCGCTTATCTGCAGCAGAAGCAGTATGACAAGGCGCTTTCAATGGTCAATACCCTCGAAAAGGAGCAGCCCAAAAATCCCGAGCTGCAACATCTGAAGGGCGGCATCTACCTTGCCAAGAAAGATGTGCAAAGCGCACGCCAGAGTTATGAGAGAGCGCTGTCGTACGACCCCACCTATTTCAATGCAGTGGCAAGCCTGGCGCGACTCGACATGATTGATAAGAAGCCGGATGCTGCGAAAAAGCGCTTAGAGGCGCTGCTGGCAGCAGACAAGAAGAACGTGCAAGCCATGATGGCCCTCGGAAGCATTGCGCTTGCGCAAAAGCAAAATGATGAAGCGACCCAATGGTTCGAGCGGGCTCATAGTGAAAATCCAGATATGCTCTCCCCGGCAGTGCAACTGGCAGCGCACTACCTGCGCATTGGGCAGAACCAGAAAGCGCTCATGCTAGGGCAGAAACTTCAGGCATCCAATCCAACCAATCCTGGCGCTCTTGAACTCCTTGCACAAGTACAGTTCGCGAACAACGACAAGAACGCCGCTCTCGATAGCTACGAGAAACTTGCGGTGCTCAATCCTTCGTCTCCGGTCGTGTACTTACGAATAGCTTCAATTCACATGGCTATGAAGAAGCCGGGGGCCGCAGCCGATTCGTTGAAGAAGGCGCTCGCGCTGCAGCCAGACTATCTCGAAGCGCAGGTCGCACTGGCCGGCGTCGAGCAGGAAAGAGGAAACTGGGAGCAGGCATTGTCGATCGCTCGCGGAATTCAGCAACAGCACGAAAAATCGCTGGCAGGCCATGTGCTGGAAGCTGAAATTCTAATGACGCGGCAGCAGCTGGCGTCGGCCATTAAAGCATATGAGCGGGCATATGCCCTCGGTAAGAGCGGGCCACTTGCAATAAAGCTGCATGCCACTTTGCTGCAGGCCAGACGAGAGAAGGATGCGGATTCCTACATAACACAATGGCTGAAAGACCATCCCGCAGATATCCCGGTGCATACCTATATCGCTCAGCATTACCTTATAAACGGGCAGAACAAGAAGGCGATCAGCCACTACGAAGCCATACTGCAGCGCATGCCGGCGGATGTGCGGGTGATGAACAATCTCGCCTTAGCCTACCAGCAGGAGAAGGACGGCAGGGCATTGCCGATGGCGGAGAAGGCGTATGTCGCCAGTCCTGGTAGTGCTCCCGTCCTCGACACGCTGGGATGGATTCTTGTTGAGCGCGGCGATCTTGACCGCGGCGTAAGCTTGTTGCAGAAGGCGACGTCCATTGCGCCGGATTCATTAGACATTCGTTACCACTTTGCGCTCGGCTTAGTGAAATCGGGCGATAAGGAAAAGGCGCGCAGCGAATTGCAGCGGTTACTTGCATCCGGCAAGGAATTTTCCAAGGAAAAGGAAGCGCGTGCCTTGCTAGCACAGCTTTGATACGAGACAGTCGTTGTCATACGAAGCAAGATCTGGCAGCAGCACCGAGGAGAGCAGGAGCGTTCTTGTAGAGACAGCACTGAGAACACGGCTACGAAACTCTGCACATCGTAGGCAGCCTATTCTCGGTGCTGAGCCTCGCAATTGGACTCGTGATGGCATCTAAACTGCAATGGTAGGTGTAAGTTCGCCGGGCTAGCCGGGCCAACCTTAGGTTTTGGATGATCTTGGCCGGTTGCGTGCCTTCGATATGCCTGCGTTAGCGCGTCGCTTATCTCACTTGCGTTGTGCGCCGATAGGTCAGCAGCGTTATCCCCGTCTCCCGGCACATTTGCGCTGCTGCCGGCCCATCGCATCGTGCCGATTCTTCTTTAGATCCCGCAGCTCACGTACTACTTGGGATGACCAACCTGTTTCAAGGAGCCGTGTACGAACGTCGACAAGTCGCCATTCGCCAAGATGCCTATTTCGGCTGAATTCGCCTTGTCGAATTTCCTTACATTCCTTCGGCAGAAATGATGTAAGCCTCTGATTTTATTGACTGGCACACAATCCGCTTTATGGTTGCAGTAGTACCAATTTTTCTGGAAATACACAACTTTAAGGATGAGCAATAAATGAAAATTATCAAATCTTTGATTGGTGGCG
>DATEZO010000040.1:0-10633 GCA_035255485.1 Burkholderiaceae bacterium
GACCGTGGTGCTACATGGCGCGCAGGCCGACATGCTGATCGTGTCGGCGCGCAGCGGCGGCGCGCAGCGCGATACCGGCGGCATTTCGCTGTTCGCGGTGCCGGCCGATGCCGCCGGTGTCACGCGCCGCGACTATCGCACTATCGACGGCCAGCGTGCCGCCGATATTACCTTCGCCAGTGTGCAGGTACCGGTCTCGGCCCTGCTGAGTAGGGCAGGTGCAGGCTGGGAACTGCTGGATGCGGCGGCCGACTACGGCGCGACGCTCCTGTGTGCGGAAGCGGTCGGTGCGATGGAAGCGCTGAACGCCGCTACGCTCGAATACCTGAAAACCCGCCAGCAGTTCGGTGTGCCGATCGGCAAATTCCAGGCGCTGCAGCACCGCATGGCGGACATGTTCATGCAACTGGAGCAGGCGCGTTCCATGGCGAAGCTGGCCGCGGTCAAGGTTGCGTCGGATGATCCGGTCGAACGGCGGCGCACGGTGTCGGCCGCCAAGGCACGCATCGGCCAGGCCGCAACTTTCATCGGCCAGCAGGCGGTGCAACTGCACGGCGGCATGGGCGTGACCGATGAATTACCGGCGGCGCATCATTTCAAGCGCCTGACCATGATCGGGCTGACACTGGGCGATGTCGATCACCATCTGGCGCGTTTTGCGGCGCAGCCAGGGTTTCGATCCTGATCTGCGTTCTACCCGTTGCATTTCAACAGGAGTCATTCATGCCGCAACCGAAGTGGTATTTCGAGGATTTTGAACCGGGACGCAGCATCGATGTCGGCTCGCGCACCATCAGCGAGCAGGAGATCATGGATTTCGCACGGCAGTTCGATCCGCAGCCGTTCCATGTCGACCGGCAGGCAGCCGCGCAATCGATCTATGGTGGCGTCATCGCCAGCGGCTGGCATACCTGCAGCCTGATGATGCGCATGATGTTCGATGGCTTCCTGCGCGATTCGTCGAGCCTGGGTTCGCCCGGCGTGGACGAGATCCGCTGGGTCAAGCCGGTGCGCGCCGGCGACACGCTGTCCGTCACTACCACCACGCTTGAAGCGCGGCGCTCCGGCAGCAAACCCGATCTCGGTATCGTGGTTTCGGTCTGGGAAGGCAGAAACCAGCACGGCGAACTGGTGGTCACCGTCAGGGGCAAGGGCATGTTCCGGCGCCGCCCGCCGGCCGGGGAGCAACCGGATGCGTGAGATCGCCTCGCTTGCGGAATTGAAAAGCCTGATCGGACAGGAAGTCGCGCTATCGGACTGGATCGGCATTCCCCAGGAGCGGATCAACCTGTTCGCCGAAGCGACCGGAGACCGTCAGTGGATCCACGTCGATCCGGAGCGCAGCCGTGCGCAATCGCCGTTCGGCGGCACCATCGCGCACGGTTTTCTCACGCTGTCGCTGCTGCCGATATTGATGGACAGCGCGATCACCATGCCGAACGTGAAAATGGGCGTCAACTACGGCTTGAACAAGGTGCGCTTTCCGGCTCCGGTGCCGGCCGGCAGCCGCGTGCGCGGCCGTATCGTGCTGCTGTCGGTCGAGGACATCGACGGCGGTGCGCAGGCGATATGGCAGGTCACGGTCGAGCGCGAAGCCGGCGGCAAGCCGGCGTGCGTGGCGGAATCGATCGTGCGGCTGTTCTGGTAGCCCGGCCCAACTTCGATTCAACGCTTCGCGTATTGCCCGGCGCCGAACAGGATGTCGCGCGCCTTGTCGTCGGTCAGCGGCTTGCGCAGATCGGCCAGCACTTTGACGCCGCGCTTGACTGCCGGGCGCTCGGCGATCTCGTCGAACCAGCGCTTCGCATGCGGGTAATTCTCCCAGTCGATGCCTTGATTCTTCCATGATCGCAACCACGGAAAGGTCGCGATATCCGCAATGGTGTAGGCATCGCCGGCCAGATACCGCGCCTGCGCCAGGCGCTTGTCGATTACGCCATACAGGCGCCTGGCTTCATTGGTGTAGCGGTTGATCGCGTACTCGATCTTTTCCGGCGCATAGATGCGGAAATGATGCGCCTGTCCCAGCATCGGGCCGACCCCACCCATCTGGAACATCAGCCATTGCAGCGTGGTGAATTTGTCGCGGTCGGTCTCACCGAGGAACTTGCCGGCCTTGCTCGCCAGGTACACCAGGATGGCGCCCGATTCGAACAGCGAAAACGGCTTGCCGTCCGGCCCCTCGGCATCGACGATTGCGGGAATCTTGTTGTTGGGCGAGATCGCGAGGAAATCGGGCTTGAACTGGTCGCCGGCGCTGATGTCGATGTGATGCACGCGATAGGGCAGGGCGCATTCTTCCAGCATGATGTGCACCTTGTGGCCGTTAGGGGTGGCTGTGGAATACAGGTCGATCATTTTCTTCTCCAGATATGAAGTAGCATGGAGTATATGAAAAAATACAGTAATACTGGCAATAAAATAGTGGCTATTTAAAAATACACCGCGGTGTATATATTCCATGCCAAGGAGGCCCGTTGTGCCGTTTTGCGGCCGTTTCCACGGTCGTCATCGTCACATCCTTGCGCCGGTCGCGTAATCCCAGCCCATTTCCGCCATCGGCCGCGCGGCCTTGCCGGCTTTCAGCGCTTCCTCGCTGGCGGCAAGTCCCTCCACATGGCGTTTCATGACGCCTTGCAGGATGCCGGCCATGCGAAACATGTTGTAGGCGAGGTAGAACGCGAAATCCTCCTGGCGGATGGTTCTGCCGGTGCGCGCGCAGTATCTGGCGATGTATTCCTGTTCGGCCGGTATGCCGAGCGTCTTCAGATCCAGCCCGCCGATGCCGCGAAACTGGCCCGGCGGAATATGCCAGCTCATGCAGTGGTAGGAAAAATCGGCCAGCGGATGGCCGAGCGTCGACAGTTCCCAGTCCAAGAGTGCCAGGATGCGCGGCTCGCTCGGATGGAAAATCATGTTGTCGAGCCGGTAGTCGCCGTGCACGATGCTGGTCTCGTCGCCCGGTGGAATATGCTGCGGCAGCCATGCGATCAACTGATCCATCGCCTCGATCGGTTCGGTTTCCGACGCCTTGTACTGGCGGGTCCAGCGGTCGATCTGCCGGCTGAAATAATTGCCCGGCTTGCCGAAATCGGCCAGGCCGATTGCCGCGTAATCAATCGTATGCAATTGCGCCAGCACGCGGTTCATTTCGTCGTAATGGGCACCGCGCTCGGCCGGAGTCATGCCGGGCAGCGACTGATCCCACAGCACCCGGCCATCGACGAATTCCATCAGGAAGAACGCGCGGCCAATCACCGCTTCGTCGCTGCACAATGCATACTGCCGCGGGGCCGGGAAGCCGGCCTTGTGCAGGGCATCCATCACGCGGAATTCGCGCTCGATGGCATGCGCGGATGCCAGCAGCCTGGCGGCCGGTCCGGGCTTGGTGCGCAGCACGTAGCACCGGCCGCCGGCGCTCAGCTTGAAGGTCGGATTGGATTGGCCGCCCTTGAACTGCTCGACCGCCAGCTCGCCGGAAAAGCCGTCGATATGGCCGCGCATGTATTCCTGCATTGCGCCGAGATCGAACTTCTGGCGCTCGGAAACCGGGCGCGTGCCCATGAATTCTTCGTACATCATGTCTCCCGAAAAGGAATGCAGTGTTGATAACAATGCATTCTACCCGCAAAGAGAACGGTCGTTCTTTTTGATTTGCAGGCGGTTCGGGCGCTTATCGGTAATGCGGCTTGCGCTTGTCCAGAAACGCGCCGATGCCTTCCAGCGCATCCGCATGATGCAGGCTTTCCACAAAGTGCCGCTTCTCCGCTTCGGCGTGCTGCGCCAGCGATTTTCCCGGCGCTTCCCGCAGCAGGGATTTGATGCGTTCCACCGCATTTGGCGACAGTGCCGCCAGCTCGTCGGCCCACGCCAGGGCAGCGTCGAGCGCGCCGCCATCCGGCGTCACCCGGTTAACCACGCCGAGTTCGTGCAGGCGCGGCGACAACACGGGCTTGCCTTCGATCAGGATCTCGGTCGCCAGCTGGCGCGGCAGCGCCTGCGCCAGGAACCACGAGCCGCCGCCATCGGGTGTCAGGCCGACTTTCACATACGCCATCACGAATTTGGCGGAAACACCGGCGACGATCAGGTCGCACGCCAGCGCCAGCGAAAATCCAGCGCCCGCCGCCGCGCCATCCACTGCGGCGATGACAGGCTTCGGGCAATCGCGGATCGCGTCGATCCAGCCATTCAGCAGATCGATCGAGTCCATTTGCGCCGAAGGGTCTTTTGCACGATTTTCCAGCAGGCGATGCAGATTGCCGCCGGCGCAAAAGAAATTGTCGGCGCCGGTCAATACCACGGCGCGGATTGCATTGTCCCGTTCGGCGGTCGACAGGGTTTCGATCGCGGCGGCATACATGTCAGGATGCAGCGCGTTTTTGGCACCGGGATTCGATAGCGTGAGAATGAGCGTGGCGTCGCGGCGGGAAGCTTGGAGTTCGGCGGACATAATGTCAATAATGAAAGGAGGTGTCGTAAATATACAGAAGAAGACGATTTCCTTCACCAAGCCATGCAACTGGTGGCGCAAACCATATCGCTTAAAAGAATCATTTAATGATTTCATGCATGCGAAGCCGCATGCAAATATCCCGCAGCGGCAACAATTCATGCCGACGGTCAACGTTGTCGCATAAAATATGGCTTGATTTTCCAAACAGGGAGTATTCATGGCAAGGCCGGAAAAGGTCCGCCTGGGTGAAATTCTGGTGCAGCAAAAGCTGCTATCGGAAGAGCAGCTTCAGTTTGCCCTGAGCGAGCAAAAACGGACCGGGCGCAAGCTGGGCCGGGTTTTCATTGAAAACGGTTTCGTCACGGAAGAGCAGATTTCCGGCGCGCTCGCGAAGCAGCTGAATATCCCCTATATCAATCTCAAGTTCTACAACATCAACCCGGACCTGGTGCGGCTGCTGCCCGAGACCCAGGCGCGCCGGTTCCGCGCAATCGCATTGGAAGAACGGCGCGGCATGCTGCTGGTGGGTATCGCCGATCCGACCGATCTGTTCGCCTACGATGAAATTTCCAGATCGGTGAAGCGCGGGATCGAACTGGCCGTGGTCAACGAGAGCGAACTGCTGCAAACCATCGACCGGCTGTACCGCCGCACCGAAGAAATCACCGATTTTGCGCGCGAGCTGGAACAGGACCTGGGCGATGCGCACGTCGATTTCGGCACGCTGGCAACCACGCCGGGCCTTGAAGAAGCGCCCATCGTCAAGCTGCTGCAATCGGTGTTCGATGACGCCTGCCAGGTGCGCGCATCCGACATCCATATCGAACCGCAGGAAACGCGGCTGCATATCCGCTTTCGCATCGATGGCGTGCTGCATCTGCAAACCGAGGCCGATAGCAAAATCGCGTCATCGCTGGCCTTGCGCCTCAAGCTGATGTCCGAACTCGACATCTCCGAAAAACGCTTGCCGCAGGACGGCCGCTTTGCGATCAAGGTCCGGCAGCAGCGCATCGACGTGCGTATTTCCACCATGCCGACGCAGTACGGCGAATCCATCGTCATGCGCCTGCTGAGCCAGAGCGGCGGCATGCTGAGACTGGACTCGCTCGGCATGCCGGCCGCCATGCTGAAAAAATTCCGAGCGATCATCCAACGTCCCAATGGCCTGGTGCTGGTGACCGGTCCGACCGGCAGCGGCAAGACCACGACGCTGTATGGCGCCCTGGCGGAACTGAATACGCCGGAAAACAAAGTGATCACGGTCGAAGATCCGGTCGAATATCGCCTGCCCGGCATCAATCAGGTGCAGGTCAACGAAAAGATCGAACTGAGTTTTGCGCGCGTGCTGCGTTCTGCCTTGCGGCAGGACCCGGATATCGTTCTGGTTGGCGAAATGCGCGACCATGAAACCGCGCAGATCGGCATGCGCGCCGCATTGACCGGCCACCTGGTATTGTCGACGCTGCACACCAACGATGCCGTCAGTACGCCGGTGCGGCTGCTGGATATGAATGTGCCGCGCTACATGGTTGCCACTGCGCTGCAGGTGGTGCTTGCGCAACGGCTGGTGCGCGTCGTCTGCGAGAGTTGCGCCCAGCCGCATGAATTGACGCCGAGCGAGCGCGAATGGCTGAAAATGGAGCTGGGCAACGAGGTTAATGCCCATCGTTATTTGCATGGGCGCGGCTGTTCGCGTTGCAACGGCACCGGCTATCGGGGTCGCACCGGCGTGTATGAAATGCTGGAAATGACTGAAGAAGTCGCCGCTGCGGCCAATCACCAGGACCCCGCGCATTTCATGAAAATCGCGCAGGCGCAAATGCAGGGCGAGACCCTGCGCCGCCATGCCGTAGCGCTGGTGATTGCCGGCAGGACCACCTTGGCTGAAGCGATGCGTATCAGCAATCAGTTCAATGATTGATGCAAATGAATGTCGCCCGGGCACGCTGCGCTTCGCCGGGCGGCGCATTGGCAGAACAGTAGGCTGGATGCAGCGTAGCGGAATCCGGGAAGCCTGCCGCCGAAAAGGCCCCGGATTCTGCGCTCGCTCCATCCATGCTACGGAAATCAGGTAATTTGCGTTATCAATTATTATTGACGGCGCGTAATGACATGGGAGGCCAATGATGCTGCAAACAGGAATAACGACGATCGCCATGAGGCGCCCCCCTCGACCGGAGAACTGACGTGCCGTTTTTTGCCTACAAGGCTCGCAATGCCAGGGGCGAACTGCTGCGCGGCATACTGGAAAGCACGGATAGCGGCGCTGTCGCCGATCAGCTGTTCAATACCGGCGTTACGCCGATCGAAATCGTCACGACTACCAGGCCGGCAGGCAGCAACGGCGATAACTGGTGGGAGCGCCTGACGGAAAAAAAGGTCCAGTCACTCGATGTGCAGCTGTTCAGCCGCCAGTTGTATACCCTGCTGAAAGCGGGCGTACCCATGATGCGCGGCCTGGCCGGCTTGCAGGAATCGGCGATCAGCAAGGCGTTCGGCCGCGTAATCAAGGATTTGCGCGAATCGCTCGATGCGGGGCGCGAGCTGTCGGCCTCGATGCGTCGCCACCCTGATGTGTTTTCCGCCTTTTACATCAGCATGGTGCGCGTCGGCGAAATGACCGGCCGGCTGGAAGAGGTATTCCTGCGCCTGTTCGACTACATGGAATTCGACCGCGAAATGCGCGAGCGGGTGCGCACCGCGTTGCGGTATCCGATGTTTGTCATGATCACGATGGCGCTGGCAATCGTCATCATCAACCTGTTCGTGATTCCGGCATTTGCCAAGGTATACGCCGGCTTCCATGCGGAATTGCCGATGATGACCAAGGTGCTGATCGGCTTTTCCGATTTCACGGTACGTTTCTGGCCGCTGATCCTGGTGCTGCTGGCCGGCGCCGTGGCCGGCTTCCGCCTGTACACGGCGACGGGGCGGGGCAGATATCAGTGGGACAAGCTCAAGCTGCGGATTCCTGTGGCCGGAAAAATCGTCCTGAAAGCCACGCTGGCGCGCTTCGCCCGCAGTTTTGCGCTCTCCAGCAAAAGCGGCGTACCGATCGTCCAGGCCCTGAGCGTGGTAGCACAGACAGTCGACAATAGCTACCTCAGCAGCCGGGTGGAGCAGATGCGCGACGGCGTCGAGCGCGGCGAAAGCATCCTGCGCACGGCAGTGACGACCGGCGTGTTTACGCCGATCGTGCTGCAAATGATTGCGGTCGGCGAGGAAACCGGCGAACTGGACAGCCTGATGGATGAAATTGCCCAGATGTACGAGCGCGAAGTCGATTACGAGCTGAAAACCCTGTCGTCGCAGATCGAACCGATCCTGATCGTCTTTCTCGGCATCCTGGTACTGATCCTGGCGCTCGGCGTATTCCTGCCGATCTGGGATCTGGGCAAGGTCGCCCTGCAAAACAAATGATGCGCCGCGCACACCTCAAAGCCGACAGGCAGCCGGGCTTCAGCCTGATCGAACTGGTAGTCGTGATAGCCATCGTGGCCACTCTCGCGGCCGGGCTCCTGAATCGCGTTCAGCTCTATCAGGAACAGGCGGAAAAAGTCGCGATGGAGCAAACCGTCGGCGCGATTCAGAGCGCCTTGTATCTGCAGGGCGCCACATTAATTGCCAAAGGGAAAGTTTCCGAAATGCCCACACTGGCAAGACAAAATCCGATGGCCTGGCTGGCGCAAAAACCCAAAAATTACTTGGGAGAATTTTTTGCGCCGAAGCCACAGGATGTCGAGTCCGGCTATTGGTATTTTGACTTGCAAAGTGGAAATCTAATATACTCGGTGCGCAACGACGCGCATTTCCGCACAGAAAAAAGTCAAAGAAATCAAATACTTTACCATGTGCAACTAATTACTGGCGCTCAAGATCGCGATAGAGCTTCCGATAACACGATTGAAGGCGTCACTCTGGATCCGGTTGTTCCGTACAAGTGGTTTTGAATTTGGGAACGGCTATTTTTTATATTGATGGAGGAGTTCTTAATGAAAAACACGCAATTGAAACGGCAGCAATCCGGTTTCACCCTGATCGAATTGGTGGTAGTGATCGTGATTCTCGGCATCCTGGCCGCCACGGCGATTCCGCGGTTTACCGGCATGTCGGCGGATGCGCGCTATGCAGCCGCCAAGGGTATGTATGGCGCAGTGCAGTCGGCTGCCGCGATTGCCCATGCGCAGGCGCTGGTGCAAAATCAGAATGGTCCGAGCGGGACCGTAACGCTGGAAGGTCAGGCGGTCAGCTTGGTCAATGGCTATCCTGCGACAGCAGCGGGCGGAATTGATAAGGCTTTGGCATCCACCCAAGGCTTTACCTATACGGCATCAACCGGAACTTTTGCGCAGGACAGCGCCACTACTCCTGCCAATTGCGGCGTTACTTATGCACAGCCTGCCGCCCTTAATGGTTCTCCGACCATCACGCTGGTGCCAACTCATGAATCGCCGGCAAACGCGACTACTGACTACACTTTGTATTGCAAATAATATCTGATTCATTTGTACATAAAAGGCCCGGCTTGGCGACAAGTCTGGCCTTTTTGATTATTGCTGGTCATTAATATTTTGGGACTGGGCTGCCAAGCCAATACACAATACTTCCGTCATCCCCGCGAAAGCGGGGATCCATGGTGAGCTGGCAACACCAACCGGTCCATGGGTTCCCGCCTGCGCGGAAATGACGAAGGAACGTAGCCTGGACGCAGCGACCAAATGGCCCCGATCGGTGCGGCAGGAATGCGTGGAGCATGCCCCGCGCTGCGGTTCACCATGCAAATACTTGAAATACCAGCGATGTGGTAAATACATTCAAGTCGATAACAATAAGGCACATGGAAAACGAAGCCGCAAACATCCGCGAAGCTGGCTTCACACTGGTGGAGCTGATCTCGGTCCTGATCATCATGGGCATCTTGGCCGCAGTCGCGCTGCCGCGCTTCTTCGACCGCCAGACTTTCGATGCGCGTGGTTTCTACGATCAGGCCCAGTCCATGATGCGTTATGCGCAAAAGATCGCGATTGCACAAAACCGCAATGTCCATGTGCGGCTGGACGGGACCAGCATTGCCTTCTGCTTCAGCCCGTTCGTCTCCGGCGCCTGCGCCAGTCCGGTTGTGCCGCCGGCCGGCAAGAATACCGGCAGCGCGGCGACGCTGGCTGCCTGCAACAATAACGCCGCCTGGCTGTGCGAGGCGATTCCGGCCGGCATCAGCTATGCCGCCTCGCCCGTCAATCCGGCCTTTTATTTCAACGCGCTTGGCAAACCGTTCAATGTCGGCGACACGCCGCCGGTTTCCAGCTTCGCCAGGCTCGATCTGTCCCTGGCCGGCGGCGGCCTGACGCGCCACATCATGGTCGAACCGGAGACCGGGTATGTGCATCCCTGAGTCCGCCATGTCTGCGCACCGCGAACGGGGCCTGACCCTGGTCGAGCTGATCATGTTCCTGGTGATCGTCAGCCTGGCCGTGGTCGGCATCCTGAAGGTCATGACGACCACCACCCGCGCGAGCGCCGATCCGCAGGTACGCAAGCAGGCGCTGGCGGTGGCGGAAGCCCTGCTGGAAGAGGTGGAATCGATGCCGTTTACCACCTGCGATCCGGATGGCTATGATGTTTCCAGCGGCACTTGCGCCATGCCGGAAGCCATGGGGCCGGAAGCAGCCTTCACCGGCCAGCCGGCAGCGGAAGCGCGCGGCAATGCGACCGCGCCGTTTGACAATGTTAACGATTACGCCGGCTTCAATCTGGCCGGCGGCGGCAGCGATATCGGCGGTCCATCCGCGGTGGTGGTGCCGGCCGGCTACAGCGCCTCGGTGGCGGTGGCGCAGGACGGGGCGCTCGGACCGGCCGCTTCGCCGCTGGCGGCCGGCGTGGTGCTGCGCATCACGGTGACCGTGAGCTACAACAACAATAACGACAGCGTGGTGCTGCAAGGCTATCGCACCCAATACGCCCCGACTTCGATGCCCTGACATGATGATGCGCCGACCGACATTACGAGAGAAGGGATTTACGCTGGCGGAAGCGGTAATCGTGATCGTCATCACCGGCATCATCGCCGGCACGGTGGCGGTCTTTCTGCGGCTGCCGGTGCAGGGCTATGTCGATACCGCGGCGCGCGCAGAGCTGACCGACATCGCCGATACCGCGCTGCGCCGCATGACGCGCGAC
>DATEZO010000041.1:0-2571 GCA_035255485.1 Burkholderiaceae bacterium
GCGCAGCCGCGGCAGGCGGTTCAGGATCAGCATGCCGAAAACCGCTGCCAGCGCCGCGCCGAGAATGATCAGCTCGAAAGTCGCCGGGATGAAGGACGGCCAGCTATGCAAGGGCCGGCCGCCGATATTGATTGGATAATCAATGGTTGCCGCATACCATTGCAGCAGATAGGCGCCCAGCCCGCCCGCGATGCCGCCGATCAGGGTGATCAGCGGCACCGGATTGCGCCGCAGGCCGACTGCCTCGGCCAGCCCTTCGACCGCGAACGGCGCATAGGCTTCCAGCTCGCAATAGCCGACCTGGCGCGCTCGGCGGGCCGCGTCCAGCAAGGCATCTGCAGTCGCGAATTCGGCCAGCAGTCCGTATCTCTCTGCGCTCATGATTTCTCTTTCGCGCTTTCTCGTACCAGTTCGCGCATTTCCGCGATCGAGATCAACGGCAGAAAGCGCACGAACAGCAAAAACAGCCAGACGAACAGCGCGATCGAACCGAACAGTGTTAGCCAGTCCCATACGGTTGGATAAAACATGCCCCAGGCCGATGGCAGGAAATCGCGATGCAGGCTGGTAACCACGATCATGAAGCGCTCCATCCACATGCCGAGATTCACCACCAGGCTGATGCAAAACAGCCACAAGACATGATGGCGAACCCGGCGCAGCCACAGCAGTTGCGGCAGCAGGACATTGCATGCCAGCAGCGACCAGTACAACGGCGCATACGGTCCGATCCATCGATTGACCGTCATGTAGCGCTCGAATTCATCGCCGCTGTAAAAAGCGGTGAAGATTTCCGCCAGGTAGCCGTATGCCACCAGCCAGCAGGTGGCCAGCAGCACTTTGGCGGCATTGGCCAGATGGCGCTGGGTAATGAAATCCTGCAAGCCGAAGAAATGCCGTAGCGGGATCGCCAATGTCAGCACCATCGCAAAACCGGAAAACAGCGCACCGGCCACGAAATACGGCGGAAAGATGGTGGAGTGATAGCCCGGCGTATTGCCGACCGCAAAATCGAGCGAGACGATGGTATGCACCGACACCACCAGCGGTGTGGCCAGGCCCGCCAGCAGCAGGTAGGCCGTCTCGTAACGCGCCCAGTGCCGCGCCTCACCGCGCCAGCCGAGCGCGAACAAGCCGTAGACAATTTGCTTGCCGCGCTGCACCGGATGCACGCCGGCCCGGTCGCGCAGGGTCGCCAGATCCGGAATCAGCCCGACATACCAGAACAGCAGCGACACCAGCAGATAGGTGGCGATCGCAAAAAAATCCCAGATCAGCGGACTGCGCCATTGCGGCCAGACATTCATTACATTCGGATACGGCACCAGCCAGTAGAAGAACCAGGGGCGTCCCAGGTGCAGGATCGGAAAGATGCCGGCGATGCCGGCCGCAAACAGCGTCATCGCCTCTGCGAAACGGTTGATAGAGGTGCGCCACTTCTGGCGCAGCAGCAGCAGCACCGCCGAAATGAAAGTGCCGGCATGGCCGATGCCGATCCACCACACGAAATTGCCGATCGCAAAGCCCCACGCCACCGGAATGTTGACGCCCCAGATGCCGATGCCCTTGATGAACAGCCAGGCGATGGCACCGAAGAACACCAGCACACCGGCGAAGGTGAACAGAAAGACCGTTATCCAGCGCCAGCCGGCCGGGCGCGTCAATACGGCGTCCGCGATCTTGTCCGACACGCTGGCATAGCCCCAACCGGCGCGCAATACGCCGATATCCCTGGAAACCGGGGGGCGGGATGGTGGGTCCATGATGCTCCTTCGTCGCATTTGCGGCACTATTGCACCCTCAAAATACAGGGGTGTGTATTTTTAAAGTGCCGCTAATCCATTGCGCATATTGCATTGTTTTTACCTATACTCCATAAAAAATCACACTAATGTGCCTCATTCCTCACTCCAGCTCCCGATCCGGATTCACCACCCGCGCCGCATAGGTGGTGCGCGGACGGGTGTTCAGCTCGGCCAACAGCGTGTAATCCAGCGGCGACGCCTTGGCGCGGTTGACGCGGCTGGCCGGATCGTTCAGGTCGCCGAACACGATCGCTTCGGTCGGGCATACGGCCTGGCAGGCGGTCACCACTTCGCCGTCGCGCACACGCCGGCCCAGCTTTTCCGCTTCGATCCGGGCGCGCGTGATGCGCTGCAAGCAATAAGTGCATTTCTCCATCACGCCGCGCCGGCGCACCGTCACTTCCGGGTTCTGCGCCGCCTTCAGGCTGTCCACATCAGTATTCGCGTATTGCAGGAAATTGAAGCGGCGCACCTTGTACGGGCAGTTGTTGGAGCAGAAACGGGTGCCGACGCAGCGGTTGTAGACCTGCACATTCAAGCCCTCGCTGTCGTGCACGGTGGCGCCGACCGGGCACACTTCCTCGCACGGCGCGAGCTCGCAATGCATGCACGGCACCGGCTGGAACAGGATGCGCGGCCGCGCCGCCGCGCCGGCGACATAGCGGTCGATCCGGATCCAGTGCATCTCGCGCCCGCGCATCACCTCTTCCTTGCCGACCACCGGGATATTGTTTTCCGCCTGGCAGGCGATGGTGCAGGCATTGCA
>DATEZO010000042.1:0-2341 GCA_035255485.1 Burkholderiaceae bacterium
TGCTCGATATCGAGGACAACAAGATCGTCCCGATCATCCGCGATCCGAAGACCACCACGGCCGACACGGAAGCAGTTTTCTATTTCCCGGGCTGCGGCTCGGAACGGCTGTTCTCGCAAGTCGGTCTGGCGACGCAGGCAATGCTGTGGCATGTCGGCGTCCAAACGGTGCTGCCGCCCGGCTACCTGTGTTGCGGTTATCCGCAGCGCGGCAACGGCCAGTACGACAAGGCGGAAAAGATGATGACGGACAATCGCGTCCTGTTCCATCGCGTCGCCAACACATTGAACTATCTCGACATCAAAACGGTCGTTGTATCGTGCGGCACTTGCTATGACCAGTTGCAGAGCTACGAATTTGAAAAGATTTTCCCTGGCTGCCGAATCATCGACATCCACGAATATCTGCTCGAAAAGGGCGTGAAGCTGGAAGGTGTGGGCGGCGTGCGCTACATGTATCACGAGCCGTGCCATACGCCGATGAAGCAGCAGGACGCGATGAAGACGGTAAATGCGCTCATCACCACGGCAGACGGGTACAAGGTCGAGAAGAATGAACGCTGCTGCGGCGAATCGGGCACGCTTGGCGTCGGACGTCCGGATATTTCCACCCAAGTGCGTTTCCGTAAGGAAGAGGAAATGCGCAAGGGCGCGGACAAGCTGCGCGCCGACGGTTTCTCCGGCGACGTCAAGATCCTGACCTCCTGTCCGTCCTGCCTACAGGGCTTGCTCCGTTATAACGAAGATGCCGAGACGACGGCCGATTACATCGTGATTGAGATGGCGAAGTATCTGCTTGGCGAGAACTGGCTGCCGGAGTATGTGGCGCGCGCCAACAACGGCGGTATCGAACGTGTATTAGTGTAAGAATCCATGCCAAAACAAGCCTGCGAACTGTGTATCCAGCCTGGTGGCGACGTCGTCTACCGGGACGACAATTACCGCATCGTGCTGGTGGACGACGAGCATTACCCTGGCTTTTGTCGCGTGATCTGGAACGGCCATGCGCGGGAAATGACCGACCTGTCGACGGCTGAGCGCGCGATCCTGATCGCTGCTGTCTGGCAAGTCGAGGAAGCCGTGCGCGAGGTGATGCGCCCAGACAAGATCAACGTCGCCAGCCTCGGCAATGTCGTGCCGCATGTGCATTGGCATGTGATTCCGCGCTACGAGGACGACGCCCATTTCCCCAATCCGATCTGGGGCGAGATCAGGCGCACGCCGGCGTCGGCTGACCTGACAAAGCGCCGGGCGCTGGTGCCGAAGCTGCGCGAAGCGATACTGGCGCGTTTTGAAGGATCGCTGCTGTGACGATGACTGATTCCAAGAAGATGCCACCGGTGCCGACCGGACTGACCGTGCACACGAAATCGCGCATGCTGGAAATCGCGTTCGATACCGGTGAAACGTTTTCCTTGCCGTTCGAATTTTTGCGTGTCTACTCCCCCTCGGCTGAAGTGCGAGGCCATGGCCCAGGGCAGGAGGTGCTGCAGACCGGCAAGCGTGACGTCCTGCTTACCGCGCTGGAGCCGGTCGGGAATTATGCGATCCAGCCGCATTTTTCCGATAGCCACAATACTGGCATCTATACCTGGGATTATCTGTACTCGTTGGGCACCCATCAGGCACAGCTTTGGGAAGAGTACCTGATGCGGCTGGAAACAGCAGGATTTACCCGCGAATCCGGGCGCGATGCACCAATGGAGTCGGCAGGGAAAAGCTGCGGACATCACTAAGGCTGGTTTCACTTGCCTGCACTTGATTCCAGGCAAGCAAAACCATCCTCTCTCCCTTGTCCGGGGAACGTAAGGCTTGCCATTCTGTCTGCACTTGTATAATGCCGCCTGGACTAACAGGCTTTCATCATGACCAATACCACGCATTTCGGTTATCAAACCGTTCCCGAAGAAGAAAAGGTGCAGAAGGTTGCACAGGTTTTCCACTCCGTCGCATCGAAATACGACGTGATGAACGACTTGATGTCCGGCGGCCTGCATCGCCTGTGGAAGACATTTACCATCGCTCAGGCCGGTGTGCGGCCAGGCTTCAAGGTGCTCGATATTGCGGGCGGCACTGGTGACCTGGCCAAGGCGTTTGCCAAGCAGGCGGGGCCGACCGGCGAAGTCTGGCTGACCGATATTAACGAATCGATGCTGCGCGTCGGCCGCGACCGCCTCTTGAACAAGGGCATGGTGACGCCTACCTTGCTGTGTGACGCGGAAAAGCTGCCATTCCCGAGCAATTACTTCGATCGCGTATCCGTTGCCTTCGGTTTGCGCAACATGACGCACAAGGATGTGGCGCTCGCGGAAATGCAGCGCGTGCTCAAGCCGGGCGGCAAA
>DATEZO010000043.1:0-8617 GCA_035255485.1 Burkholderiaceae bacterium
GGGTAGGTGCCGCGATGCGTGTTGTTTTTCATGTCATGTCCACATATTCGAGGTTTATGCCTTAGTGCAGGATTTTCGGCTTCTTGCACAAATTTAATCGTTGGAACAGAGCGCGATTCTTGCCGTTTATCTTCCGCAGGCCAGGCCGATTCGCGTGATACCTTAGCGTCGTGGAAAAAGGTGTCTGCCGTTGCTGGCTGACGGTATTTGATTGAATGGGGGGCCGCATGAAAACCGGAATGATCGATGCAAGCAGGATCGAGGCGATGATTTCTCAGCTCAAGGCTGCGGCGACCCGCCCTCAGGATGGCATCGACGCACCCCAACTCGGCCAGGCGGCGCCCAAGGTCGACTTTGCCAGCGCATTGAAGGCAACGCTGGATCAGGTCAACGGCGCCCAGCAGAAGTCGGAAGATATGGCAAAGCGTTTCGTCCTCGGCGACGATACCGTCAGCCTGTCGGATGTGATGATCAATTCGCAGAAGGCAAGCATCGCTTTCCAGGCAACCGTCCAGGTGCGCAACAAGCTCGTATCCGCCTACCACGACATCATGAACATGCAGGTATAAGGGCGCTTTTACGGCCTTCCTGGCCATGTGCACGCGCGCGTCCGCCGCACCTCCATCTCCACCTGCGCCGCTTCAGCCCATTCCAGTCGCTTTCGCATTCCGCTCGCGCTCCAGCTTGGTAATGTAACGCTGTACCGCCGACATCATCGGTTTGGGCGGGTCGACGAACATGCATCCCAGCTTGCGAATCGATTTCCCGCTGGTCAGCGTGTAATCGTGCGAATTGCGAATCTGCAGATCCACCACGACCTGGCTGCCGCCGGGCAGATCGATCCGGCACGCCTTGTAAATGCGGCCGATCGTATTGTCGAGCATCTTTTTCTCGTCGACGATGGCGATACCGCCGCCGCTGATGTCCTTCAGCGTGACGATGACCGTCGTGCCGGCGCCACCGGTGTCATCGGGAGGGACATGAATGCTGCAGCGAAGCGGATTGGCGACCGGAGTCGGTATGCGGTAGTGCTCGCGCCGCTGCAGGCGTACCAGCGTCGCGGGGATGGCGATGTACAGGGCAGGGAGGTTTTCATACAGGCATTCGCCGACCTTGTCTGCGAAAAACAGGATGCGGATGTTATCCAGCACGGTCTCAAATGAGACGTTGTCACTTTCCAGAATGCGCTGGTTGAGCATATTGCTCGGCGCGCGGTCGATCACCACGATGCCGGTTTTTTCGTCGACCGCCAGCACCGAAGTGACAACGGAGTCCGAACCGCCGTCGGCTTCCATGCTGACAAGCTGGTTACGCTCCTGCATGCCGCGCAGCAGGCTGATGATCTCGCGCCGGGAATGCACCTGATACGGGCTAACATCCTCCGTTCCGAACTTGGTATTGAATGCCATTGATGTCAACTTTTCCTGCGCAGTTTTCTGTTTGTCAAGGCAGGGCTTACCTTCCCTTGTCTCCGTTGTGCCTGGCGGCGTCAATATGGTATAGCCACGCGAGCAATTCCGCTACTACTCGATACAAGGCGGGCGGAATATGGCGATCCAAGTCAACCTGCATCAGCAGCGCAACCAGCTCCTTCGACTCGTGCACGAAGACACCATGCTCGCGTGCGCGGGATATGATTTCTTCCGCGATCAGCCCACGCCCCTTGGCGACCACCTTCGGTGCCAGATCTCCGGTCTGATAGGCCAGCGCAACGGCGTTCTGGGCGGGGTTAGGGCGATTCATTGCGCTTCACCAAAAACATGTCGAGCGGCGCGCCCGCCGCTTCCAGGGCGTCGGCAAGACTGCCGCTATGCTGGCGCAGCGATTCGGCGGCATCCTCGCTCGCGGCATTGATCTGGACATGCACGCGCGAATCGGTCAGTCGTACCGTCGCCGATATTTCGCCCAGATGCGGCAGCTCGAAGCGTACCGTGCTGGTCCAGGACGATTGTTGCTGTTCCGCGGATCCTTCTTTCTGCTTGTCCTCGCGGACTTCCCATTCCATCGGCTGGCCCGGCCACAGCTCGCCCTGCCAGCGCACCTGGTGGTGTTCCAGCGCATTGAGCTGAAGATTGATGAGGCGACCCGATTCCTGATCGATCGTCGGCAATTCCTCGGGCGGGCGCGAGATGACGTCGACATCGGTGGTGGCCGGGTTTCCCGGCTGGGATTGCGCTTCGCGCATCAGGTCGAGCAATGCCTGCGCGCCGCTGCCCAGTTCGCGCATGCCCGCCGCCAGCCTGGTCAGATCAATATTGGCGGGGTTTTGCTCGGTTGTGTGATGCGCCCGATTCGACGATGCTTGCGGGAGTTGCGCCTGCGGTTCTTGCGCGAGATCCGCCAGTGAACGGCTGCCGCTGATCCAGTCATGCAGATGCGATTCGTAGAACACGCCGCTGGAGGCGAGTGCTTGGAAAAGGCTGGTGGCAACCGTCTTCGGATCGGCCGCCGCGACCGCCGGAGCGCTCACCAGCGGCGTGCGTCCGGGAATCACGTCTGGCGCGCCATCCTGCTCGGCGGATTGCAGAAGATGATCGATCAAGCGCGCGGTTGTGCTGAGCGAAGCCGTCGTGCTGCCTTGCTGCATGAGCAGAAAGGTAGGGCGCGGCTCGCGCGCAACGAACACCATGGAAAGCTGGTCGCCGACTCGGGTGCCGACCGGAAGCGCCATGCGCGCGGTCGTATCGGCAACCTTGACCAGATAGGTGCCGTCGTCCAGCATCGCATCCACGGTCGCGTGCAGTTCCTTGCCGATCGCGATTTGCGTCAGCCTGCGAAATATCTCCTGGCGCGAATCGGTCGCGGAGACGACAGGCGTAGGGGCCTCAAGCGAGGCCGGGGGGCGGGTAGTGTTGAGATCGGCCCGCGGGAGCATGGCCGCTATCCGGCCTGGTTCGCGCCGTAGGCCTTCGAGAGTTTGCGCTCGGTGCCTGCGCTGTTGATCATGACCGACAGTCGCGCCATCCACGGCTCGGTGATGTCGCGAATCTGACGGTCATCCTCAAGAATCTTCTTGATGATTCGCGTCTTCTTTTCACGCGCCATGGGCGTGAGCGGCTGGCGCGGCTGATCATTCTGCTTGATGATTTCCACCTGGCTGGAGCAGCGAGACTCTAACGCGGCCAGCTGTTCCCAATCGCCCGTACGTGCGGCCGCCAGCATCTGATCTGTGATGTCGGCAACGGTCTCATAGAGTGCAAGGATTTCTTGGTTGTCCATTTGATCAGGCTTTCACTAGGCGGGACGTCTGCGGTGCGAGAGCGTCATAGGCTTGTGTTTTCGGTGCGGCTTGTGGCTGTGCTTGCTGCTCAGTATTGGCCGCCGGTGGAGTAATGGCTTCCCAGGCGTCCTTCAATCCCTTGAGCAGTTGGTAGACCTCTTCCAATATCTTGGGTTGGTTTTTCAGATTTGCAGTCAGCAGCCGGCTGCTCATGTATTCGTAGAGTGCGTCCAGATTTAACGCTACTTCGCCTCCGACCTTCTTGTCCAGGCTGGCACGCAGACCGCTGTCGATAATGCTGATGGCTTTCGAGATCGCCTTTCCCTTGGCGGCGATGTCGCCGGCCTGCATATGCTGAATCGCAGACGCAATGGCTACCATTGCCCCTTCAAACAACATGACAACCAACTTGTGCGGACTTGCTGCTGCCACCCCGGTTTCAACGCCGACCTTGGCATAGGCACCTGCCCCACTAGTTGCTGATCCAAACATATTCTTCCCCTTTATTCAATCTTGGGCAGATTGGCTAACTGTTGCGTCAAGAAACTACTTGTCTTGGTCATGCTGGCAATGGCAGCGTCCAGTGCGGTAAATTGCGCACGATAACGTTTTTCGATGTCGACCAGACGATCGCTTACACGCTGTTTTTGGTCCGCCAAAGTCTTGAGCGTGGCATTCAGCCCATTGGTTTTTGCGGTGATCGCACCGTCGCTGTTGAGCAATGATCCAACCAACTTGTCGAATTGATAGGCATAGCCTTGCGAATACTTGACCGTGCCCCGGCTGCCGGTTGCGGTGCCGGTAATTTGCAGCTTCAGTCCCTCGGCATCTGTGTTTGTCGCACCAGTCAAAAACTGCCCTGATCCGACGGCAGCAATGCCGTTAAGCGTTCCTGCCACGTCAACGCCGGAAGTCGACGTTGCCGCCACCCCGCCAGTCAGGTTGTTTGCTCCCGAGCCGGTGATATCGATATTGGACGCAGAACCATAGCGACTGGATGTGAATGAGAGTTTTCCCGCAGTCTGTGTAACCTTGATGGAGGATCCTGCGGTAGAAAATTCAGACGCACCGTTGATCTTGGATTGGAGCTCTGCTGCCAGTGCATCTGCATCCGTATAGGTCTTCTGGGAAAGCTTGACGGTGGCCGTGACACCGTCAAGCGTCACCTGCAGAGTATCGTTAGTCGCGTCGACAGTAAGTCCGGCCGCAGCGTTGGCAACCAAAGTGCCTTGTGTCGCGATCTTTGTGATGTTCAGGTCGTACGAGCCCGGCTTGGTTTTTGTCGTGGCGCTCGAATAGCTGACCAGGCTATCACTTGCCTTTCCAACGGCTGCAAAAACGCCGGCGATGTCGCTAAAATTGCTATCCATCGCACTTTGCAACTTTGTATTGTCCAAGGCCAGAGTGCCATCCTTCTGCATCGTGATGCCAACTTGTGACAGCAATGTAAAGACGCTGGCGCCTCCCGTTACCGGAGCGGTAAGCACGCCTCGAATCTGTGACTGTATCGACCGGACCGTGGCGTCACCGTTGAGTATCGCGCCTTGCTTGGTGGTTGTATTGTAGGACGACAGATCCTTGAGGGTCTGGTTGATCTGGTTAAAAGCGTACACGAACTGGCCAATCGTACCCATTACTGACGATGTATCGCGGGCTACCGTGATATTGGTGGTGCTTGGGGAATTGGTTTTTGCGAGATTCAGTGTAACGCCCGGGATTACGTCTGTAACAGTATTGGTGGTTTTCGTCACCGAGATGCCGTCGACCTTGAATTCCGCATTCTGGGCGGTGATGGTCTCCGAAAATGCTTGTGCAGCAGGAAGCGCGCCGGGATCGTGATTCATCAAGGTCCCGAGTGCCGCATCGCCGGACACGGAAATCTTCATGCTGCTGGCTTTGCCGGTGGTCGACTCGGTCAGGACCAATCGGTACGGTGAGGTTCCGCCGTCGTTGATAATGGATGCCGTCACGCCGATCTTGGCGCTGTTGATTGCATCCCGAATGCCGGACAGGGAATTATTGCTGTCATCGATTGTGACGGTCTTGACGCCCGATCCGCTACTGGCAAAGCTTGCCCCGGTATACTTGCCGGTGGCTGCGTCGAATGAGCCTGTGCCAAGGGAAATCGTGCCGAAGTCAAAGCTGATCGTGCCGTTGCCGATGGCGGTGCTGCTGCTCGCTTGCCCGGCTGAGGCCAGCTTTTGTGCTTGCGCCAGTTTGCTGACTTCGAGCGCGTAGGTGCCTGGTACTGCCACCGCGCTTCCCGAGGCGCTGGCAACGGTGGCATCTGCGGCACTGACCTTCATCACCTGGAACTTGCTGACGTCGGATAGCGATTGGACGGCAGTCTGAAACGAGGAGAGGGCACCTTTCAAGTTTCCCACCGCGGAAAGCTGTGCTTGGTAGCTGGATTCTTTCTTGGCAAGCGCCAACAGCGGTTGCTGCTCGACCGACATCAACTGGCTCACAATGCTGTTGACGTCGAGATTTGAGCCAATCCCTGGAGATGATAGACCCACTTGTGTCTCCTGCAGAAAAACACACTGTACTTGATTATCGGCAGTTCCAAAGCCGACTTTAGAAGGCGATTTGTCTGCCTATTTCAACTCGTATCAAGCTTTTTGCCTGATCAGCAGGCCTTGCGTCTGATCAAGGGCTTTCGAGATTGCCAGAATTTCTTCGGACGGAATCTGACGCAGCACTTCCTTGGTTGTCTGATCGACAACTTTCACGATGGTGCGATTGCTGTCTGTGTCGATGGAGAACTCGAGGTTCTGCGACATCTGCTGCATCGCCTTGTTGATACTCTTCACGGCTTGGGCAACCTGAGCCATATTGGGAATGGCAACCGGCTGCTGGACTGTACTCGCCGTTTCAGCGGAAGGGATGGCAGGTTTTGCTGCGATGGGGGACTCCGCCTCAACAGGATTTCGTTGTGCGGTCAGGTGGCTGGGGATATTTACGTTGCCAGTCGGTTTAACGTCCATGATGAACTCCCTTTATGGGGAAAAACCCGACCAGAAATCTGGCCGGGTTTTTTTACGCCAAGTGCTTCGGCGATTAGCCGCGGAGCAGGGCAAGCACGCCGTTCGGAAGCGAGTTTGCCTGAGCCAGCATTGCGGTGCCAGCTTGCTGCAGAATCTGGCCGCGTGTCAGACTTGCAGTTTCTGAGGCGAAGTCAGTGTCCTGGATGCGGCTGCGGGATGCAGACAGGTTCTCGGAGCTCGTTTGCAGGCTGGCGACCACCGACGTGAAGCGGTTCTGGATCGCACCGAGGTTGGCGCGCGAGCTGTTTACCGAGTTCAGCGCGGAGTCGATCGAGGCCAAGGCGGTTTGCGCGCCAGAGACCGAGCTGATGTCGACCGCAGAGATTGCCGTGCCAGTTGCAGAAGCCGTCACCGTCGATGCGGTCAAGCCTGCGTTCGCCGGAGTATTGCCGCCAAGGATGAAGGTGCTGCTGCTCGTCAAGCTGAAAGTGCTCTTGGTCGTGGCAGCTGCCAAGCCGGTATCCGTAGCGGTCAGTGTGCCCGTATAGTTGGAAATAACAATGTTGCGGCCGTCGGCGGCATTCAGCGAGATTTTATCTGTCGCGGTGTCGTACGTTGCCGTCACGCCGGTCGTTGCGGACGATCCTTGAATCGCAGCGGCGATTGCGGCGCCATCCGTATCTTGCGTGCCCGACAGCGCGGCGACGGTGATGGTCGCACCGTTGATGTCCACGGTGCCGGCATGGCCTGCAACCGCTCCGCCCGCGGCACCAAGCAGGGTGGTGGCATTTGCCGTCGCTGTTACACCGGAAGAAGTCGCGTTGATGGCGGCTGCGATTTGCATGGCACTGTCATTGGTCTTGCCATTGGTGCCGTTGGTCGCTGCGCCGACGCTGAATACGTTGGAGCCAACCTGGATCGTCAAGTCCCCTGCGCCAAGAGCAGACAGTGTATTAGCGGAAGTCTTGTTGGCTGTGAACGAACTGCCGAGGTCGGTTGTTCTGGCGCTGGCAATGGACGCGATCGAGATGCGGTCATTTGCAGTGTTGTTGGCGCCCACCTGGAAGGTCTGGCTCGTGAACGTACCATTCAACAGCTTCACGCCGTTAAACTCGGAATTCTGGGAAACACGGTCGATTTCTTGCGACAGTGCTTGAAGTTCTGCATTCAATGCGCTGCGATCACTTGCGCTGTTGGACGCGTTGGCGGATTGGACAGCCAGTTCGCGCATACGCTGCAGGTTGTTGCCGATCTGGACGAGATCGCCTTCAGCAGTCTGTGCCAGCGAAATGCCGTCGTTGGCATTGCGTGCTGCCACATTCATGCCTTTGATCTGCGACGTCATGCGCTCAGAAATCGCGAGGCCGGCGGCGTCGTCTTTTGCGCTGTTGATGCGCAGACCGGAAGACAGACGCTGCAGCGAGGTTGCCAGTGCGCCTTGCGATGCGTTCAGGTTACGCTGTGCGTTGAGCGATGCAATATTGGTGTTGATAAATGCAGCCATGATGTTTCTCCTATTTGACTGGGGTCCGATTCATTCCGGTTCAAGTTTTGCAACTTCGGTTCACCCCAGTTGGTTGGGAATTTCGAACCGCTGTTGTTTTGTTTATCGGATGGGACTGGAAAAAGTTTAGGGCGGGCGTTCCGCTTATTTTTCAGTCCAATCAAATCTCAACCCGGACACCCACTTCATCGGAGCAGTCGGAAAAAACTTTAAGTACGGAAACTATTTTTTTGTTCTCGTGTGCGCTGGATGCGGTTCGCCAAGGACGTGGCGGCAGATTTTGTCTATGAAACGCCGGTAATTTCACGGTCCGCGAAAATTAAAGAAAAAATCAGGCCTAAAGTTTTATTTGATCTGTGCCGTAACAGGACGTAAGCCGCGGCTTCTGGGAAAAATTCCTCATATCCGGTGTTTTTTTGCAAACAATGAGAATTCGGCGGTAGAGAAGCCGTGTCGGACGTCCAGATGATTTGAATGGGTGCGTTTGGACGCTATGGCTGTCCACGGAAAACACGGAAATCACGGAAAGAAGCCCTACTTTATCTTTTGCGGACATCCATGTTTTTCCTGCCATGGCGCAGAAGCCTTTGTTCCAAGAGATGCAAAAGACACTCGGCGTGCCCCGCGAAGAGCGTAAAACCCAAGGCTTTATTCCGTGATTTCCGTGTATTCCGTGGACACCCATGACATTCTGCAGCACCAACTGAATTCATTCGGACGAACTACGAGTTAGCCGCCACCACCCGGTTCTTGCCCGCTTTCTTCGCCCTGTACAAGGCTGCATCCGCCCGCTTGATCATCGCCGCCTGATCCTCCCCCGGCGCGCGCAACGCAACCCCCGCGCTGAAGGTAATCAGCAGGCGCTGGTTGTTGTACATGAAAATCTGCTTGGTCAATTCACGCTGC
>DATEZO010000044.1:0-7500 GCA_035255485.1 Burkholderiaceae bacterium
ACCGCAGCCGAGCCAGCAAGACATCCTGTTGACGCAGCGGCTGCAGACTGCGCTCGCGCTGGTCGACGTGCACGTCGTCGACCACTTCGTCGTCGCCGGCGACAAGATCCTGTCGTTTGCCGAGCGCGGCCTGCTGTAAGCCGCACCGCGGCCGCCCTCTAGCAACATGGGATGCACCGGCTGAACGTCACGCAGCAGCGATGCAGACAGGCCCGCTATCGCGGGTCTGTTGCCGATCAGCGTCGCCGGAACGCACGTGCTCCCGGGAAGTGAGAAAGACGCTGTTCGTCAACGCTGCGACGTGGCATGCCGTCCACCAGCAAGAGGCTGAGTTCGCCGGTTCGCTTTTGCATCCCAGCGGGCATATCTTCGGCATATCGCAGGCATGACAAGGATGCGCGCTACGCAAGAGGGCATCATGGAAATGAAAAGAATCAATGCCGGAAAACTGCACGCCATTGGTTATGCCCCGCATGAGATCGCGGCACGGCGCCAACCAGCCCGTCCGGTTTCAGTACGGGGATGCAGGCGAGCGTTTCCTCCTTGTCACGGCGGTCGACAGTCAACACCTGGCGCACGAGCGCTTCATGCGCCTCCAGATCGGCCTCCTGTCCTTCTCGCGCAAAGGCCAGGGCACCGTGCGGCGTGAGCCGCGGATGTGCGCAGAATCCCGCCGGCGGCGCATCGAAAAAGGCGCGACTGGCGCACGTCAGTGCGCACACTTGCGGCGGGCCATAGCTGGCCATGTACCGCGTTGCGGAGCGGCGTGTGCTGTGGTATCCCGCGTGAGATTCGCGTTCAAGGACCATCACCTAAGCATACCGCGACAGCCAATACGCGGTAAATGCCCCGGCAATGCCAGCGCCGATCACAAGGAAGTCTGCCTTCAACCTGCTCATACTGCTCACCCCGCAACCTATTATGGCAGTATTCGGGAGCACGATACTTGCCGTATTTCCGTCTGGCCTGACTTGTGGGCGCATTTCCGCGGAGTGTTGCCATGTGATTTTCCGTCGGAGCGTAATGGCGCCCACGAGACACCGTTATGGGTCGCGGATGCCGCATTTTCCACGAAGAACGCCAATGCAATTCCCCACTTGTCATGGTGCGGCCAATTCTGGGCATTCTGGGTACCGAGAGAATCGGCGAACGATCTTTCTGGTGCCTCCATCCCTGCCACCCTCGTCTTGCTACGGCCGCCTTTGAGCAGCGCCGGGTACAACAACGCCGCCAAGACACGTCGGCATTGTGCTTCGGGATATAGGCAACTTCCAGCCGTACCTGCCTCAGCAGAGCGATGGAATCAGGAGATGGCGCCCCGAACGTATCCATTCGTTACGATCAATGCGCACGTTACGTGGCCCGTCTTCATGTAAGGCAGCTTCGATGCAATGCCAAGCTCAGATCAGCTCTTTCACCATCGCTTTCAGTGGCTGGGGCCGATTCGACAATAGATTGCGTACCGAATTTTTTTCCTTCAGCCCCAATATTCTGCCGATGTTTTTATCATCGGTCCCTCGCTCCTTGAGCTTTTGCGCCACTGTCCTGCGCGCGCTGAGTGCTGACACGCCCTTGATGCCAGTGCGTGCAAAGATCTTTCGGTAGATGTCCAGGATCAAGCCACAATGAGAATGGCATCGACTGTCCTTTTTCCGGACTCGGATTGGCATCGCCTTTCCCTCATCAGTCAGGAACAGCCTGCTCGCAGGATCGAGTCCGCGGTACGACGCCATACTAGTCACGCCGTGCCCTCGCTGTAGTCGCTCGTCCAGGTAAGCATCAATGGCGGCATTGGCCTTCGCACTGACGAAAAACAATGGACGCGCCTTGCCATTGACCGCCGCGTCCGCACGCAGGATCGACTCTTCCCGCACCGAACCATCCGCATGCAGATAGTCGCGCACCTCCAGGCGTGCAATCTCGAGCGGTTTAGCGGCCGACGCAAACAGGACCAGCAGCAGCGCGACATCCCGGTTCGGGCATCGGCTCATCCGGCGCGTGCGGTCGACCGCGAGATCGATCTCCTTTTCAGTGACTGCTGCATTCCTGCCGCGCCGCCCGCTCGCGCGTTCCGGCTGATAGTGCTCCAACGCCTCCAGATAGCTCTCCTTCCAGCGCCGCATGCTCGCCGCCGTCGGCATCACATTCTCGTCCACACCTTCCACGCCAACGACTGCCTGCACATCGCGCGCCAAGGCTTTGATGCGCTGTTCGACAGCCGAGCGCGTCATGCCGAATGTTTGTGCGACAGCCTCGTACGTCTTGCCGTCCAGGACAGCCTTCAGCATATCGATCGATTTCGCGACAGAGTGCATCACCCCCTCCCCAGTGGATCCGCCACTATCTTCCAGGCAAGTGGGCTGCCTCGCCAGCCGAAAGCAATGCGGTAGGCGGGGGCTTTCGCGATCAGCAAATTACGGCAATTTTCGGGCTGCGAAGAACAACCACACAGCGACAAGTGCGAACCGGCGCGTTTCTACTTTCGATGACGAAGGCCTCTCGCAAACCTATTCATGCTCGCGAATGATTTTTACAATCAGAAAAATCGGGCGCGTCGCCCCAGTCATTAAGCCATTGCAGCAGTGATCGCTGGGGTCATGCTTTGCAAGATCGTTCGGAATTCGCCAATCTGCATCATGGCCGTACTCATCTCGAGGAGCAGGAGAGAATCGCCGCCCCTGCCATGAGCCCCCCTCACTCCTGCTGAGTCAAAGATAGATTATTGCAATCTTATTAATTATAATATTTGCAATTATTATTTAGACATACCCTGCCCTTGACCATCCAGCCTTGTTTCATCGCGTTCCGCACATTCCTCTTTGCTGTGTCTTTCGTGTCCGCTCGAACGTGCTGATACGGCTTGCCCAATCACCGTTTATGTCCGTGCGCAGCCACTTCCGATCCATGAAACACCCCCTGATTCGTTGCCCTCTTTTGCTGGTCATGCTTGCCGCCTTGTCGGCCTGCTCGAACAGGCAGGAGAATGCCCGCATACCTGCACCGGCCGCCAGCGCAGTCGCAGAAAGCCCTGCACAGGCAGCCGATCCCGCGAAAGACCCGCTCTTGGCTGAATTGATGCGCGCCGTTTTCGGCGAAAAGTACGACACTATCCAGGATCAGGCAGTCGCCGAACTGCCGGACTTCGAGGATCGCACGACGATTAGCACCTATGCGATCACACCTTGGAACCATACTGCTCTGCCTACCGGTCAGACACTTTTACTGGCCAACGCGCTGATGGTGGGCGACGATGGCCACATCATTGATTCCCACGGGACCTCGGGGCTGCTGAATCTGTATGTGCTGATCAGGCAGAAAGGACAGTGGAAGACTGTCAAGCGCCACGACAACTTCGACGCACTGGGATCATCCGGCAATCCCGGCATGAGCCGCTGGGTACAGCTGGGCGCCGGCAAGACTGGCCTGGCCATGACGCATGGCGGTAGCTGGCAAGGTTATACGATCGAGATGCTGTCTTTGTACGATGTCAGCAATGGCCATGTCCGCAATCTAACCCCAGACCCCATCATTGTTCATTCCGACAACAACGGTTGGTGTCGCCCCCTCGATTCCTGCTGGGATGTCAGCGGTGAATGGAAACTGGCCACCGTCGCCGGCGCAACCGGATATGGCGACTTGATGATCGAATTTACCGGTGAAAAAAAGGACCCGGTAGAAGGCGCAACCGAGGATACCCCGCTGGAGATCACGCGGCCGGCCAAATCGGTCCAGTCCCATGCACGCTACCGCTTCGACGGTTCCACCTATCGCCTGATCGAAGGCGACAACCCGGCACCATCCATCTAACTGCCCAGCCTGCATCGCTCCCATGAACGTGAAATGCTTCACTGCCCTTACCCTGTTCTGCCTGTCCACCTTAGCCACGGCGGCCAGCTTGGACTGCCGACGGGCACAGACAGCTGTCGAACAGTTGATCTGCACGGATCCGGCCTTGTCCGCGCTCGACGACAAACTCAACCTGTCGTATCAATCGGCCCACAGGCGCACGTCGGCGCCGCAGGAGCTGCGCGATGGGCAGCGTACGTGGCTGCGCGAGGTCAGGAACAAATGTGCGACCCGGCCCTGCCTGATCACTGCCTATGATCAGCGCATCAGGAATCTGGCAGCACAACCGGAGTTGACGACAAAGTCGACGTCACGCTGCCCGATCACGGAGCAAAAACTGCTCGGCCCCTGGGAGCGGGTCGCAGGTGATGGCCCATTCGAGGAAATGGATTTCTCAACCGACGGTGACGCGCGCGAATTCAATTCCTGGCTTCACCACCGACTGGAATTCGCCGGCGGCACCTGGAAACTGGAGAACTGCGTCCTTCATATCCGACACGCGACGCAAGAACAACTCCACTATGCGCTGACGGTAGTTCGGGTCAAGGGAAATCGTCTCTATCTGCGCGAAGAATGGAATACCGCGGATGCCGTCTACAAGCGCATCGCGCCCTGAACTGTTCATCGTTGCGTCCACTCGCGCAGCCGCCACCCCTTTTTTGAGCGGACGGCTTCTTCACAAGCCGCGCCTGCCGACTCTACTCTTGACCATGCCGACAACTTTCACGTCACCAGACAACCTATGAAACGACTTTCGCATCTGCTGCTCACTGCCTTTCTGCTTGGTGTGTCTTTCTTCGCCAGCGCCAAAAACGGTGCCGAGCTCGACTGCCAAATCGGTACGACCGCCCAGGAACTGATCCAACTCCATCGAGCACCGCATGGCGCGAAACGGATCGGCAAGCACACCCTCGCCATCCGGTGGCAAGCCGGCCAGCGCAAGTTCAAGGACCAGCCGCCGTATGACGAACCGATGGGCGGCGTGCGGTGGGAGTACTGCGGCTACAACGCCGCGGTCAAGAAGCACTTGCTGCAGAAATGGGATGGATCAGCCTTGAGCGGAGTCATGCTCGATGACGCAACCGGCGCGGTTTTGCCGGCAGGCGAATCGGTGCTGTTTTCTCCCGATTTCCAGTACTACCTCGCGTATGAGCAGGAAGACGGACGTGACGGTGCGACGCTCAAGCTTTACCGGCGTGATGGTTCCCCGGAATGGGACGCCTATTCCGGCATCCTGACGCCGGACCGATCGACCATCCTCGCGACCTTCGAGAACACCCATTGGAACGACAACGGGCAATTGCAGACGTCTGCCACCTGCGTGGGTGCCGCCAAGGCGAGCACGCTGAAGCTTACCCGGGTAAGCGGACAATGGCAGTGGCTCCCCCGTATCCGGTGCCCGGCGCAATGAAAAGATCCCTCTTTGGCGAGAGTGGCCAGAACATGGGGATGCGGCAGCATCTCACCAAGCATTTTCTGGGCTTGCCCCGTCATCCCATAGAGACGGGATTGTCGTCCCACTTTCCATTGTGGCAGTATTGCCGTTGCCTTTGAATGGAAAAGGACCACATATGGCGCTTCCCGAGGAAAAGAATACCTCGCTCGCAGTATTAATCGATGCCGACAATGCCAGCCCCACCATTATTGAGGGATTGCTCACCGAAGTTGCGCGGCTGGGCACGGCGAGCGTCAAGCGCATTTACGGCGACTGGACGACGCCGAACCTTGGGCAATGGAAAGCCGTGCTCCTTGAACATTCGATTCAACCGATCCAGCAGTTCCGATACACCACCGGAAAGAATGCCACGGACAGTGCGATGATCATTGATGCCATGGACTTGCTGTATACCGGGCCGTTTGGCGGCTTTTGCCTGGTATCGAGCGACAGCGATTTCACCCGGCTAGCCGCACGCATCCGCGAATCCGGCAAGCGCGTGTACGGTTTCGGTGAACGCAAGACACCGCGCCCGTTCGTATCGGCCTGTGATCGCTTTGTGTACACGGAAGTGTTTTCCACATCATCGGGCGTGGCCCAGGAGATCAAACCCAGACCGGCGAAAGAGCTGCGCAGCGACACCAAACTGTTGAATCTGTTCCGCGCCGCAATCGAAGCGGGCTCGGACGAGAATGGCTGGGCGCAGTTAGCCTGGGTCGGCAGCAACATCATCAAGCAAGCCCCCGAGTTCGACCCGCGCAACTACGGCTATGCCAAGCTGAGCGAACTGGCTGCGGCAATCGGGTTATTCGAGGTTGATCGGCGTGAGCAACGGGTATGGATCAAGGATGGCCGCAAAAAGATGGCCACACCATTACCTGCGGGTGACTCCGTCACACCGCCAAGCACGCCGCAAGCAGTGTAACTGCAAGCCCGAACGACGAAAGTCCACCCACCTTACATGGTGAGTCATGCCTCTGGCAGCCGTACGTGATCCTTGCGCGGTCAGGCCAGCCGTTCGCGCGTACCGGGCGCTTTTTCGGTCGCGACGCTGCACTCGCCGACGATATGGATACCGAACAGGACGTCAGCATTGGCTGCCGAATACGTATTGCCGTTAATAGTGTAGCTGCCGCTAGCGTTCGGTTTTCCAACCGCATCGATTTTGTTGCCGTTGTAGACGATGCCGCCGGAGAGACGAAATTGATTGTCTCCAGGGAACCAGTGTAGCAACGCGTCGAACGATTGCAGCTTGAGCTTGCAATCGTAACGGCTTGTTCGGATCACCTTTGAACAGCTTGATGTCGATTCCGCCGTGGGCGCCACAGCGGATCGTCTGTGATTTGAAACCGACCGCCTCATAGTATTTGGCACAGAGCAGCTCGAAGCGCTTCCACTCCAACGCACGTAGTGCTTCCAACGACCAGGCATCAGGAGCAATGTCAATGGCGGTCTGGCCCGCAGCACCAACGACCGCATTTCCCCACCCGGCTTCCAGCTGCGTCCCATTCCGCCAAACTTTGCCCATGTCAGGCAGGAACGCTGTTATGGATGGCTCAATGCTCTTTCTTTGGGACGGGCGCCCTGTCGTATTCGTTGCTACAGAATTGACTCGTGCCTTGGCTCGGGCAAATGCAATCATGCTGATGCAGCCAAAGCCAATTAAGGCGAGCCAAGTAGCGGAATGGGCCATGGCCGCCAATCCTGCAAGGACCGGATTGCGGGAAAATATGGATGGGATGACCCAGCGAAGCACTGCGAAGCCAACACCTGCAAAACCGGCACTTACCTGCCAAGGTAGGACTACCACTACTTCTGCAAGTCCTTTATTTTTGCGATGCCTTCCCATCTGCTTTCCATAGTTTCATTTTGACAATGAGATTACCTCGGAAAGTAATGACGACAGATATCCCGTGTTTATGGGGTATCAAAAGCGCCCCAGCGCGTCGCCTCGGCGTCTCAAGACGAGATGATGAATGACCAGCGGGAATCGCGTCGATCTTGGCAGGCCGCTTTGCATTCGGTTTCCGACTTTTGTTTTTCAGCGACAAACTGTTGCAGACGCCCCGAGACGGCTGGCCGCCATTCGCGCTGAGTTTAGCCGCGCCGCGCGGCTTGAGGCGCCGGGTGGAACTTGTCCGTCGATATATCGAACCGCTTCAGCTTGTCATACAGGGTTTTCTTCGGAATACTCAAGCTTTCCGCCGCTGCATTGACAT
>DATEZO010000045.1:0-9480 GCA_035255485.1 Burkholderiaceae bacterium
TATTTCCGCTCCTATGAACAGAATGTGGCCGGCAAGGTATTCGGTTATCACAAGCCGATCATGATCGCCGGCGGCATGGGCAATATCTCCGCCGGGCACACGAAGAAACACGAGCTGCCGGTCGGCAGCCTCCTGATCCAGCTGGGTGGTCCGGGCATGCGCATCGGCATGGGGGGCGGCGCGGCTTCATCGATGGCAACCGGCGCCAATACCGCGGATCTCGATTTCGATTCGGTCCAGCGCGGCAATCCGGAAATGGAGCGGCGTGCGCAGGAAGTGATCAATGCCTGCTGGGCGATGGGCGATGGTAATCCGATCCTGTCGATTCACGACGTCGGTGCGGGCGGACTATCGAACGCTTTTCCGGAACTGACCAATGACGCCAGGCGCGGCGCGATCTTCGATTTGCGCAGAGTTCCGCTGGAAGAATCCGGTATGGCGCCGAAGGAAATCTGGAGTAATGAGTCGCAGGAACGTTATGTGCTGGCGATCGCACCGGAAAACCTGCCGCTGTTTCATCGCATGTGCGAACGCGAGCGCTGCCTGTTTGCAGTGGTTGGCACCACGACCGAGTCGCGCCAGCTGCAACTGATCGACCCCGATCACGACAATCATCCGGTTGACATGCCGATGGATGTCTTGTTCGGTAAACCGCCGAAGATGCACCGCGAAGCCACGCGAATCAAGAATGATTTTCCGGCGATCGACCTGACTGGCATGGAGCTGGCCGAAGCGGCGCAGCGCGTGCTGCGGCTGCCGGCAGTGGCCGATAAATCCTTCCTGATCACGATCGGTGATCGCACCGTCGGCGCGACCACGGTGCGCGACCAGATGGTTGGCCCATGGCAGGTACCGGTCGCAGACTGCGCGGTCACCACGATGAGCTTTGAGGGCTATCTTGGCGAAGCGATGGCGATGGGCGAGCGCACGCCGCTGGCTGTTATCGACGCCGCTGCATCCGGCCGCATGGCGGTGGGCGAGGCGCTTACCAATATCGCCGCTGCGTCGATTGCCGATATTGCCGACATCAAGCTGTCGGCCAACTGGATGGCCGCTTGCGGCCAGCCGGGACAGGATGCGGCGCTGTTCGATACCGTCAAGGCGGTCGGTATGGAGTTGTGTCCCGCATTGGGCATCAGCATCCCGGTCGGCAAGGATTCGCTGTCGATGCGCACTACCTGGCAGGATAATGGCAGCAGCAAGTCGGTGACCTCGCCGGTTTCACTGATCGTGTCGGCGTTTGCCCCAGTGACCGATGTGCGCAAGTCCTTGACGCCGCAGATCAAGAAGGATGCTGGCGATACCGCATTGATCGTGATCGACCTCGGCCGCGGCAGGAACCGCATGGGTGCGTCCGCGCTGGCGCAGGTAATGCAACAGCTTGGCGATACGGCGCCGGACGTCGATAGCGCAGCAGACCTGAAAGCATTTTTCGCAGCGATCCAGCAGCTCAATAACGAACAAAAGCTGCTTGCCTATCACGATCGCTCGGACGGCGGACTGTATGCCGCGCTGTGCGAAATGGGATTCGCCGGCCGCAGCGGCCTGACGGTCAATCTCGACATCCTGACGATGGAAGGCGAGCATGCATCCGATTCGGGCGAGGCCAAGAACTGGACAAGCCAGGTCGGAGAGCGTCGCAACGACATGACGCTGCGCGCGCTGTTCAACGAGGAACTGGGTGCGGTGATCCAGGTGCGCGCAGAACAGAAATCGGAGGTGATGAATGTGCTGCGCGCGCACGAGCTCGGTGCCTGCAGCCACATCGTCGGCAAGCCGAACGACCGCGACGTGATTGAATTCACGCGCGATGCAAAGGTCATCTACAGCCAGCCGCGTGCCGAATTGCAACGCTTGTGGAGTGAAACCAGCTGGCGCATCGCGCGCCTGCGTGATAATCCGGCCTGTGCCGACGCCGAATATGACCGTATTCTCGACACTGCCGATCCCGGCATTACGCCGAAGCTGAGCTTCGACCTCCAGGAGGATATTGCCGCGCCGTTCCTGTCGTTAAGCGCCAAGCCGAAAGTTGCAATCCTGCGAGAGCAGGGCGTTAATTCGCATGTTGAAACCGCGTATGTAATGCATAAATCCGGCTTTGCGGCGATTGACGTGCACATGAGCGACCTGATTGCGGGCCATGCACGGTTGGACGATTTCAAGGGTTTTGTCGCGGTCGGCGGTTTTTCCTACGGCGACGTGCTGGGCGCGGGTGAAGGCTGGGCCAAGACCATTCTGTTCAATGCCAGGCTGGCAGAACAATTCGCATTGTTTTTCAATCGCAGCGATACCTTTGCGCTTGGCATCTGCAATGGTTGCCAGATGATGAGCAATCTGAAGTCGATTATCCCGGGTGCGCACGCATGGCCGAAGTTCACGCGCAACAAGTCCGAGCAATTCGAAGCGCGTCTTGCCATGGTTGAAGTAACGGAGTCACCGTCGATTTTCTTCCAGGGCATGGCTGGGACGCAAACTGCGATCGCGGTTGCGCACGGTGAAGGCTTTGCCGATTTTACCCAGACTGGCGACATCAACGAGGCGATCATGGCGATGCGCTTTGTCGATAACAAGGGACAGGCAACCGAAACTTATCCGTACAACCCCAATGGATCGCCGCGCGGCATTACATCGGTAACCACGCCGGACGGCCGTTTCTCGGTATTGATGCCGCATGCGGAGCGCGTGTTCCGCACAGTGCTGCATTCCTGGCATCCGGATTCATGGGGCGAAGATTCGCCGTGGATGCGGATGTTCCGCAATGCGCGCAAATGGGTGGGGTAGGCTGCAGCCAGCACATTGGCCAAAATAAAAAAGGCGCTCACGAGTGAGCGCCTTTTTTTAATCGGTTGAAGCTTACTGAATCTTTGCCTTGCTGCGCAATTCCTGCTGGTACGCCTGCAGTTTCTTCTGCTGCAGTGATTCCGAGATCTGCGGTTTTACTTCTTCCAGCGTCGGGATCTTCGCCGCACGCACGTCATCCAGCTTGATTACGTGATAGCCGAACTGGGTCTTCACCGGGGTTTCAGTGATCTGGCCTTTTTGCAATGCAACCATCGCATCGGAGAACGGCTTTACAAACGAGGCTGGAGAGGCCCAGTCCAGATCGCCGCCATGAGCTGCGGAGCCGGGGTCTTTCGATTGCTTCGCCAGATCCTCGAATTTGGCGCCGCCTTTCAGCTTGGCGATGATGTCCTTGGCTTCGTCTTCCTTCTCTACCAGGATATGGCGTGCATGGTACTCCTTGTCGCCGGCCTGAGCCTTGAACCGGTCATATTCCGCCTTGACTTCGGCATCGCTCACTGGATGCTTCTCCATGTAATCCTTGAACAGTGCCCGGATCACGATCGATTGACGCATCATCTCAACCTGGTTCTTGACATCGGCAGTGCTACCCATGCCTTTCTTGTCCGCTTCCTGGGCCAGGACTTCACGAGAGATCAATTCATCCTTGATCATGGCGCGCAATTGAGGCGAATCCGGCTGGCCCTGCGCGGTCATTTGCTTGACCATTACTTCGGCACGGGACGAGGGCACCGGTTTGCCATTGATCACGGCAAGATTTTGCGCGAAAACAGGCAATGCAGCGGATGCAAGAAGCGCCACCAGCAGGCGAGCGGATTTAAAAATCATCATCTATTCCTATGAAAGGGGAAAACAAATTAAACGGCTGACCGGGAAATCAGTTGACGTCCTTCGACGCTTCAGATGGAGCCAAGGCAGTGACTGCGATGGCATGTATCTCTGTGTGCATCATATCAAGCAGGCAATCATACACCAGACGGTGCCGTTTCAAGCGGTTTTGCCCCTCGAAATGCACTGATACGATATGTAAACGAAAATGTCCTGCGCCAGAGGCAGCACCGGCGTGGCCGGCATGAAGTGCAGATTCATCAATCAACTGACATTCCAGAGGTGAGAAAGTTTCCAGCAATCGGGAACGGATTTTTTCTTCACGGGTTGTCATGCGGAATCCTTCATGTGTTTCGACAGAACGATGCTTTGTCCGACAGCAAATGCCAGCATCAGCCCCATTCCGCCGAATAGCTTGAAATTGACCCAGGTTGCGGTGGTAAAGTTGAATGCCACATAGAGATTCAGCACGCCCATGGCGGCGAAAAAGGCAACCCATGCCAGATTGAGGCGCTGCCAGATATCATCCGGCAGCGTAACCTGTCCTTCCATCATGGTGCGGATGAGATTTTTTTTCAGCAGCAGCCGGCTGCCCAGCAGGGCGGCACCAAAGCACCAGTACAACACGGTCGGCTTCCATTTGATGAAGGTGTCGTTGTGGAAGTAGATCGTCGCGCCGCCGAAAAAAAGAATGATCACAAACGATACCCACAGCATCGCATCGACTTTTTTGCCGCGCACCAGCAGATAGCCGATCTGGCCAATGGTCGCAAGAATGGCAACCGCAGTTGCCAGCAGAATTGGCGCTTGCGCTTCGGAGACTACGCCGCCGGATACCAGCCCTTCCAGATATTGGCCAGCGAACGCCTGCGCCGTGGCTGCATGGTTTTCGCCATATTTGAATACGGTGAAAAAGAGGATTACAGGAAAAAGGTCGAACAGGAACTTCATTTTAATGACTTGTCTTTCGAATCGGTTAGTGGCTCAAATCGTAACGCCGCCGAATTGATGCAGTATCGCAGGCCGGTCGGCGGCGGGCCGTCTGGAAATACATGGCCAAGATGTGCATCGCATCGGTTGCACACGATTTCAGTGCGAATCATGCCATGACTGCGATCGATGCGCTCGCTGACATTGTCTGGATTCAGCGGTTTGAAGTAGCTTGGCCAGCCGCAACCGGAATCGAACTTGGCATCCGATTCGAACAAAGGCGTGTTGCAGCAGACGCAAATATATACACCATGTTCATGATGATTCCAATAGCGTCCGCTGAATGCGCGCTCGGTTGCGGCATGGCGCGTGACGTCGTATTCCTGCGGCTCCAGCAAGGCGCGCCATTCAGCATCGGTTTTCACTATTTTTTCTGTCATGATGAACAACTCACTTCCAGTTCGCTGGCCCAATCCGGCGGGAGATCCGCGTATTTTGCCTGTTCAGGCTGCTCATCGAATGGCTTTTCCAGTACTTTGAGCAAATGTGCGACTTCGGAAAAATCCTTGTCTTGCGCCTTCTCGATCGCTACCTGAGCGAGATAGTTGCGCAACACATATTTTGGGTTGATGCGCTGCATTGCAAGCCGGCGCGGGCTATCCCGACTGTTTTCCTGGCGTAGCCGCTCCCGATATTGATACGCCCATGCATCAAATGCGGCGCGGTCGATGAACAAGTCACGCAACGGCGTATCCGCTGAAGGATTGTCGGTTTGCAAATCGCACAGGCGCCGGAAAAACAGCGTGAAGTCTACATGGCTATCCTGCAATATCCGGAATAGCGCTTCAAGCAGCTTGTCATCCTCGGGATGGTATGCCTGCAATCCGATTTTTTCATGGAGCAACGCATCCATTTTTGCCGTAAATTCCGGTTGATAAACTGCCAGTGCGGCGCGCACCACATCGACTTCGCCGATCAGCGGCAGTAGCGCCTGCCCCAGCGCATGACAATTCCACAGTCCAATATGCGGCTGCGTGCTATAGGCATAGCGGCCCTGCTGATCGGTATGGTTGCAGATATGATTGGCATTGAAGGCTTCCATGAAGCCGAACGGGCCATAGTCGATGGTCAGTCCGAGAATCGACATGTTGTCGGTGTTCATGACGCCATGCATGAATCCTACCGCTTGCCATTGGGCGATCATGTGCGCGGTGCGGCGTGTTGCTTCCGTTAGCAGTGCCTGATAGGGATTGGCAGTCTCGCGCAGCTCGGGCAGGAAACGGTCGATCACATGATCGGCCAGCGCTTTCAGTTCGGCTTTCCCGCCGCCATAAAACCAATGCTCAAAGGAGCCAAAGCGCACGAAACTCGGTGCCATGCGCGTGGCGACGGCGGCGGTTTCCGGCATTTCACGCAACACGCGCTGATCCGAACCGATGACGCAAAGTGCGCGCGACGTGGGAATGCCGAGTGCGGCCATCGCTTCCGAACACAGGAATTCGCGTATCGATGAACGCAGTACGGCGCGGCCGTCACCCATTCGCGAGTAAGGCGTCAAGCCGGCGCCTTTCAACTGGATTTCCATGGAGGATGGCGGTGACGTGCCGGGCGCGGGCACTTCACCCAGCAGGATCGCGCGACCGTCTCCGAGCTGGCCGGCCCACACGCCGAACTGATGCCCTGAATAGACCGCCGATAGAGGCAGAGCGGTTGCCGGTATCCGGTTGCCAGCGAAGGTTTGCACGAAATTGTCCGTGTCAAATTCAGCCGGGTCGATACCGATCAATGCCGCCGCCGATGCGCTGGCGCAGACTAGATAGGGTGCCGGCAGCGGCGACGGCGCCAGGCGGGTATAGAACGCGGGCGGCAGCGAGGCGAATGCATGGCTGAAGGCGAGCTGATCAATGCGCCGGCCAGCGGCGACAGAGCCGGGGTTCATGACGGAGCCCTTCATGGAAGATGTGTCGGACATTGTGACAGAGATGGAAAAATTGCATCGAAGCGCGGCGGGTGCGACAGATCCAGTTGTAGCGAAAAGGCAATGGAACAAGGTTTGATCGCGTTTTTGCAAGTTGAATCCGCATAACAGGATCAATTATATACACCATACTGTATTTTTAATCTGCCTCGTGCTTATTGAGAATTTATAGGTTTTTTATTGATACTCCCTGTGTAATTGCAATAGCCAAGTGTTTTCCAGGATGTCGGCCCGGTATTGGGGGCAACAAGGATGGATTCTGTTTTTATTGACGCGACGCACCATCGAAAGTCATTGACGATTTTAGTACGGTCGTACAAAAATCTGGCATTCTTGATCCGGAATGAAGAAGTATTGAACCGGATCCTCTCACTTGCAGTGCGCGCACAGGCTGGCAGGCCTGTGCCGCTCCGCCGGCGAATGGCATGCCATTCGAAGTCCCGGTTTCGCCCCCAACCTCTCCCGGAGGGAAAGGGTGAGAAATGGGCGCGATTAAATCAGGATTCAATCGCGCCGAATCAATCAATCGTGTTCTTACCTCCAGGAGCTCAGATGTCTGCATATCCCAGAAGTCCATTGATGGGTCAGATGATGACTCAGCCGTTGCTTATCTCCAGCATCATCCAGCACGCGGACCGCTATTTCGGTGCCAATGAAATTGTCTCGCGGCGGGTGGAAGGCGACCTCCACCGTTATACCTATCGCGACTGCCACAGACGCGCACGGCAGCTTGCCAATGCGCTGACAGGCCTGGGTGTGAACATGGGCGACCGGGTTGCAACGCTCGCATGGAACGGCTATCGCCACATGGAGGCGTACTATGCGATATCCGGCTCGGGCGCCGTGCTGCATACCATCAATCCACGGCTGTTTCCCGACCAGGTCGCCTACATCGCCAATCATGCGGAAGACCAGTATCTGCTGTTCGACTTGACCTTCCTGCCGCTGGTCGAAGCGTTTGCGCCGCACTGCACGACGATCAAGGGATTCGTAATGATGTGCGACCGCGACCGCATGCCGAAAGAGAGCAGGATTGCGAATCTGCTGTGCTACGAAGACCTGATCGATGCCAACTCGGATGACTACGCGTGGCCGGTGTTTGATGAAAATTCAGCCTCCAGCCTGTGCTACACCTCCGGCACCACCGGCCATCCGAAAGGAGCGCTGTATTCGCACCGCTCGACACTGCTGCATTCCTATGCCTCCACCATGCCGGATGCGCTCAACGTGTCGGCGCGCGATACGGTACTGCCGGTGGTGCCGATGTTCCATGTGAATGCATGGGGGTTGCCGTATTCGGTGCCGCTGTCCGGTGCCAAGATGGTGTTCCCGGGTCCCGCGCTCGACGGCAAATCGGTGTATGAACTGTTCGAGCAGGAACAGGTCACTTTTTCCGCCGGCGTGCCGACTGTGTGGCTCGGCCTCCTGAATTATGTCGGGCAGAACGACCTGAAGTTTTCCACCTTCAAGCGCACTGTCATCGGAGGGTCCGCTTGCCCGCCCGCGATGATGAAAGCCTTCCGTCATCAATACGGCGTCGAAGTGGTCCACGCTTGGGGCATGACCGAGATGTCGCCGCTGGGTACCGCCTGCACCCTGCAAGTCAGCCATCTTGGTTTGCCGGAAGAGCAGCAGCAGGCGAAGCTGGAAAAACAGGGCCATGTGATCTTCGGCGTCGACATGAAGATTGTCGATGACGCCGGCAATGACTTGCCGTGGGATGGCAAAACCTATGGCAATCTGCTGGTAAAAGGGCCGTGGATCATCAGCGGCTACTTCAAGGGCGAGGGCGGTGATGTGCTGCAGAACGGCTGGTTCCCGACCGGCGATGTCGCTACCATCGACCAGGATGGTTACATGCAGATCACCGATCGCAGCAAGGATGTCATCAAATCCGGCGGCGAATGGATCGGCAGCATCGATCTGGAAAATATCGCGATGGGGCATCCTGCGGTGCAGCAGGCGGCCTGTATCGGAATCAGGCATCCGAAGTGGGATGAGCGGCCGCTGCTGGTCGTGGTGAAGCGGCCGGGCGCGGACGTGAGCAAGGAAGAACTGCTCCGGTTCTTCGAGGGCAAGGTGGTCGCCTGGTGGATGCCGGATGATGTGGCGTTTGTCGATGCGCTGCCACATGGCGCGACCGGAAAAGTATTGAAGAACAAGATCCGGGAGCAATTCAGGGATTACAAATTGCCTACTGCATGAAAGGCAGGAAGGCAGGAACCGCGGACCAGGCTTGTTTTAATTCAACCATCATAAAAAGGAAGAGACAAATGTTCCATCAAATCCGCCCGCTTGTTATCGCACTTTCCGTTGCTGCCGTATTTGCCGCGCCGACTGCCCAGGCCGAAACCATCAAGATTGCGATGATCGAGACGATGTCAGGCTCGTTTGCGCCAATCGGGCAAAACCAGTTGCACACGTTTCAGATGTTTACCGAGATGGCCAACCAGCAGAGATGGGCCGGCTCCGGAAATACGCTTGAAGTTGCCGCGTTTGATGGAAAAGGCAGCCCGCAGGAATCGCTGACCCAGCTGAAGACAGTCATCGACCAGGGTTATCGCTATATTGCGCAGGGCAACGGATCGGGTGTGGCGCTTGCGCTGATCGATGCGGTCAACAAGCACAATGAACGTAATCCGGGCAAGGAAATCGTGTTCCTGAATTATTCGGCGATCGATCCCGACCTGACCAATAGCAAATGCAGCTTCTGGCACTTCCGTTTCGACGCCAACTCCGACATGAAGATGGAGGCGCTGACTTCCTACATGGCGAAGGACCAGAGCATCAAGAAGGTGTATATCATCGGGCAGAACTATGCGCACGGACATCAGGTTACGCGGGCGGCAAAGGAATACCTGAAACGCAAGCGCCCCGATGTCCAGATTGTCGGTGACGATTTGCATCCGATTGCAACCGTGAAGGATTTTTCACCGTATGTC